>CAVHYN010000073.1:0-9794 GCA_963640245.1 Bulleidia sp.
TTCTGCGAATGCTTGCATTCAGGCAGATAAGCAGTTTTATATGGCGAGGTAACCATATGAGCAAAAGAAAAGCTACGAAGTAGCGATTTTGCGAATGGGGTTCTGAATAAATAGGATGCTATATAGCTACCTATATAGCATCCTATATGTTATTACGATTATAAGAAATTGTCAACAAGCGAAATATTAAAAATATGTAAATTATTCTTCAGCTTCTGTCTCCTCCGCTGTCGCCTCAAAATCACTCAGGCTGCACGTAAATGCTGTCGCCAGGTAGCTGTCACAGGTATAGATGTGATCACTTTCGGATGTCTCTACATAGACATTGCCATCCGAGGCCGTGCCGCCGATAGAAACCGTGATTTCGGTGCCGTCCTCCCGGGTGAGCCGGATGGTAATAGCCGGGTCGGACAGGCTGTAGGCACTTAGGTCTTCTGTGGCTTCACCCAGATCCCGTACCGCAGACAGAGGATTCAGGCGGTTCCACAAAGTCGATAGGGCATCCTGATTCAGTTCCAGATCCGGATCATCCGGAGATGTCCAGGTTTCACCGTCGTAAGTCAGACGCAGGGTGCCGTAGCTGTTTGTGATGGTGGCTTCGCTGATTTCCGCAGGTGCTATGCTCAAGACCTGAATTTCTTCGGAAGTGTCCTCTTCCTCCTTGTTCCAGTCGGCACGGCTGACCAGAAAATAGATAAGTCCGAGGACTGCGAGGGCGGCTATCGCCGCCAGCAGTCTTACCTGTCTTTTTTTCTTTGTCATTAACGCTTCCTCCTTCTAAACCAGATGACGCCGCCTGTGATAAGCAGGGCAAGCGGTATCAGTACAATCGTCAGGATTCCCCAGAAGATCGTGCTTCCGGCCGGTACCGTCAGATATTCGGTACTCATGCTCTTAGGCTCGATGGAGATCGTGCTTTCGTGGTCTGCCAGCTGACTCATGACATTTAGAAACAGCGTGCTGTTTCCGCCGGATACCATACTGTCAACCTGCTCATCCAGGAGCGTCTCCGAGGCAAATACGATAAGCTTTGCTTCCACATTCTCATCTATCGTTTTTGTAACCACGGCTCCCAGGTCAAAGGGTCCTGAGACATCGCCCTCCTCCTGCTCCAAATCCTCGGATTCCAGGTTGGTCTTCGAATAGGCCTGGGATGACGTAGCCAGAAGGCTTTCGTAAGTCAAATCATCACTGAGATCCGCACTTTCTGTCATACCCTGGGCAAAGGCAAGCAGCACATAGCGTGAGCTGACATCCGAGGTATAATTCGAGCTTTGGATATCCGGCAGGAGATAATAAGGATAGTTCGGCAAATGATGCTGGCTGTCTCCCTCCAGTACCAGCCCCTCCGCCAGTGTGATTCCGTAATCCCCAAGCAGACTGTCCAGATTCGGAGTATCCTTGTCGGTATAGCCAAGCAGGATCACGACCTGACCGCCCTGTTCCATATAAGCTTCCAGCTTACTCTTCTCGTCATCCGAAATATCGGAGAGCGCACCGTAAATGATGACTGCTTTCGCATCCTCCGGTACCGCTTCTTCGGTCAGCAAACTTAAGCTTTTCAGCTCGATATTTTCTTTTTCGATGGACGAAGTGACCGTAGTGCTTAAATCCGCCTCGTCATGGCCACTTAAGGTATAGACTACCGGCATATCCTCCGCTGTCACATAGGCAATGGCACTGGTGATCTGCCCCTCACCGTCAAAAGAAGTCAAGGAACTGCTGTAGGTGGAGTAATCCATGCCATACTGATAGATATCATAATAATCAATTGCCTTGGAGCGGCTCTCTCCCACTACCAGGATGCTGTTTTCCGAAAGGCTTTCACTGGTATACTGGGAGACAAAATTCGGGTAGAGTACCGGATCCTTTGTCTCAACCTTGATATGAGAGGAGAGGCCTTCATAGCGCTCCAGAAGCTCCTGAAGTGTAGCATCCTCGCTGCCCTGCTGGGCGATGAGATAAAGGGTAATATCCTCGTTCAGGCCTTTTAAGGTCTCTGCTGTCTGATCGCCGGTCGTGAAAAGCTTCTGATCGCTGACGTCATATTTCAGATACTGGGACGGCAGCTTTCCTGCTATCAGATTTACCAGCACTGCGGCCACGCAGGCAAAAACTACCATGCTAAGCCGATAAGTGCCATGCTTTTTTTGCATCAGCTGCACCGTGAGGAACAGAGCCAGAACAATCACGGTTACATAGTACAAAACGCCGGTCAGGTCAAAGATCCCCTGCACAAAGTTGATAAACGGCTGATAAATACAAAGGGCATTGAAAACGGAGGCCACAATTCCGCTTGCTCCGATGACATTGGCGATGCCGGAGGCCATATTCAGGAAAAATAGGACACCGAAGGTCAGCACTGCTGCAATTACCTGGCTTTCCGTAACAGCTGACAGGAATAGACCGATCGCGAGGCAGGCTGCGCCGAACAGGGTATAGCCCAGGATCGCTGTGTAGGCCATAGGCAATGAAACACTGCCAAATTGCAGCAGAATCAAGGGATACAGGCACAGAAGTGCCATCGGGATCAGAAAGATGGTCACCATCGCCAGATATTTTCCCAGCACGATTTTCCACAGGGAAACCGGTGCGGTCATCAAAAGCTGATCGGTCTTCTGCCGTCTCTCCTCAGCCATGCTACGCATGGTCAGAACCGGCACAACGATAAGCAAGATAAAGTAAACAGAGGATAGGATCGCGCCAAAGACCGGATATCCGCCCACAAGGCAGTTTGCCACGTAATACAGACTGGTGACAGCCAGCAGGACAGCCATGAAAATGTAGCCGATCATGGAGGTCAGGTATGCCCGCAGCTCTTTTTTATAAATTGCACACATGTTACTTTTCCTCCTTTTCGTCTGATGTCAGTTCGAGGAAAACATCCTCCAGGGAGGCCGTGGTCGTCTTTACCTCCAGCCCCTTCACCTGCTTTAAGAGCTCCATCGCCTTCTCGCAAGCTGCACGGCTTCCGCGCACCTTCAGTTCACAGGCATCCGAATGCCTCCTGTAGCTGCTCAGATTTTCCGGTGTATCGCTGGCCACAAGCTTTCCATGGGAAATGATCAGGACATGGTCACAGACACTGGTAATCTCCGAGAGAATATGGGAGCTTAAGATAATCGTATGCTTCTTGCCCAGTCCGCGGATCAGTTCGCGGATCTCAATGATCTGCTTCGGATCGAGTCCTACCATGGGCTCGTCCAGAATCAGAACCTCCGGATCTCCCAGAAGCGCCTGTGCCAGGCCTACTCTCTGCCGATAGCCTTTGGATAGATGGCGAATCAGGCGCTTCTCCATATCCTTGATGCGGGTTTCCTTCATAACTCGCTCTATCTCGCTGCTCCGGTCTTTTTTCGGTACCTGCTTGAGTTCTGCGGCAAAGCGCAGATATTCCAGGACGGTCATATCCGGATAGAGGGGCGGGATCTCCGGCAGGTAACCGATGCTCTTTCTGGCTTCCATCGGCTCCTCGGCTACGTCATGGCCATTTATCAGAATCTGGCCCTCCGTGGGGGCGAGATAACCGGTCATCATGTTCATCGTGGTGGATTTTCCGGCACCGTTAGGTCCCAAGAATCCGTAGATCTGTCCCTTTTCTACATGAAAATTCAGGTGATCGACTGCGGTATTTTTGCTGTAGCGTTTCACCAAATCTTTGACTTCGATCAAGGCTGTTTCCTCCTTTGCAGACATATGTACTCTCGGAATCTTTCTGTGCTTGATGAGAGTACATACATATGTGTCTAAGGATATTCTTCTTTTGTGTTTATTCTGAATGTATTTTGTGAATTTTTTGTGAAATAAGGAGGAACAAAAGTCCCGGGTTCCGTGCGCTTGGCAGAAAATTTCCACACTCATTCCAACTAAGAGACTCCTTAGGGAAGTTTCTGTCAAGCACCCGTCACCCGGGACTTTCTGATTTTCATATCGCTGATTTATCCGATCACATCACTCATATCATAGCGTCCGGCCGGTTTTCCGGCCAGGAACTTAGCTGCCTGGATGGCTCCTTTGCCGAATACGGCGCGGGAGTAGGCGCGATGCTCGAAGGTAATGACTTCGTCGGTGCCGGCGAAGATTACGTCGTGGTCGCCGACGATGGTTCCGCCTCTTACAGCAGAGATACCGATTTCGTGCGTATCACGTTTCTTGCGCTCCTGGCTTCTGTCGTAAATATACTCATAGACGCCGTCTGAGGCCTCGTTGATAGAGTCTGCCAGTGCCAGAGCTGTTCCGCTCGGAGCATCCAGCTTCTGGTTATGATGCTTTTCTACAATCTCGATATCAAAGCCAGCGGCTGCAAGTGTCGGTGCTGCTTCTTTTAAAAGCTTCATTAAAAGGTTGATTCCAAGTGACATATTCGCAGACTTCAGCACTGCGGTTTCTTTGGCCGCCTCTTCTACCTTGGCAAGCTGCTCTTCGGAAAGTCCTGTGGTACAGAGAACGACCGGAGTCTTGGTTCGCACGCAGTAGGCCAGCAGACCGTCTGCTGCTTTTGCATTTGAGAAATCGATGATGACGTCCGCCGATACCGTGCACTCGTCGATATTCGCAAAAACCGGATAGTCATTGGCGATGCCGGTATAGCCATCTACTCCTGCTACTACCTCTGCCTCCGGATCGTCTTTCAGAAGGCCGGTGAGCATCTGTCCCATACGGCCGTTGCAGCCGTGAAGTATAATCTTTGTCATTTTCTATTTTACCTCGATTCCAAAATCAATCATCGCCTGCTTCAACTGTGCCTGGTGCTCGGGCTCCATCTCAGTCAGCGGCATACGAAGGGGTCCGACCTCAAAGCCCATCTGATTCAGGGCTGCCTTTACCGGAATCGGATTGACCTCGCAAAACAGCTTGTCAATGACCGGAATGGCCTTCAGCTGGATAGCAAGACTTCCTGCGGTATCGCCCTCGAGGTATTTTATAACCATGTCATGAGTCTGACGTGGTGCCACGTTGGAAAGCACGGAGATGACGCCATATCCGCCGAGAGACAGGATCGGCACTACCTGATCATCGTTTCCGGAATAGAGTTCGATGCATCCGTCTGCGAGCTGCATCAGCTTGGCTACCTGGGAAATATTGCCGCTGGCTTCCTTGATGCCGACGATATTTTTTACATTTTTTGCCAATGTCACTGCTGTCTCGGGCTGGATATTGCAGCCGGTACGGGACGGAACATTGTACATAATGATGGGAAGGCTCACGGACTCAGCCACTGCTGTATAATGAGCAATCAGGCCTTTCTGTGTCGCCTTATTATAGTAAGGAGTTACCACAAGCAGAGCATCCGCGCCATATTTTTCTGCCTCCTGGGACAGATAAATAGCGGTCTCCGTACAATTGGATCCGGTTCCTGCGATGACCGGCACCCGCTTATTTACATGCTCGATGGTGAAGCGGATCGCCTCCAGATGCTCCTCATGGCTCAGGGTCGAGGACTCACCGGTCGTTCCGCAAATGACGATGGCATCTGTTCCATTTTCAATCTGGTAATCCAGAAGCTCTGCAAGCTTCGGATAGTTTACCTCTCCATTCTCCAAAAACGGTGTTACAATTGCTACTGCTGCTCCCTTAAAAATCGCCATTTTCTTCTCCTCCTGTCAGGCAAAAATTGAGGCGTACCTGCGAAGGCGCGCCCCAAAAGAATCTGTTCTCTTTCCCTGTATTCTCCGGATAGCGCCCCATCAGCCTGCTGATGACAGTCATACCATTCTTCACGGCATGCCCAAGAAACTACTCACAGGAAACAATCTCTTTCGGCGTCATCCCCTTTTCCTTTTCTTCCTCTATGCCTGTCATATCCGAAAAGGTACTGATGGAGAACGCAACCTCTACCTTTGTAACTGTTCAATTTATTACTATTCAATAACTGAATAGCTATTTATTATCATCAGAGTAGCACAGAGTGGATCGCTTGTCAATCCTTTCTAAGCCTTCTCACTTCACGCTTTCGATGCGAAATACTTCATCCGCATAAGGGCAGAGCTCATCAAACATCTGAATGCCGGTCAGTATCAGCTCTGTATCCTCATCTCCGGCCTCTATCAAGGTCTTCAGCTCGTCAATTGTCAGGATACCTTTGTCCACGACTCCCAGCACCTCATCCAGGATCAGGATATCACAGCCGTCTGTCGTCAGAACCTTTCTCGCGAAATTCAGGCCGTTGCGGATGTTCATGACCTCCTCCTCCTGCTCCCTGGGGTCAAGAGATTCAAAGCTGACATCTGATTTTTCGAAACAGAAGGCTTTAATCTCCGGTTCCAACCGCTTGATGAAGTCGATCCGCTCTCCGATCTTTCCTTTTAAAAACTGTATGACGATGACGGACTTTCCTGCACTGGCTCCGAATATGCCCTGACCGAGAGCCGCTGAGGTTTTTCCTTTCCCTTCTCCGCAAAAGACTGTCACATGTGCTTTGCTCATTTTTCCTTCTCCTGCTGCCTATGGTTATTAAAGCGTATTGTATGCACATCATACATCAAAACCAACGGGAATGCAAGCAAATCAAAGTTCCTGGCCGGGCACCTCCTCCTTTTCCTCCCCATAACCGAGCTTGCTCACCGACACCTCATAGGCGATCCGCTGCTCGGACTCGGTCTCACTTAATACTTTTGTATACTCCCGGCTCTGGATTCGTCCGCGCACCCGGATCGGAGCGCCCACCTCAAAGCTTGCAGCAAAAAGGGCATTTCTGCCCCAGCAGATGCACGGAATATAGTCTGATTTCCCATAAGGGCGGTTGACTGCGATCAAAAGATCCGCAATCTCTCTTCCAAGCGGTGTTTTCCGATAGATGGGTTTTTTACAGAGATAACCATTCAGAAGGATTTCATTTGCCTTTTCGCCTTCTATCTCTTCTCTGAGGAATTCCACCTCTCTGGCAAAGACCGAGAGAAGCAGGCGGTTCTTATTTCCGTCATGCTGATTGTAGGATCGAAACTGTCCGAAGATCCGGATATCACTTCCCACATGGTTCATGGACACGTCGATCAGACGTTCGGATATCGTCACCGGTACCAGATCAAAGGAATCCGACAGCCGCGGAACCAACAGCTTTGTTCGATAAAATCCCTCCCCATAGATCGCATGACTGTAGGCGAACCCTGATGCAATCACTCCGCATACAGTTACCTGGTTGTTCTCCATTCCTTTTTCTGACATCTTCCGTCTCTCCCTTCTTATATTCCTGTAACTATTTGATACCTCATTCGCAAAAACGCCTCTGTGAGGCTTTTCTTTTGGAATCTGCTACTATATATATGCAAATTTCTTTCCCTTAGAACTATATTTGGAATATTTTTCCATTTTTCATGCCGGGTGTTTCAAAAAAGATCCACCTTCTGCACAGATTTCCCCTTGTATTCAGGCGAAAATATGATAGAATGTTAAGGTTAACGAATTCGTATTTATGAGGATCAAGAAATGAAAAGAGAAGATATCAGAAATATTGCAATTATTGCCCATGTCGATCATGGCAAAACTACACTGGTAGATGAATTATTGAAGCAAAGCGGTGTGTTCCGTGCCAACCAGGAGGTCGCAGAGCGGGTCATGGACTCCGGCGACATCGAGCGTGAGCGAGGCATCACCATCCTGTCCAAGAATACAGCCGTTACTTATAAGGATGTAAAGATCAACATCATTGACACCCCGGGTCATGCCGATTTCGGCGGCGAGGTGGAGCGTGTCCTGAAGATGGTAAATGGCGTCGTCCTCGTCGTAGATGCCTTCGAGGGTTCCATGCCCCAGACAAAATTCGTTCTGCGCAAGGCTCTTGACCTGGATCTTCCGGTTATCGTCTGCGTCAACAAGATCGACCGTCCCGAGGCGCGTCCTACCGAAGTTGTGGACGAGGTTCTGGAGCTTTTTATGGATCTGGATGCCTCCGATGAGCAGCTGGACTGCCCCTTCATCTTTGCCTCTGCCAAGGCCGGATATGCCATCCGAAATCTCGATGACGAGCCCAAGGATATGACCCCCCTCTTCGAGACGATTCTTGACTACATCCCGGCTCCCGAAGGTGATCCGGATGCCGGCACACAGGTTCTTATCAGCACCATTGATTACAATGAATATGTCGGCCGCATCGGTATCGGTAAGGTGGATAACGGAACCATCCGCGTCAATCAGGAGATGGTCATGGTAAACCATCATGATCCGGATAAATTTAAAAAGGTAAAAATCAGCAAGCTCTACGAGTTTGACGGTCTGAACAAGGTCGATGTCACCAGCGCGACCGTAGGTTCCATCGTCGCCATCTCCGGTATCGCAGACATCCATATCGGTGATACTCTCTGCTCCCCGGAAAACCCGGTAGCCATCCCGTTCCAGAAGATTTCCGAGCCGACCATTTCGATGGATTTTCTGGTAAATGACAGCCCGCTGGCCGGCAAGGAAGGCAAGTATATCACTTCCCGTCATCTGCGTGACCGCCTGTTCCGTGAGCTGAATACGGATGTCAGCCTTCGTGTCGAAGAGACAGAGTCCACCGAGCGCTTTAAGGTATCCGGCCGTGGTGAGCTTCATCTCTCCGTTCTGATCGAGAATATGCGCCGTGAGGGTTATGAGTTTGCTGTCAGCAAGGCTGAGGTTCTCTATCATACCGATGAGAAGGGAAAGAAGCTCGAACCGATGGAGCGTGCCTATATCGATGTAGACGACGATTATTCCGGAAATGTCATTCAGAAGCTGAGTGAGCGAAAGGGCGAGCTTATCAATATGCACAGCAACGGAACCGGTTCTACCCGTCTGGAGTTCCTGATTCCGGCCAGAGGCCTCATCGGATACCGTGGGGAGTTTATGACGGACACCAAAGGAACCGGCGTTCTGAATACGATTTTTGAGGGCTACGGTCCCTACAAGGGAGACATCCAGTATCGTAAGCAGGGCTCTCTGATTGCCTTTGAAGCAGGCGAAGCCATCACCTACGGTCTCTTCAATGCCCAGGAGCGCGGTACTCTGTTTATCGGACCGGGCGAAAAGGTTTATGCCGGCATGGTCATCGGCCAGAACGGCAAGGCGGAAGACATCGAGCTGAATGTCTGCAAGACCAAGAAGCTGACAAATACCCGTTCTTCCAGTGCGGACGAGGCTCTGAAGCTGACCACACCGAGAGTTTTGAGTCTGGAGCAGTGTCTGGAATTTATCGATACGGATGAGCTTCTGGAGATCACACCGAAGTCTCTCCGAATCCGCAAGAAGATCCTGGATCCTACCCTCAGAAAGAGAGCAGGCTTTAAGAAGAATTGATCGAAAAAGAGGGAGTAAATACGGTTCCGTATTTACTCCCTCTTTTTATCTTTTTAAGTATGCCAGCAGACTCTCACAGCCTTCCTTTACGTCCTCATAGGTCGCATCAAAATTCCCGGTATACCAGGGATCTGCGATATCCCGCGGATGATCCGTATAATCCAGCAGGAGAGAAACCTTCCCATCCGGGTCACTGCCCAGAATCCGCATCATATTCCGCTTGTTCCAGCTGTCCATTCCGATGATGTAATCAAACTTGTCGTAGTCCGTGGATTTCAGCTGTACTGCCCTGTGATCTCCACAGGGAATCCCTAGTTCCTTTAGCTTGGCTCTGGTTCCGCGATGTACCGGATTTCCGATCTCCTCCGTGCTTGTCGCTGCGGAATCGATA
The DNA here is from genome assembly GCA_963640245.1 of Bulleidia sp. Classification (GTDB taxonomy): domain Bacteria; phylum Bacillota; class Clostridia; order Lachnospirales; family Lachnospiraceae; genus Laedolimicola. Next base: position 9,644 of record CAVHYN010000073.1, read on the forward strand.
AAAAATTCATCGGCGATGCCCTTACGGTTCACCAGATCCTGCATAACATATTGAGCCATGGTGCTGCGGCAAATGTTGCCGTGGCAGACGAATAGGATTTTTATCATTGTTGCATAACCTCGCATTTCTTAGTTTTTCCTGATATTTCAGG
>CAVHYN010000074.1:0-1699 GCA_963640245.1 Bulleidia sp.
CTTTCAGCACATAATCTTTGATTTCCTGATAGGTTGCTTTCAACTCAGCACTGGTAGCATCCAGCTCGTCCAGATCTAAGTCAATCTCTATCGTGTCATCCGGCTTCTGTTGGGACAAAAGAACTACCGTCTCCACATTCCCCGTAAACGGAAACATATCCACTCCCACGCATCGCTCCACCTTATATCCTCTGCCCTGCAAAAGCTCAAGATCCCGTACCAGACTAGTGGGTTTGCAACTAATGTATACAATCCGTTCCACTCCAAAGTCGATAATTTTTTGTAATGCCTTCGGATGAATGCCGTCCCTTGGCGGATCCAGTACGATCAGATCCGGTTTGTCGACAAGCTCATCGATGACCTTCAAGACATCGCCTGCGATGAAGGAGCAATTGCTCAGGCCGTTGAGTCCTGCATTCACTCTGGCAGCTTCTACAGCCTCCTCCACGATTTCTACGCCGACTACCTTCTTTGCCACCGGTGCCAGCATCTGGGCAATGGTGCCGGTGCCGCTGTACAGGTCGAAAATTACGCGATCCTTTGTCTCTCCAATATATCCTCTCGCTGTCTCATAGAGCAGCTCCGCACCGAGGGAATTGGTCTGGAAGAAGGAGAACGGGGAAATCTTAAAGCGAAGTCCCAGAAGCTCCTCATAGAAATAGTCTCTGCCATACAGAAGCTCTGTCCGATCATTCTGCACTACGTCTGCCAGGCTGTCATTGTACGTATGCAGAATTCCTACAATCTCTCCCTCCAGGGAAAGCGCTCTAAGCTCCTCTGCCCAGGATTCATCTTCCGTAAGGGCTTTATAATCGCTGCCATCCTCACGAAGATGCTGGGTTGTGGTAATCAGATCTATCAGAATCTCCCCTGTATTTGCTGCTTTTCGCACCAGCAGATGCCGAAGATATCCTGTATGACGCAGTCTGTGGTAGAAAGGCAGCCCCTTCTCTTCAAAATGCTCCAGCACACTGCGAAGAATCTTCCGAAAATCCTCGTCCACAATCTGACACCGATCTGCGGTCACGATATCATAGAAGCTGCCACGTCTGTGCATGCCAAGAGCCAAAGGTCCGTCCTTTTCCTCATCTCCGAAGGAAAATTCCATCTTATTGCGATACTCAAACTGCCGCGGGCTTCCCTTCACGCCCTCAAATTCATAGGGAGCTGTCACAGCGCCGTCAAGCAGCTCTTTCAACTGTCCTTCTTTCAAAAGCCGCTGATCCTCATAGGAGAGATTCTGCCAGGTACAGCCGCCACAGCTCACAAAATGCGGACAGGCCGGCGTGATTTCATTGGCTGCGGGCTCCAAGATCTGCAGAAGCTGGCCTTCTCCTACACCCTTACGCAGTTTTTTAAGCCGGAACCTAATCTTCTCTCCCGGCAATGTATTCTTTACCGCCACATGGCGTTCTTCCACTGTCACAATTCCCTTATTCGGGAACTGGGTCTTTTCCACAATTCCCTCGTAAATTTCACTTTTTTTCATAACTCTCCTTCGCAGTGCGATAATGTTTTTTTGATGTAATAGGGGATTCCTTCGGAATTTCCTATTACATCAAAAAGAGTGCCTCAAAACATTTCCCCCGTCTTGAGACACCCTCTGCTCAATTCTTCTCTTTATTCTTCTTCATCATCGAAGAAGTCGTCATCGAACTCATCGTCTTCAAAGTCATCGTCGAACTCGTCAAGGTAGGAC
>CAVHYN010000074.1:1709-9398 GCA_963640245.1 Bulleidia sp.
AGGTAGGACGGTGCGAAGAAACGATATACTGCATAGGCGATTCCAGCCACGGCAGCCACTGCTCCGATGATCGCCAGCACCCACAGTACCGTATTTTTGTTCTTCTCTTCTGCTTCTTTCTTGTGAAGCAGCTCATTTAATTTGGTTGTTGCTAATAATTCCTCCACTTTGTTGTTCATCCGTTACTCCTTTCCCTGTCCGTAAACACAGCCGCTTATTTTGACGGTATTATATCATATTTTCTTAAGCTTTGCAAAGGAGGCAAAAAGCTTTTTTGTTCCTGCCGTATCAAATTGGACGCGTACCTCATAGTCCTTTGCGCCTTCCAGAATCTCCAGAACCGTACCTTCACCGAAGCGAATATGCTTTACCCGGTCACCGACTCCGTAATTCAGGCTGGATGCCTTCGTAGCCGCCACTTTTTGGGGCTGAAACGGTTTTGCGCGAAGACTTCTTCTGGTCTCCAGTATCGCCTGTTTTCGTTCATTCTGGCGCTGTTCCCTTGTCTCCTTCGCCCGCTGACCCGGAGTTTCTGATTTCTCCTCTAAGTATTCATCCGGAATTTCCCTGACAAAACGGGATATACGATTGTATTGCATTTCTCCCCGGAGCGTCCGCTGTCTGGCCGCTGTCATCGTAAGTTCCTTTTTCGCACGGGTAATGCCTACATAACAGAGACGCCGTTCCTCTTCCATGTCTTCATGCGGAGTATCCGACATAATCGTCATATAACTGGGAAAGAGTCCCTCTTCCATGCCAACCATGTAGACATAGGGAAACTCAAGACCTTTCGCGCTATGCAGCGTCATCAGCACCACATGGTTACTCTCTTCCTCGAGATTGTCAATATCCGCAACCAGCGCCACTTCCTCCAGGAAGCCGCCAAGAGAGGGTTCCACAGTATTTTCGTCGTAATCCTTCGCCTTGCTCAGCAATTCGTCTATATTTTCCAGACGAGCTTCTGATTCCTCTGTTTTTTCTAAAAGGAGTTCCTGGCGATAACCGGTTTCCTCGAGAATCTTTTCCAACAGCTCTTTTATCCCCATTTGCTCCGGTCTCGCCCGCAGCGTCTGAATCAACACGGTAAAGGGCAATACCTTCGCTGCACCACGGCCGATTCCCGGAATCTGGTCAGCATTTAAAAGTGCATCATAAAAGCTCATATCATTTGCTACCGCAAACTCATTTACACGGCTAAGTGTTGTCGCCCCGATGCCACGTTTGGGAACGTTGATGATGCGTCTCACTGCTACATCATCCCGGCCATTATCTATCGTTTTCAGGTATGCCAGCAGATCCTTGATCTCCCTGCGTGCATAAAAGTTGATTCCGCCAACGATCTTGTAGGGAATATTCGCATAGATCAATTTTTCTTCAAAAAGACGGGACTGGGCATTGGTGCGGTAGAGAATCGCATGATCCCGGTATTCTGCCTCCCCTTTCTGGATATGGCTGGTGATATTGCCGATGACATGCTCTGCCTCCTCAAAGCCATTCTGCAGTATACGGAAGCGTACCGGTGCACCGGTAACGTTATCTGTCCAGAGCCGCTTATCTTTTCTTCCCTGATTATGGTGAATGACCTCGTTCGCTGCGTTCAGAATATTGCTGGTAGAACGGTAATTCTGTTCCAGCTTAATGACCTTCGCATCAGGAAAGACCTGCTCGAAATTCAGAATATTCATGATATTCGCACCGCGGAACCGGTAAATCGACTGATCATCGTCACCAACGACACAGAGATTCCGATATTTGTCCGCAAGCATTCTCACCAGCTGAAACTGCGCTGTATTCGTATCCTGATACTCATCTACCATGATATACCGAAAGCGTTCCTGGTAGTTTTCCAATACATCCGGACAGTTTCGGAAGAGCTCCACGGTTTTCATAATCAGATCATCAAAATCCAGAGCATTGTTTTTCCGAAGCTGTGCCTGATATTCCTGATAAACAGTCGCAATTCTCTGCTGATTCCAATCATTTCCTGCATGCAGCTGCATTTCGGTCGGACTTATCAGTTCATCCTTCGCATGGGAAATAGCTCCCAAAAGCATTTTTTCTTTATAAATCTTTGTATCGATGTTAAGCTTTTTGCAGACTTCCTTCATCAAAGACTTCTGATCGTCTGTATCATAGATGGAAAATGAGGTATCATAGCCCAGGCGATCGATATAGCGGCGCAGGATACGTACACAGGTGGAGTGAAACGTGCTGACCCAGATGCTGTCGCTGCCAAGTCCTACCTGCTTATCCACACGCTCGCGCATCTCACCTGCTGCCTTATTGGTAAAGGTGATCGCCAGAATATTCCAGGGTGCGATGCCCTGTTCTACCAGATAGGCTGCCCGATGTGTCAGCACACGGGTCTTTCCGGAACCGGCTCCTGCCAAAATCAGAAGCGGTCCTTCTGTATGAAACACCGCTTCTCTCTGTTCCGGATTCAAAAGCTCATAACTGCTCATACTACTTTCGTCTCCCTCAAACATTTATACCAATCTCTGTCCGCAATTCGGGCAAAAGTTCGAACCACCCGTCTTTGTGCCGCAGTTCGGACAGAAATTCGGGGCTGCACCTCCTGCTGCCGCACCGGCACCTTGCGCACCGCCATGCATCGTCTGCGCCATCTGGGCTGCCATCTGCTGCCCCATCGCCATTCCCATCGCCATACCGGCCATATCGGAGGCCGTTCCTCCGCCCTGACCTTTGGAAAAAGCCTCGCCCATGGCCACCTGCTGAAAGCGTCCCACATCGCCAATCATGCTCTGAGCAGCTGCCTTCTCAGCCATCTTCTGAATTTCTTCCGGATAGTTAAAGCTCGAAATAGCAAAACTTGCGATACTAATACCGATTTTGCTCATCTCCATGTCCAGATCCTCCCGGATACCACGGCCGATCGCATCGGCATTGGCCTGGAGATTGAACATATCTTTACCTTCTTTTGAAATCCATTTCATCAAAAGCTGATCCAGCATACCGATGATACGCTCCCGCACATCCTCCACGGAATACTGCTGCTTGATCCCGGCCACCTTTTCAATCAGGGCATCATAATCCGAAACCTTGCAGGCAAAGGTACCGAAAGCCCGAATCGGCATGCCGCCCGGAAGCCCCGGTGTCGGAATCAATACCGGACTCTTCGTACCCCATTTTACCAGCACCTCTTTGGTATTGACAAACAGCACTTCCGCCCGCAGGCCGCTGTTAAAGCCGAATTTAAAGCCCTTTAAGGTAGACAGAAACGGGATAATCGCTGATTCAATATCGTAGCTTCCCTCGTCCCGGAAGATGCCTTCTGTCTTGCCATTATACAGAAAAATCGCATCCTGACCCGGGCGGATAATCAAGCGGCTTCCTTTCTTGATCTCCTTATTGCTCCATTTCCAAAAGAGCATATCATCCCGGTATTCCTGCCATTCTACTACATTGGCAAACTGTCCGCTGAATAATCCCATCTTATTGCCTCCTCATTTTCCTCCTGCAGGATGATCTGTTCCTCAGTCTGGCTATCCGATGCCAAAAGTGCGCTCTGGCTCGGAACCGTCTGCATACCATAGTAGATATCGTCTCTGCCGGTACTAAACAGGTAAATCAGGAACAGAAGCGCAAGAACGCCTACAATTATTGCGATAATTTTCGCCGGACTCTTTGGATAATCGCCCTCTACCCTGCCGCTCTGACCATTGATCAGAACGTGATATTTTTTCCCTTTGTAAGTATATGCCGTGGCGTAAACCGGAAGCATCACATGCTTGTACGTTTCATCAAGGTAGCTGATGCGAACCCTCACATCCCGCACTTCATCATAACGTCTCAGCACATCCTGCCTTGCCATTTCTTTCAGATTACTTTCCATATATCGTCTGGCATCACTGTGGGCATCTGAGAGATTCACCGTATAGATCTCTGCATTGTAGCCCGAGAAATACTCCGGAGAATAGGATGCCACCTGATTCAGGCCGAAGCGTCCCACTCGTTCCAGCAGGTTCTGCTTCAGGCTTTTCGATGCCGCAATCAGCACATCATCAAAAAAATGCCGAATTCTGCCGGAGGTAGGATACCAGTTTACTACGGTCTCCTGTATGATTTTTCCGTCCGGTCCTTTTCTCGATACCGTACGTCTGCGCCCGCCCTGAGCCGTATATTGCGCGTCTGTCTTCGCATCAAAGGTCCAGTAGGGCAGATAAACACCCTGCAGCCTCTCCTGCTGATACAGGTGTTTCAGCTCACCGGGAGCCATCCATCGTCCTTTCAGCCACTTGCGAAACAGCTCACCTACCCGGTTCCGGTCAATCTGGAAAGGCAGTACCCCATCGGGAATGATGGCGTCCTCCTGCTTATCTGCCAGCACATACTTGGAACCGCAGTAGGGACAGCTGGTGGCTGTACTAGTGGCTGCCACCTCAATCTTGGCACCGCAGCCCTTGCAGATCATCGTCTGACTTTTTTTCTCTGATGCCTTAATCGTCTGCATGGCATGAAGAGTCAGACTGTGTTCCACAATCTTTTCCTTTTCGTTTTTTATTCTTGACTCCGTGCCGCAATTGGGGCACTTGAGACTCTGAGAAGCGGCGTCAAATTCCATAACGCCGCCACAGTTCTCACAGTAATAGATTTTATTATCCATGGATAGTCCCAACTTATAATCCCATCTTTGCCTTCAGGGCTGCCAGCTCATCATCCACGTCGGATGCTGCACTGTCATACTTCTTTGTCAGCGCGTCGATGCTTCCCTCTTTCTTATTGAGCTCGGACATCGCATTGGCCTCATCCAGCATCTTATCTGCCTTCGCTTCCATCTTTTCGAAGGCTGCAATCGCATCGCCTGCGCCTGCCACGCTGGAACCGATCTTGTTCAGCTTCTCCTGCGTCTTGGCTACTGCCACCTTGGTCTTGATCGCATCTCGCTTGGACTGCAGGGTCTCCATATCCTTCACCAGCTTGTCATGCATCTCTTTCATCTGGGCTGCATTGGCTGCTGCCGCCTCATAGGACTTCTGAAGGCTCTCCTGCTTCTTGGTCAGATCGGCCTTCTTCTCCAGAAACTGGCGGGCATCTCCTTCATTGCCTGCCAGAAGAGCCTTTTCCGCATACTTCTGCATCTTCTCTACTTCTGCGGTACACTCATCCAGTTCTCTCTTAGCCTTGGTCTCAGCTGCCATCACGGCTGCTGTCTCAGCCTTTACCTTTCCCAGATCGCTTTCTACCTCGCGCAGATACTGATCGATCATTTTCTCCGGATCCTCTGCTCTATCTAAAAGTGCATTGATGTTTGCTGACATAATATCCCCGAATCTCTTTAAAATATTAGCCATTTTGTCCTCCTTTTTGCAGAGACGAAATGTCTGTCTGCCTTGAAATTGGTTTATTGTTTCTCCTCTTGAATCTTTACCATTATATAACATTTTTGATCCGCTGTCATTTCTTTCCGTATAAATTTTTAAATATTTATCCCTTGTCATATAGTTTTGAATACTATATAATAGATTGCGAGGTGATACCTATGACAATAGACAGCCAGAACTTACTGGAAAGCATTCTGAAAAGCCTGGAACAAATGGATTATATTCATCCGGAGGACATCCCGGATATCGACCTTTATATGGATCAGGTGACGACCTTTATGGATAGCCAGCTTAAGGCTTCCAAGAGATATGAAGATGACAAAATTCTGACCAAGACCATGATCAATAATTATGCCAAGAATCATCTTCTTCCTCCACCTGAAAAAAAGAAGTATTCCAAGGAGCATATGCTTCTTTTGATTTTTATCTATTATTTTAAGAATCTTCTTTCCATCAGCGATATTCAGACTCTTCTCTCACCGCTGACAGAAAAGTATTTTCATACTGAGGATCCGCTGCAGCTTAGTGAGGTTTATGAAGAAGTCTTTCGTCTCGAAAAAGGCCAGGTTGAAGCCTTAAAACAGGATCTGCAGCAAAAATATCAGATCTCCCAGCAAACATTTTCGAAGGAAACTGGTGAGGAACAGGATTTTCTGAAACTTTTTTCCTTTATCTGCCTGTTAAGCTACGATGTCTACATCAAGAAAACAGTGATCGAAAAGCTGATCGATCAGCTGCCGAAACCGGATAACAAACATGACAGCAAAAAGAAATCCTAGCAAAGAGGGATGCGTCCAAAGGCCGCATCCCTCTTTTACTGCCTTCCGCAATCCTTGCATCCGGCTATACAGTTTCAATTTTCCGTTTCTAAATATTTCATATAGCTTGCCACCATCAAGGCTATCTTAAAGGTCAGCGCGTCCTCAAAAGCCCGGATATCGAGTCCTGTCGTCTTCTGAAGCTTTTCCAGGCGGTATACCAAGGTATTGCGGTGGACAAAGAGCTGTCTTGCTGTCTCCGATACGTTCAGATTGTTCTCAAAGAAGCGCTCGATCGTAGATAAGGTTTCTTCATCAAAGGTATCCGGTGTATGCTCTCCGAACACCTCCTTCATAAACATCTCGCACAAAGGCCTCGGCAGCTGATAGATCAGGCGTCCGATTCCCAGTGTATGATAAGAATTTACCTTTGCTTCCGGATAAAAGATTTTCCCTACCTCAAGAGCCATCTTTGCCTCTTTATAGGACTTGGAAAGATCCCGGATCTGAGATACCATCGTTCCGTAGGCAACTCGGACACGGGAGGCATTCTCATCCGTATTCAGCATACCGGCCAGCATGACAGCTACTTTTTCCAGCTCCTCGTAGGTATCCTGTTCCTCCACGGATTTTACCACTACGATGTTTTTTTGATCCACAGCAGTGATAATGTCCTGAGACTGGGGCGCAAATACGCTTCTCACAGCCTCCAGAGCCATCACATCCTTCTCATCCCGTGTCTCAATCAAATAAACGACCCGCAGTGCCTCTGTCTGAATATGCAGCTTTTTCGCCTGACTGTAGATATCTACAAGTAGAAGGTTATCCAAAAGAAGGTTCTGGATAAAATTGTTGCGGTCATAGCGTTCCTTATAAGCGACAATCAGGTTCTGAAGCTCGCTGACGGCCACACGGCCAATCATATAGGCATCCTCTCCCATCCCCTTAGCCAGCAGGATATAGGCCAGGATTCCCTCGTCATAAATCTTAAAGAAATGGCAGCCCTGAAGATTTTGCCCCTCTGCCGGAGATGCCGCAAAACTTCTGATCAGCTCCGGAGTGATAGCGGACGAGTCAAATGTAGAAGCTACCCGGCTGCCGTCTGTCTCCATCACGCACAGCTCTATCCTTGTTATTCCTCTGAGCTCCTCGAGACTCCCTTGTATCACCTGATGAGAAATCATACTATTTTACCTCCGTCATTTCTTATTGGCACAATTATAGCATGTTATTCCAAAGTCTGGAAAGTCCTGTATGAAATTTTTTTAAAAAAATTTCATTTTATTGCTTGACATTTATATAAAAGGGTGATACTATAATCTAGCGCGTTGCGCAAGAGATAAAAACGCTGCTGTGGCTCAGTCGGTAGAGCGTCGCATTGGTAGTGCGGAGGTCACGGGTCCGATTCCCGTCAGCAGCTTTTCATCTGAGAAAAACCTGTGATTGATATAATCACAGGTTTTTTATTGTAAAAACATAGCAATTCAAACTTGGTTACAGTGTCAAAAGCCTGAGCCCACGACATGCTCGCATGTCGGTGGGGGAATGGCTTTATGACACGCCCCTCAATGAGGGTGAAGTGGGGCGAA
>CAVHYN010000075.1:0-16066 GCA_963640245.1 Bulleidia sp.
GTATTATTTTTACCCACACTGGGTGCATTGAAAAAAAGTACCAGAGGATCCTTACATTTTGAAGAGTTGTTAGATTTTACATTTATTGGAGAACTTCCGACTGTGCTCCAAAAGTATAGCTATGGTGCAAGGAACGAATATGGAAGCGTAGCATTGTTCTGCGGGAGTCTGGCTATTGTGCTTGCAATTTTTGCTGTTTTCAATAACGGGATAGGGAGACGTAAACGCGCGTTGCTCGCCGGCTTTTTTACATGGACTATATTGATTTTTTATTGGCATCCCCTGTTTATGATGTTTTCATTGTTTCAGTGGGTTTCCAGTTATCATTATAGATATGCATATGTTGCGGCATTTTCCATTTTGTTTTTAGCGCTTATGGGAGTGAATGACATAAAGAACAGACTGCAGGCTCGAAGTTTATTAAGAATAGCAATCGTATTTTCTGGATCGTTGGTCATTTTACAATATTGTAAGAATGTCAATGATACGAAATACGTCTATGCTACTGCAGTGATGATTATATTGGAAACAGTATTATTTCTCTGCTTAAGATTCGAAAACAGAAATAAAGGATGGATGACCTTTATGACTGTTGTATTTGTCGTTGCAGGTATTGCGGATTTGGCAGAAAATACCGGAATTTTGATAGATGCATATTCTGTCGATGAAGTTTCACAGAACAATGCATATATCGAAACCCAGGGGGAAACCATAGCAGCAATAAAAGCAACCGATCAATCGTTATACAGAATATCTCAAACAACGACCCGTAATATGGGACAGAATCAATTGACGGCCTATTATAACGAGGGACTTGCTTATAATTATGCATCGATTAGTGGATATACATCTTCTCCGGATGATGTTCAGCGGAAATTTTTGGATAAACTGGGATATCCGATCAACGGTGAAAATATGTGCATAACCAATACATCTATTCTGGCAGCGGATTCACTCATGGGCGTTAAGTACCTGTTATCTCCCTATGATATTCAAGGCTTGACAAAAATCAGCGAAAGTGACAGCAATGGGAAAGCCACTTATTTAAATCCCTATGCATTTCCGGTAGCTTTTTTATATGACGATACCAGTTATAATGTAAAGGAAACAACAAATCCATTTGAGTATCAAAATGAACTATATAAGCAGCTGTTTGGTATAACAGAAGATTTGTATTATCCGATAGCATATGACATTACATATGGCGATAATAACTGCGGTGCAAAGATACAAGTGCATATACCGGATGCAGACAATATTGTTGTATATGGTAATATTCCTTGGAATTATCAGGCTGAATCATCGATCTATATAAATGATGCATTTGTAACGAAGTATGCTTGCTGGCTCTCTCCGACCGTTTTTTACATTCCTAATACGGAAGGTCAGGAGTGTGAAGTAGAGGTTCAATCGGATGCGGATAATTTTAACTGGGAATCGGTACAATTTTATGCACTGAATCTGGATGTGTTGACAAAATGTGCAGATGCTGCCAATTCCAGAAGGGTTGATACCCTATCTGTAGCAAATGGGCATGTGACATTGCAAGTAGATGCCGAAGAAAATGAACGTTTGTTTATTTCGGTGCCGTCCGATGAAGATTGGATGATAACATTGAACGGTGAAGAGGCAGAAACTGAGTTGATTGGAGATTGCTTGTACAGCATTAAGCTGATGCAAGGATCGAACGATATAACGATGACATATCATGTACATTATTTGAAATTGGGTATCGCTATTACGATGTTTACCCTGCTATGCTGCACGGGTTATTTGATCTATAAAAAGAGAAGTTAAAAAACAGCGGCTGCGGACACATTTTCCTAAGGAGGGGCTATTTGTCCCCGAACGTGGAAAATGTGTCCGCAGCCGCGTCCGTTTCACCGGTTCGTTTCACCGGTCCGTTTTAATCACTCTATTCTGTAACTGTTCAATACCTTCACAGTTACAGAAAATTTCACCTACAACAGCACCATAGAAATAACAACCGTCAAAATTCCGCAAACCCCGATAGCAAGTCCGCTCATAGCTCCTTCGGTCTCTCCCAGCTCGATGGCCTTCGAGGTACCGACCGCATGGCTGCAGGCTCCGATCGAGAGCCCTGCAGTAATGGGATTCTTTACCCGGAAAATTTTAATCAGATATGGAGCCAGAATACTGCCCAGAATTCCGGTAAAAATAACTGCGATAACGGTCACAGGCACGATACCGCCGTGAGTCTGGCAGACCTCTACCGCGATAGGGGTAGTGATGGACTTTGGAAGCAGGGAGGCCGTCATAGACTCATCCAGTCCGAAAAGCTTGCAGAGCAGATAGACACTGCCCATGGACGACAGGGAACCCACCGTACAGCCTACGAGAATCGGGATGGCATTCTCCTTCAGAAGCTGAAGCTTCGTATAGATGGATACCGCGAGGCAGGCCGTAGCCGGAGCCAGGAACATATTGATGACGGCTCCGCCGTTGTTGTAGCTGTCATAGGGAATGTCGAAGGCCAGCAGGAACAGGACGATAACAAGGATCGCAAACAGCAGGGGGTTGCACAGAGGTGATTTCAGCTTTTTCTGAAGCTTTTCGCCGACCCAGAAGGCCAGAATGCTAAGAGCGATTCCGAAATACGTCGAGGACCACAGTTCATTCATGATGTCCTCCTTTCCTGCCGGAAAGCAGATACATCGTGAAGCGCACGCTGTAAGCTGTCGCGGCAAAGGTAATGATCGTAGTCAGTATACAAATCAGCAGCAGGGGAAGCCAGTTGGCCTTCAGAATGTCCAGGTAATTGATGACATTCACACCTGCCGGAATAAAGAAAAAGGCCATATTCGCCAAGAGAAAATCCGATTTTTCACGGATATGGTCAATCTTCAGAAGTCCTGTCAAAAGAAACAGGAAGAGCAGAATCATGCCGATGACGCTAGCCGGAAAGGCGAAGGGCAGAAAATGCTCAATCAGTACGCTGAGAGCGCAGATAGAGAAAATAATCCCTACTTGTTTGATGATCTTCATAACAATTCTCCTCGTAAAAATAGATTCCATTTTGGTCAAAACCTTTCCTATCATACACCAAAGAAATAGATTTCACAAGTGGACACAAAAAAATCACAGCTTCAACAAAGAACAAACACAATCATCCCTTACAATACAGGACAGTTAGCGCTGCGGATATAAGGCGCAGAACCCCAATTTATGAAGGAGGATGAATTGTGAAGCTGTGGAAGAAAAAGCTGAAAGAATTTGACGAAGATTTGGAACAGTCAGAAGAGTTTGAACAGGATGAAGAAATAGAGGATGTGGAAGAGAGCAAAATCAGGAAGTCAGGAAAGGGACGGAAGGCTTTGGAAAAACTTGGGGGCGCAGGCCGGAAAATCGGCGGCTTTATAAAGAAGCACAAGATTCTGACGGTACTTCTTGTTTTGATTCTGATTGCAGCCATCGTGGCCGGTGTCATCTGGCAGAATAAGAGCAAAAGGCCGCAGATGCAGGCGCAGGCTATCGAGACAGCCAAGATAGAGAAAATGGATCTGACCAATTCTGTCAGTGTCACCGGAACCCTGGCCACGGCCAACGGAAAGACCGGAAGCACGACCCTGAAGGACATCAAGGCCACGAATGTCTATGTAAAGGTCGGTGACGAGGTGCAGGAGGGTGACATCATCTGTACCTTCGATTCCTCGGATATCGAAAAATCACTGGCAGATGCGAAAAACAACTACTCAGTAAACCAGCAGCTCGACTCTCTGGACAATTACGAGACCACTTATCAGGATACGATTTCCGATGCAGAGGATAGTCTGCAGGATGCGAGAGATACGAGAGATGCCTACAAGAATGCCTATAACAATGCCAAGGATGCGGAGCAGACAGCCCTCGATAATCTGAACAAGGTCAAGGCACAGTATGATACGGAGAGTCTGAAGAAGGCCTATGAGGAGGCGGCAAGTGCGCTGAAAAAAGCGATCCAAGATGCTGACACGAATGAAAATAAAGTCACGATTACGGATTTGGAAAGTTACTTAAGTAGCGTCAACGGTGCTTTGCCGGACAGCTGCAACACTGCCTACGAAACCTACAAAGACGCCAAATCCGCCTACGAGTCCGCAGAAAAAGCCATCTCAGACGCCCAGTCGGCCTACGAGCAGGCGCAGAATACCACCTCTCAGGCCTACAGTAGCTACGAGCAGGCGCAGTCCGAAAAGGAAAAGGTGCAGGATCAGTACGACAGTACGGTCAAGGAGGCTACAAAAACCTACGAGAAAGCGAAGCTGCAGGATCAGCTGGTAACGGATGATGATGCAAAAAGTAAGATTGAGGACTACGAAGAGCAGCTCAGTGACTGCACCGTCTATGCGAGCATGTCCGGCACCATTACGACCCTGAACGTGGAAGAGGACAACGTCTTTTCCGGCGGCACCATTTACGAGATTCAGGATGTCCATAACTTTATTGTAGAAGCTACCGTGGATGAATATGATGTAGTGAAGCTTGCGGTAGGCCAGACGGCATATGTGAAGACGGATTCCCTGGGCGACGATGAGGAGCTCGAGGGCGAGGTTACCTATGTGGCGCCTACCGGAACCAGCGGTCAGACCATGGGCTCCAGCAGCGGAACCGCTTCCTATGAGATTCAGATTACCCTGAAAGAATCCCAGGATCAGCTGAAGGCCGGAATGACAGCCTCCGTCAGCATTGCCCTGGAGGAAAGCAAGGACACGCTGGCCGTTCCCTATGACTGCGTGCAGACCAATGCAAATGGCGACAGCGTCATCTATGTCGATGACAATGGCGAAAAGAAGGAAGTAAAGGTAGAGACCGGTATCGAGACCGATTATTATACTGAGGTTAAGAGTGACGAGATCAGCGAAGGCATGACCGTATATCTCTCTACACCGCTGCAGCAAAGCACAGGAGATAGTCAGACGGAAAGTGTTGACAGCCAGGATGCAGTCATCTTTGATATGGGCGGATCCGGCGGTGGTACCGGTGGCGGTCCAAGCGGTGGCGGCGGAGCACCCGGCGGCGGTGGCGGAGCACCGGGCGGATTCTAAGGAGGCGGCCATGACAGAAAAAGAGAACATCATTGACTTAAAGCACATTATCAAGCGCTTTTACATCGGCCAGCCCAATGAACTGGAGATTCTTCATGGTATTGATCTCCAAGTAAAAAAAGGAGAATTTGTTTCCATCGTAGGCGCATCCGGATCCGGAAAAACGACGCTGATGAATATCATCGGCGTCCTGGATCGCCCGACGGAGGGCGAGTACAGTCTGGATGGTGTGGATGTGGCGAGAGCGAAGGATAAGGAGCTCTCCGGTATCCGCAACCGGAAAATCGGCTTTGTCTTCCAGACCTACAATTTGATCAGCCGAACCACGGCACTTCGGAATGTGGAGCTGCCCATGATGTATGCAGGAGTCGGAAAAAAAGAGCGGCAGGAGAGAGCGAGACATTACCTGGAAATGGTAGGAATGGGAGAGCGCATGTCGCATAAGCCCGATGAGCTATCCGGAGGACAGAAGCAGCGAGTATCCATTGCCCGGGCTATGACCAATGATCCGGCCATCATCCTGGCGGACGAGCCCACAGGCGCCCTGGATTCCGTCACAGGCCGGAAAATCATGGACATCTTTCATAAGCTTCATGAGGAACAGGGAAAGACGATCGTGCTGATCACCCATTCCAATGAGCTGGCCGCCGAGACAGAGCGTATCATCACCCTGAAGGACGGCTGTATCATCGGAGAGAGAAAGGGGAGTGGGGCGCCATGTTAATCGGAGAAAATATCCTGCTGGCCTTAAATGGCCTGCTGGCCAATAAGATGCGTGCCATCC
The DNA here is from genome assembly GCA_963640245.1 of Bulleidia sp. Lineage (GTDB taxonomy): Bacteria > Bacillota > Clostridia > Lachnospirales > Lachnospiraceae > Laedolimicola. The sequence goes on from CAVHYN010000075.1 coordinate 5,830, forward strand.
TGACGATGCTTGGCATCATCATCGGCATCGGATCCGTCATTGCCATCATGAGCGTGGGCAATTCTATCAGCAGCTCCGTGACCAGTTCCATGGAGGATATGGGCGTAAACAACATCACCCTGGGCGTATCCCAGAAGAGCACCAGCAGCACGACGACGGCTGACGGCCGCGTATTTCAGGGCTTTTCCAGGGGCAGCACCATGAGTGACAGCGATTATATTACGGAAGAAATGCTGACGGAAATGAAGGAAGAGTTCTCAGATTCCATCAGCGAGATCCTTTTAAGTGAGTCTGCCGGCAGCGGCACGGCGGAGGACGGAAGCCTGACGGCGAATGTCACCCTGACCGGTGTGAATAGCGCATATCTTGAAAATGAAGGCCTGACCCTGCTGGCCGGACGTACCCTGACGGAAAATGATCAGACAAAGGCCAAACGGGTAGCAGTGGTATCTGATAAGCTGGTGGATACACTTTTTGATGGGGATTATGACGGTGCCATAGGGCAAGAGGTGCAGGTCTACGTCAGCAACCGCTATTACAGCTATGCGATCGTAGGAGTCTACAAATATGAGGACAGCGGTTTTTCGACAGAATCGGATGATGATGTCTATACCTCCCTTTATATGCCTCTGGAGGCAGCCCGGAATCAGAATCATTCCACGACGGGTTATGCACAGCTAACTCTCGTGACAGCCTCCGGCGTAAACTCCACCAGTCTTTGTACGGAGCTGGAGAATTGGTTTAATAATTCCTATTATCGGAACAATGACAGCTTTGAAATCAGTGCAAGCAGCATGGAAAGCATGGTCTCCTCCATGACTGATATGCTGTCTACCGTGTCCATCGCCATCTCCGTTATCGCCGGCATCTCACTACTGGTGGGTGGCATCGGTGTCATGAACATTATGCTGGTATCCATCACCGAGCGAACCCGGGAAATCGGCACCAGGAAGGCTCTGGGCGCGACCAACGGATCGATTCGGCTTCAGTTTATCACCGAATCCATCGTCATCTGTTTGCTTGGCGGCTTCATCGGCATCGTGCTGGGACTGATCCTGGCGGCGGTAGCAACCAATGCGCTTGGCTACGCGGCGAAGCCCTCCGTGGGCGGCATCATATTTTCGGTGACCTTCTCGATTCTCATCGGTGTTTTCTTCGGTTATTATCCGGCCAATAAGGCGGCAAAGATGAATCCGATCGAGGCACTCAGGTACGAATAAAAGAATATTGTAAGCCGGACAGAACCGAAAAAGAAGTGGTTCTGTCCGGCTTTTCTTTTCCGGTCGTTGCCAGTGCCGGAAAAAAGAAGTATAATAAAAGTAATTTGGCGAGAAAGATAAAGGAGGACATCAGATGAACGGATTTCAGTATTATACACCCACAAAGGTTGTTTTCGGAAAGGATACAGAGAATCAGGCCGGAGCGCTGGTAAAGGAATTTGGCGGAACAAAGGTACTGGTACATTATGGAAAAGGCAGCGTAAAGCGCAGCGGCCTGCTGGATCGGGTATGCCAGTCCCTGGATGAGGCGGGAATTCCCTGGGTCGAGCTTGGCGGAGCGGTACCAAACCCGCATCTTTCCCTAGTTCATGAGGGAATCGATCTCTGCAAAAAGGAGGGCGTAGACTTCATCCTGGCAGTAGGCGGAGGCAGCGCCATCGATTCGGCAAAAGCCATCGGCTACGGTGTCAAATACGACGGCGAAGTCTGGGATTTCTATGAGAAAATCGCGGTAGCAAAAGAATCCGTACCGGTCGGTGTCGTTCTGACTCTGGCAGCTACCGGCAGCGAGATGAGCAATTCTTCCGTCATTACTAACGAGGAGGGCTGGCTAAAGCGTGGCTACAGCAGCGACCTGGGACGGCCGAAATTCGCGATTATGAATCCGGAGCTGACCTACACCCTGCCGGAATACCAGACCATGAGCGGCTGCGTGGACATCATGATGCATACGATGGAGCGCTATTTCTCCCATGAGATGAATACGGAGCTTACCGATCACCTCGCAGAGGGTCTTTTAAAGACAGTCATGCATCAGGCGAAAATCCTGTTGAAGGATCCTAAGAACTATGAGGCGCGTTCCGAGATCTTCTGGGCCGGAAGCCTGTCCCACAACGGCCTGACCGGCTGCGGAAGAGAGGGAGACTGGGCCTGCCATCAGCTGGAGCATGAGCTGGGCGGCATGTTTGATGTGACACACGGCGCAGGCCTGGCGGCAGTCTGGGGAAGCTGGGCTCGCTATGTCTATACGAATGACATCCCGCGTTTTGCCAAATTTGCAGTAAATGTCATGAATGTTCCTTATAATTATGCAGATCCGGAAAAGACCGTACTGGAGGGAATCGAGGCGCTGGAAGACTTTTTCCACTCCATCCATATGCCTACCAGTATCAAGGAGCTTGGTGTCGAGCTGACGGAAGGTCAGATTCTTGAGCTGGCCTACAAATGCAGCCATATGGATAAGCGCACGATCGGCGGCATCCAGAAGCTGACCAAATCCGATATGGCTGAGATCTATCGGATGGCGAAATAAATGATGGAAACGAGTATAAAAAGATAAAATGGAAACACAGATAAGAAAACTAGACTACAAAAATATTGATCCTGAGATTATGAAGGAGGCCGGTGATATCATCCGTGCAGGCGGTCTGGTAGCCTTCCCGACCGAGACTGTTTACGGACTCGGCGGGGATGCATTAAACCCGGAATCTTCCAAGAAGATCTACGCGGCGAAGGGACGACCCTCCGACAATCCCCTGATCGTCCATATCGAAGACAGGACGGATCTCTATAAAATTGCAGCAAAGGTACCGGAGAAAGCAGAAAAAATGATGGACGCCTTCTGGCCTGGGCCTCTGACCTTGATTTTTTCAAAGACCGACCTAGTGCCCATCGAGACCACAGGAGGCCTGGAAACCGTAGCTGTGCGTATGCCAAGTGACAAAATTGCCGCTGCCTTTATCGAGGCTGCAGGAGGCTTCATCGCAGCCCCCAGTGCCAACGTGTCCGGCCGCCCCAGCACGACCACGGCTGCTCATGTAGCCGAGGATCTCTTCGGCCGCATCGAAATGATTCTGGACGGAGGCCAGGCTGTTATCGGTCTGGAATCAACGATCGTAGATATGACGGCAGAGCCGCCGGTGATCCTGCGACCCGGTGCCATTACGAAAGCGATGATGGAAGGCGTTATCGGAACGGTAGAGGTAGACAAGGCCATGATCGCCCCGGGCTCCGGTATCAAGCCCAAGGCTCCCGGCATGAAATACCGTCACTATGCTCCAAGAGCCGACCTGACTATCGTAGAAGGAGCCAGTGACAAGGTCGTAGAGACCATGAACCAGATGGCCAGGGAAGCCGAAGAGAGCGGCAAAAAGGTAGGTATCATTGCTACCGACGAAACAGCTGCCTGCTATCCCCATGGCATCGTCATGAGCCTCGGTGCCCGCAGCAACGAAGAAGAGATTGCCATGCACCTCTTTGAAGTCCTGCGTAAATTTGACGATACCGACGTAGACTGCATCTACTCCGAATCCTTCGAAGATGCTGCCATCGGTGCCGCGATTATGAACCGGCTGCTGAAGGCGGCGGGGCATAAGGTGGTTCGCGTATAACATTCAGCATAAAGCGTGCTGCAGAATCTGTAATGCGAAAGTTATGCTGCTATGATGCAAAAACCAGAAAACAGGAGCGGCGGAGGATTTTCTTCTAAGATAGTGTCCGCGAAACGTCCGAACACTTCAGAAGAAAATCCTCCGCCGCTCCTGTTTTCGTCCGTCCTCACATACAAAAAAGGCTCTCAGATAACTCTGAAAGCCTTTATGATGCAGGAGATGGGACTTGAACCCACACAGCCTTGCGACTACAGGCACCTGAAGCCTGCGCGTCTGCCATTCCGCCACTCCTGCGAACAAAGGTTATCTTAACAGGAATTGTGTCAATTGTCAACTTTTTTTCGAAAATATTTAAAAATAAAAATATATCAAAATTTCTCAAAAAAAATTCCGGAAAACAGTTGACATTTGCAGGAACCGGTGTTATTATAATCAAGCGCGTTGAGAAAACGAGCAAACAACTAAATGCGGAAGTGTCGGAACTGGCAGACGAGCAAGACTAAGGATCTTGTGATTATTGCAATCGTGTGGGTTCAAGTCCCATCTTCCGCAGTACGCAGGAGTGGCGGAATGGCAGACGCGCAGGCTTCAGGTGCCTGTAGTCGCAAGGCTGTGTGGGTTCAAGTCCCATCTCCTGCATTCTTAAGGCTTTCAGAGAGATCTGGGAGCCTTTTTTAATGTAATAGGAAATTCCAAAGAATCCTGGAAAAGAGGCTAAATCAAGAAATGGAACAGACAAAGAAGAATAAAGAAGTGGATATGCTAAATTATGGTCTTTCGCCTGGCACCGACCTACGGCATGTTGATGAACGTCTACGTGACCTCCTGGGTGGCGACGGGCGCAGCCATCTTTGTAGTCTGGTTTCTGCATATGCAGAAGATGGAGAAGTGTAAGGCGAAGAAAGTATAGTTCATGATGCATTACAGCCCGAAATAGTTTGTACCGAAAATTATACAAAAGGAGACGCTTTATAATGAATATTCGAATCAGAGCATATAAAGAAACAGATTTACAGGAGATGATCCGCATCTGGAATGAGGTGGTTGAGGACGGTGTAGCCTTCCCTCAGGAAGAATTCTTAACACCCGAGACTGGTAAAGAATTCTTCGAAGCCCAGACCTACAATGCCGTGGCGGAGGATGCTGACACGGGTAAGGTCTATGGCCTCTACATCCTGCATCCTAACAACATCGGCCGCTGTGGCCACATCTGCAACGCCAGCTACGCGGTCAGTCGGGATTCCCGCGGCCTTCATATCGGAGAAAAGTTGGTATCCGACTGTCTCATTCAGGGCAAGGCTCATGGCTTCCGGGTGATGCAGTTTAATGCGGTGGTCGCATCGAATATTCATGCCCGCCACCTCTACGAGCGTCTTGGGTTCGTGCAGCTGGGAGTGATCCCGGGAGGCTTCCGCATGAAGGATGGCCACTATGAGGATATCTGTCCCTACTATCATGAACTGTAGGGTAATCCTTTCAGAAAAACTTTATGGCAGCAATCTGAAATTCTCTTTTACAAAAAAGAGGTAGCAAATCTGCTGGCAAATGCGGTAGAATAGGAGGAGAGAATCCGAAACCGTGTGGAGACAGTTTTGTATCAGCGGATGGATAAATACCGGTATTTATGGAAATAAAGGAGTAAAAAGCCATGGATGAACGCCTGAAACAACAGCTTGATTTCGCCTTGGAAATCGATAAGGAGAAAAATATTTTCCGACAGACTCACCTGTCCGGACATGGAAGAAATGAGAACGATGCGGAGCATGCCTGGCATATGGCGATTATGGCTTATGTGCTGCGGGAGTATGCCAACGAACCAGTGGATCTTGCACGGGTCATGCTTATGTGTCTGGTTCATGATATTGTGGAAATTGACGCGGGAGACACCTATGCCTACGATGCAGAGGGTCTGAAGACCCAGAAGGCCAGAGAAGACGCGGCCAAGGAGCGTATCTTTTCTTTACTTCCGGAGGAGCAGAAGCTGGAGTTGATGCAATTGTTTGATGAATTCGAAGAATTTTCAACACCGGAGTCCAAATTTGCACATGCCATGGACAACTTACAGCCGCTGCTTTTGAATAATAGCAATGGTGGAAGCGACTGGAAGGAGCATAATGTATCTGCAGAGCAGGTCTACGGCAGACAGCAAAAGACCCGTCTGGGTTCTGAGAAGCTTTATGAGGTAACAGATGCCATTTTACAGGAGCATATTAGAAAAGGGAATCTGTGAGAAAAAGTCAAAAAGTATTGGGGAAGTATGACGACTACAAGGAGGAGAAGACAAAATGGAACAGTTTCTGATTGCCCATGATCTGGGAACATCGGGGGATAAGGCGACACTTTTTACTACAGAGGGACGGCAGGTGCGAAGCTACACGGCCTCCTATGATGTGCATTTTTTCAATGGCAATTATGCAGAGCAGGATCCGGAAAACTGGTGGGACGCTGTCTGTGAAGCCACAAAGGCCGTACTGGAGGGAGAGGATGCAAGCCTGGTGGCAGCCATGTCCTTCAGCGCCCAGATGCAGGGCTGCCTGCCGGTAGATAAGAATGGAAGACCGCTTCGGGATTCCATGATCTGGGCAGATATGAGAGCGGTAAAGGAAGCACAGCAGCTGGAGGATGCGATCGGAGCAGACCGGATTTATCAGATTACCGGCCATCGGGTGGCAGCCAGCTACAGCATCGAGAAGCTGATGTGGCTGAAGGCCAATGAGCCGGAGGTCTATGAGAAAACCTATAAGATGCTCCAGGCTAAGGATTACATCATCCAGAGGGCGACGGGCGAGTTCGTGACGGATTATTCCGACGCATCCGGAACTCAGGCACTGGATCTTCGGAAGCTGGAATGGTCTGACGAGATCCTTAAGGCGGCAGGCGTGGATAAGGATAAGCTGCCGACTCTGAAGCGTTCCATCGACGTGGCAGGGTACATTCAGGACCGGGTAGCCGGTGAAATCGGACTTCCGGCAGGTACTCCGGTAGTCTTAGGCGGTGGTGACGGTCCCGTATCCGCAGTGGGCGCGGCCTGCATCAAGGACGGTGAGTTCTACCTGACCTACGGAACCTCAGCCTGGATCGGCGGAACCACCACCGAGCCCTTCATCGACCCGGACAAGACCGTATTCTGCTTCGCTCATGTCATCCCGGGCAAATACATGCCCTGCGGAACCATGCAGGCGGCAGGAAGCTCCTATGCGTATATCCGCCGGGCACTCTGCGATGGCATGTCCTACGATGAGATGAACAAACTCATCGAGAAATCCCCGGCAGGAGCTCAGAACCTGATTTTCCTGCCCTATATGCTGGGAGAGAGAAGTCCCAGATGGAACCCGAATACCAGTGCGGCCTTCTTGGGTATCAAGCCAGAGCATGAGAAGAAGGATTACGTTCGCGCGGTCATCGAGGGCATCGCCATGAATATGGAGCTGATTCTGAAGGCTTATCGCAAGCAGGCAAAGATCGAACACATGAACCTGACGGGCGGCGGAGCCAAGGGCGAGGTAGTCTCCCAGATCCTGGCAGACGTCCTGAACGTGGACTTTGACATGCCCGACTGTGTAGAAGCAGCTACCTCCATCGGTGCGGCAGTGATCGCGGGTGTAGGCGTAGGCGTCTTTGACAGCTTCGATGAGATCAAGCGTTTCCTGAAATTCGAGAAGCATGTGGAGCCGAAGAAGGAGAACCAGAAGGTCTATGAGGAGCTGAAGCCAATCTTTGATGAGGCTTATCAGTGCCTGGTACCGCTGTATGAAAAGTTTGCAAAATTGTAAATAAAAGAAAAAGGGTAACTGGGAAGACAGTTACAGAAAAAGAGAGGCAGCAGATAGTATCCGTTGCCTCTCTTTTGTATACAAAGATATCATTTATTTCGCCAACAGCATCATAATCTCATTGCTTCGGCTGATAAACTTGGTCATCTTCTCCGGTGCGAGCTGCTGGTGGCTGATCATAGCCAGGTCGTAGAGCTGTTCACAGAAGAGGTTGACATTTTCGCCATCCTTGTGCTCAAAAATGTACTGAACCAGCTTGTTGTTCGCATTCAGGACGAGGGTCTCTCCGCCGCCGAACATGCCCAGATCCATGCCGTTCATGCTGTACATCTTCATCATATCCTGCATTCGGCGGTTCTCCTCGGAGAGGGTGATCATGGAGGAAATGTTCTCGTTCTTCATCTTCTCGACTTTGACGTCCAGCTTATCATTGCCGAGAGCCTTGCGGAAGATTTCGGTCAGGGAATCTGTCGTTTCCTTCAGTTCGCCTTCATCTACAGTCTCTACAAAATCCTCTGTCAGGTCGGCATCGATACGCTGGAATTTGACCTTGTCATTCTTCATTTCCAGATGAGAAATGAACGGAGTGTCGATGTTGTGCTTCAGGATAACTGCTGTCTTACCTTCTTCCTTGAAGAGGTTGATATACTGGCTCTGCTGTACCTCGTCGGTTACATAGAAGATCGTGGTCTTCTCTGGTTCCTTTTCCTCGGCATTTTCGTCCTTTGTCTCATCCGGATTCTCGACGACGTCTACATCGGCAGCTATCTCTTCCGGAACCAGATCCTTCAGAGTCTGATACTTACCGTCCAGATCCTTGAACAGGATGAAATCGCTCATCTTGTCACAGAATTTGTCATCCTTCAGACAGCCATATTTGATAAAGGGGCTGATATCATCCCAGTATTTCTCGTAGGTTTCGCGATCCGTCTTGCACATGCCGGTGAGCTTGTCTGCTACCTTCTTGGAGATATAGTCAGAAATCTTCTTGACAAAGCCGTCATTCTGCAGGGCACTTCTGGATACATTCAGCGGCAGATCCGGACAGTCGATGACGCCCTTTAAGAGCATCAGGAACTCCGGAATGACCTCTTTGATATTGTCAGCGATAAATACCTGGTTGTTGTACAGCTTGATGGTTCCCTCGATGGAATCATACTCCGTATTGATCTTCGGGAAGTACAGGATGCCCTTTAAGTTAAACGGATAGTCCATGTTCAGGTGAATCCAGAACAGCGGCTCCTTATAATCCTGGAAGACCTTGCGGTAAAAGGCCTTATATTCCTCATCAGAGCACTCGTTGGGATGCTTGGTCCACAGCGGATGGGTATCGCTTAAGGAAACCGGACGCTTGTTGATCTTGACGCGATCTCTGGCCGGAGATACTTCCTTCGTCTCCTTGGTGCCGTCCTCTTTTTCGACTTCCTCGGTCTTGGCATCCTCGTGGATGTGCTCAACTACGACATCATCGTCGCACAGCTCGGACTCGTCGATGGTCTCATATTCCTGCTCTGCATTGGCCTTCTCCAGGAAAATCTCTACCGGCATGAAGGAGCAGTACTTGCTAACGACCTCGCGCGCACGATACTCATTGGCGAACTCCAGACAATCCTCGTTCAGAAACAGGGTAATCTCAGTACCGATCTCGGTGCGGCTTCCCTCGGACATATCATACTCTGTGCCGCCGTCACACTCCCAGTGAACGGCCTTGGCTCCATCCTTATAGGAAAGGGTGTCGATATGAACCTCGTCCGCTACCATGAATGCGGAATAGAAGCCCAGTCCGAAATGACCGATGATCTGGTCGTCGTTTGTCTTGTCCTTGTATTTCTCCAGGAAATCAGCTGCGCCGGAAAAGGCGATCTGGTTGATATATTCCTCGACTTCCTCCGCGGTCATACCAAGGCCGGTATCGATGAATTTCAGGGTCTTTTCCTCCGGATTTACAATGACGCGGACGCTGTCCTTATGACCTTCCGGATAGGTATATTCGCCAATCAGGGAAAGCTTTTTAAGCTTCGTAATCGCATCGCAGCCGTTGGAAATCAGCTCACGGAAGAAGATGTCGTGGTCGGAATAGAGCCACTTTTTGATAATCGGAAAAATATTTTCGCTGTTAATGGAAAGACTTCCATGTGTATTTGCCATGTTTCATTCACTCCTTTGTTTACATGATCTCATGATTTCATATGAGACATTGTAACGCGGAGAAAAGAAAAAGTCAACAAAAAATTAGCACTCTAGAGAAGTGAGTGCTAACAAAGAGCTTGAAATGTTAGTTCATGCTTGAGGAAGAACTTCTGTACCATCTGATCCCAGGCATGTTCCAGCGACTTGTCCATCGTGAATAAGTTTAGGGATACCGCAGTGGTGCAAAGGACATGTCCATTTTCATAGCGGATGTTTAAGACCAGGCCATTTACATCCTTCGCGGAGAAAGAAGAAGCAGTCTGAGTCAGAAGCTTTTCTGTATTTTCCGGAGAAAGCTGGAAGGTGAAGCGAAAGCCGAGAGGGGTTCGCTTTCCCTTGATGAGCTCCAGGCAGAAAGGGCGAAGCTCCTGCCAGCGAATCAAGCGACGGTTTTCCAGCCCGAAGGCTTCCTGCTCTTCCTTGGTGTAATAATCGGGATGCAGATGTCCGTCAAATTGAAAGGTATGGAATGTGGTGATACTGCCTTCTACGACATGAAAGGCATCAAAGGTTTGGGAAAGCAAAAGCTGGTTCATAAAGGCTTTTACCTCATCCATCTGTAATGAAATCATAGAAATCTCCTGCTTGTTTATTTTGCTTAAGTATACACGCAATCCGCAGGCAATTCAATCGGAAGGAAAGGAGAATCAGAGGTTCACAGCGG
>CAVHYN010000076.1:0-16557 GCA_963640245.1 Bulleidia sp.
TTCGCCCCACTTCACCCTCATTGAGGGGCGTGTCATAAAGCCATTCTCCCACCGACATGCGAGCATGTCGTGGGCTCAGGCTTTTGACACTGTAACCAAAGTTACGATGAGGAGTAGAGAGATGCACTTGCGATTTGATTATCAGATGGAGATCCGATATTCAAAGCCTGTAGAGCGCTGCTATTATACGATCAAATGTATTCCGAAGGAAAGCGTGCGGCAGAAGCTGTTGGAAAAGACCATCCGGATGGAGCCTGAGTCCTGCTGGGCGGAAGGAACAGACGGATGGGGAAATCCAAAACTGTACGGCCATATTTCGAAACCCCATGACCTCTTTCGATTTCAGATAGAGGGGACGGTCGAGAACTTCCCGGAACAGTTCGAAGAGGAGACAGGGCTGGCAGGCATGTATCGCCAGCCTTTTGGAAAAACGATTCCGGGAAGCGGGCTTTTCGGATATTTTAACAGTCTGGATCACTCCGGATATGGGCAGGATAAGGAAACCTGCAGCCGTATCATGGATGAGATGCGGGCTCATTTTTCGTATGAGAAGGAACGAACAGAAGCCGGGACGACGGCAGAGCAGGCCTGGAGACTGGGAAAGGGTGTATGTCAGGACTATGCCCATATCTACCTGGCTCTGCTTCGGCTGGCCGGGATTCCGGCCAGATACGTCTGCGGCCTGATGGAGGGCGAAGGCGAGAGCCATGCCTGGGTGGAGGCACTTCTGGATGGAAAATGGGTCGGCATCGACCCGACAAACTGCTGCCCAGTGGGCGAGGGCTATATCAAGCTTGGTGACGGCAGGGATGCCTCTGAATGCGCCATCAACCGGGGCATTCTTTTCAATGGAGGAGAGCAAAGTCAGATCATAAGGGCGGTCGTCCGCCGGATTGAAAAAGATAAAGAGGACAGAGGAAAATGATAGAAACCATAGCTTCCGTAGGACTTCCGGTAGACGAGGTGCTGCGGATCAAGAAAAACAGACTTACCCCTTTAGAGGAGAAAGAAGGGATGCCGCGGATCAGCATCGTCACCGGCATCCATGGAGACGAGCTGGAGGGGCAGTATATCTGCTACGAGCTGCAGCGAAGAATCCGGGAAAATAAGGAGTGCTTAAAGGGTATCGTGGATGTCTATCCGGCGATGAATCCCTTGGGAATTGACTCGATCACCAGAGGCATCCCGGCCTTTGATCTGGATATGAACCGGCTTTTTCCAGGTGACACCAGCGGAAATATGACAGAGTATCTGGCGGCGGAGATCATTCAGGATGTGGCGGGATCGGACTGCGTCCTCGATATCCATGCCAGCAACATTTACCTTACAGAGATTCCCCAGATCCGTATCAACGAGCTTCATGAGGATCAACTGGTTCCCCTGGCAAAGGAGGCCAATGTCGATTTTATCTGGGTACACGGAGCCAGCACGGTTCTGGAATCCACCTTTGCCTACAGCCTGAATCATATCGGAACACCAGTTCTGGTGGTGGAGATGGGTGTCGGTATGCGGATTACGCAGACTTACGGAGATCAGCTGGTGGATGGCATTTTCAACCTGATGAAGAAGCTTGGAATCTGGACCGGTGAGACGAAGGAGCCGAGACAACCGATTATTTCGAAGGATCCGGACGATGTCAGCTATCTGAATGCCAAGGTCAGCGGTATCTTCATTCCATCCGTCAAGCATTGGGTAGAGCTGAAAAAGGGCGAACGCATCGGTGTGATCGTAGACCCCTTGGGCGGAAACGTACTTGACGAGGTGACGGCTCCGGTGGATGGCATATTATTTACGATCCGGGATTATCCGGTAGTGGGAGAGGGCTCCCTGATGGGTCGGCTTCTCAGAAAGGAGGCCTATAGCCATGCGTAAACGTGTGATTTATCAGATGGACGGACTATACCGCGATGATTTTCGGATCACCGGCTACGAATTCGGAGAGGGCGAAAAGGCCGTCTGCATCGTGGGCAATTGCCGGGGCAATGAGGTGCAGCAGATCTATTGCTGCTCAAAGCTGGTACAGAAATTCCGCCAGCTGGAGGCAGAGGGACGGATTCAGGAAGGACAGAAGATTCTCATCATTCCATCTCTGAACCCATATTCCATGAACATTCAGAAACGCTTCTGGCCTACGGACAATACGGACATCAACCGGATGTTCCCGGGTTATGACCTGGGCGAGACAACCCAGCGTATCGCTGACGGCGTCTTTCGGGAGATCTCCGAATATCAATTTGGAATCCAGTTTACCTCCTTTTATATGCCGGGAGATTTCGTACCCCATGTACGGCTGATGGAGGAGGGCTACAGCAGGACGGAGCTGGCGACGCAGTTTGGCCTGCCCTATGTCGTGGTGCGAAAGGTGCGCCCCTATGATACTGCGACTCTGAACTATAACTGGCAGGTATGGAATACGCAGGCCTTTTCTCTCTATACGACGGCGACGGAACGGATTCATCCAAACGGGGCTGGTCAGGCAGTGCTGGCTATTCTGAATTTTCTCTCTGCCCAGGGCATCGTCAAATATATGGGACCATCTCCGGTGAAGCCAAAGATACTGTCGGATACAGAGCTGATACCGGTTCGGACCTCGGAATCAGGCATCTTCGAGCCCCTCGTGAAGGCCGGTGAGGCAGTAGCTACGGGACAGCCCCTGGCGCATATCATCCATCCTTATGAGAGTGAGGTCATCGAGACGCTCTACGCGCCGGTGGACGGCAAGATCTTCTTCATCCACAACGAGCCCCTGACCTATGCAAATACCGCAGTAATCAAGCTGATTTAGAGGGGATTCCTATTTGCTTTCTCCTACCTTTTGTGCTATAGTTAATTAGTCTATATAAACAGTAAAACTGGAAAAAAGTGGGAATAAACATTACGCAAAAGATGGAAACGATCGATTATTATACTTATGTAATCATTATGACGCTGATGGCACTCGGTGTTTTCTCGATTCTGGTTTATGAAAATAACCGGATTCCGAAGGGAAAAAAGAGGCTGTTTCTTCTGACGAATCTCTTCCTCGCCATTGCAGCGGCAGCTGAGTGCGCAGGTGTTCATATCAGCGGCAATGCAGAGATCCCGAGATGGATACTTTCGACCGTAAAGGCGATGGATTATATCTTTACACCGATGACCGGCGGTGCGATGATTGCCCTGATGCAGAAGTCAGATCAAAAGAAATGGGGTTTTTGGTGGGTTTTCGCAGCTAATGCTGTCTTTCAGATCCTCGCGGCACGATTTGGCTGGATGCTGGTGATCGATGAACAGAATAACTATGTGCATGGGTTGCTCTATCCGGTATATATCACCTTTTATACATCGGTGATCCTGATTTTTACGGGAAAAATGCTCTCCTATGGAAAGCGCTTCCGCAAGCAAAACCGAAAATCGCTTTATGGCTCAATTCTTCTGGTCTTTGCAGGAGCTGCCATGCAGGAGCTTCTGGGAGGAGACTGCCGGGTAGCTTATCTGGCGACAGCCTTTGGCCTGGCCTTTCTTTTTATTCATTACTCCGAATTTTCGCAGCTTGAGCTGGATGAGGAGCTTACCAGCCAGCAGCACAAGATCGAAAGGGATGCCCTGACAGGCGTGAAAAGCCGCTTTGCCTATCTGGAGGCTTTAAAAGGATTTGAAGCAGATCTGCCGGAGAATCTGGCAGTTTTTCTGCTGGATGTAAATGGCCTGAAGGCTGTGAATGATTCCCTTGGACATGAGGCAGGGGATGAGCTCCTTTGCGCAGCAGCGGACTGTATAAAGGAGAGTGTAAAAAAACATGGAGAAGTCTATCGTATCGGCGGAGATGAATTTGTAGTCTTTGCAGCTATGACAAAGGAAGAGGTTTCAAGCATTTTAGCAGATCTGAAGAAGAGAACCGAACTCTGGGTCGGCCAGAAGTGCAACAGTCTAAGCCTGTCGGTAGGCTGTGTCCTTGCACAGGAGCATCCGGGAGATTCTGCCGAGAAACTGGTAAAGCTGGCTGATGAGAGTATGTACGATCAGAAGAGAAAATATTATCAGGAGCTCGGAAGGGACAGAAGAAAAGGCAGATAGGAAAAATAAAAAGAGGAGAAGCGTACCATGAAGAAAAAAAAGAAGTCGATCCCTTTTATAGTAGTATTGGTGGTCTGTATAGCGGTACTTGTGGTCAGTCTCTGGCAGCTTGCGACCATTTTTATCGAATATAAGAAGGGAACCGATGAGTACGATAAGCTGCAAAGCTATGTAAGCACGGAACCGACAGAAGAATCGGATGCGACTGGTGAAGACGGTGAGAGCGAGGATGAAACAGAGAGTGATGCGGAGACGGATCAGATTCAGAGAGTGGCAGTCAGTGAGCTGAAGGCACAGAACTCCGATACTGTGGGCTGGATCCAGATTCCAAATACAGAGATCAGCTATCCTTTGATGCATACGAGTGATGATTCCTATTATCTGAATCATACCTTCAGTAAAAAGCTGAACAGTGCCGGAAGTATCTTTATGGAGACCTTGAACAGCGCTGATTTTAGCGATCTTCATACCATTATTTATGGTCATAATATGAAGAATGGCTCTATGTTTGCCGGCCTGAAAAATTACAGCTCTGCTTCTTATCTGGTGGCGCATCCCAATGTCTACATTGACCTGGAGGACGGAACCCATGCCTATCAGATCTTCTCAGTCTATGAGGCTGAGGCGGACAGCGACAGCTATACCATTGGCTTTGCCCCGGATGAGGTTTACGAGGAATATCTGAAGAAAATCAAGGATCGCTCGCTCTATGATACCAGCGTAAGCGTGACGAAGGAGGATTCGGTCATTACCCTTTCCACCTGTACGAAGCACGGCGAGAAACGCTTCCTGGTGCATGCGAAGAAATTGTATTAGAATAGCCAGATGCGGATGAAATAGATGATAAAAGTATACGTAGAGCGGACAAAAGAAGGCGAGAATCCCTCTTGGGCGGTCAGATCCCTGCTGGTTCGCAAGTTGAAGGAAGTATATGGCATCCGTTTGCCGGAAGGCAGCATTCGGAAAGACGAAAAGGGAAAGCCCTTTCTTGCCGATTATCCCGATCTGCATATCAGTCTTTCCCACACAGTCAGCTATATCGCCTGCGCCTTTGGGGATAAGCCGGTGGGGATTGATATCGAAAAGTGGAAAACGCATCCCAGATGGCAGAAAATTGTGGAAAAGATGCATCCGAGAGAGCAGGAGGAGATAAAAGAGCTTTGCGGTGGGAGTCTTAGCCTGGAAACGAAGGAGCCGGTAGCGGATTTTTGTGACCTCTGGGTGCGAAAAGAGAGCTTCCTGAAGGCTATCGGCGAGGGACTTCGGCTTCCACTGGATAGCTTTGATACTACAGGAAAAGAGGTAGGACAGTCCCTGCGGGACGGAGTCTGGTATCTGAAAAGCCGGAAATTTTATGAAGAAGGATTTTCCCTGGCGGTCTGCGCACAGGAGAATCTGGAGAATAATTTAGAGGTGCGAAGTGGAATATAAGGTAGGAGAGATCGTAAAGCTGAAGAAGGCACACCCCTGTGGGAGCTTCGAGTGGGAAATCCTGCGGGTGGGCGCGGACTTCCGGCTGAAATGCATGGGCTGCGGACACCAGATCATGGTGGCCAGAAAGCTGGTTGAAAAGAATACGAGGGGCTTGAGAAGTCCGGAGAATAAGAAATAAAAGGGATCCTGCGAAAGCAGGATCCCTTTCATTTCTTATTTTGTAGCAAAATTCTGTGTAAAGTATTGAAATCTGTTCTCCGATGTGCTAGATTTGCGGTAGAAAGGGAGTTTGTCAAGACTAACTATATGGAGGATATGATGTTTCTTACGATCCATGAGATAAAAAAATCCTTCGGAACCGGTGAGAACCGGATCGAGGTACTGAAGGGAATCAACCTGTCGATGGAGAGGGGGGAGTTCTGTGTTTTGCTTGGACCATCGGGATCCGGAAAATCGACACTTCTGAATATCATCGGCGGTATCGATGCGGCGGATTCAGGTGATATCTGCATCCAGGGCGAGCGGATGGCCGACATGAAGGAGAAAAAGCTGACAGCTTATCGCCGGAAGCACCTCGGGTATATTTTTCAGATGTACAATCTGATCCCGAACCTGACCGTCCGGGAAAATATCGAGGTGGGTGCTTATCTTAGCGAAAAGCCTCTGGACGTAGATGAGCTTTTGCGCACCCTGGGACTCTACGATCATCGAAAAAAGCTGCCAAACCAGTTGTCCGGCGGTCAGCAGCAGCGTACCGCCATCGGCCGCGCTATCGTGAAAAATCCGGATATCCTGCTCTGTGACGAGCCGACCGGAGCCCTGGACTACCAGACCTCCAAGGATATCTTAAAGCTTATCGAGACAGTAAACCAGAAATATGGCAATACCGTCATCATGGTAACCCACAACGATGCCATCAAGGATATGGCAGACCGGGTGGTTCAGCTTCGTGACGGCATGATTCGGCGGGATTATCGCAATACCGAGAAAATTCCGGCAGAGAAGCTGGAATGGTAAGAAAGCGTTTGGGAGGAAGAAGATGAAAAATCCGCTGCGAAAGCGGCTTATTAGGGAATTGAAAAGCGAGCTTGGGAAATATCTGGTGATTTTCCTTTTGCTGGCCGGAACCATCAGCCTGGTATCAGGCTTTCTTGTGGCGGACGGCAGCATGCTCATTGCCTATAACGAGGGTTTTGAAAAATATAACATCGAGGACGGCCATTTTCGTCTGGGGGAGAAGGCGAATAAGGCACAGGTGAAGGTGATACAGGAGCAGGGCGTGACACTTTATAATCTCTTTTATGCGGAGGAGGTGCTGACAAACGACAGTACCCTGCGGATCTACGAGGAGAGAAATGAGGTAGACCGGGTCTGCCTGATGGAAGGTGCGATGCCGGTGAAGACAGACGAGATTGCTATCGACCGCATGTATGCGGACAACAATGGCCTTGACGTCGGTGACACTCTGGAGAGCAGCAGCCGCTCCTGGACAATCACCGGACTGGTGGCGCTGTCGGATTACAGCTGCCTTTTCTCGAATAACAAGGACAGTATGTTTGATGCAGTAAAGTTCGGCGTGGCCATCGTGACACCGGAGATGTTTGCGGATTTTCGTGAGGAGGAGCTGTCCTGGAATTATGCCTGGAAATATGATGTATCGCCGGAGGAGGGAGAAGCCGAGCAGGACGCCGCAGAGGATCTGATGCAGGTCATTTTAAATGAAGCAGAGCTTGAAGAGTTTGTGGCTACCTATCAGAATCAGGCGATCCAATTTACCGGTGAGGATATGGGCGGAGACAAGGCCATGATGGTCATCCTCCTCTATATCATCATCCTGATTATGGCCTTCGTCTTTGGCATAACTACCAGCAATACCATTTCCAAGGAAGCCAATGTCATCGGAACCCTGCGGGCTTCCGGGTATACAAAAAATGAGTTGATCCGGCATTATATGACGATGCCGACCATCGTGACGCTGGTAAGCGCCCTGGTGGGCAATGTACTTGGCTACACATATCTGAAGGAGATATGCGCCGGCATGTATTACGGCAGCTACAGCCTGCCCACCTACGTGACGGTCTGGAATGCGGAGGCCTTCGTAGAGACCACGGTGGTGCCGGTAATCCTGATGATGGTGGTCAACTATTTTCTGCTCCGGCGAAAGCTTGGTCTGTCGCCGCTTAAATTCCTGCGGCGGGATTTGAGCCGCAGAAAACAGAAGCATGCCCTGCCATTAAGCCAGTATATTCCATTTTTTACCAGATTCCGTTTGCGGGTCATTTTTCAGAATGCCGGTAACTATCTGATTCTCTTTATCGGAATTCTTTTTGCAAATATGCTGCTGATGTTCGGCCTCGCTCTTCCGGCGGTGCTTGACCACTATCAGGCGGAGATCGAGGAGAATCTGCTGTGCAATTATCAGTATATTCTTCAGATTCCTTACGATGCGATGAATGAGGATAAGAAGCTGGAGAGCATGATTTCGATGCTGTATTTCCAGAATGAGGTGGAGACGGAAAATGAGGATGCGGAGAAGTTCAGCGCCTATTCCTTAAATACACCGGAGGAGCCCTACATGAAGGAGAGCGTGATGCTCTACGGCCTGCAGGAGGACAGCCAATATATTCCGCTGAATTTTCAGGATGACGGGGTCTACGTGTCCTCGGCCTATGCGGAAAAATATCTGCTGGAACCGGGTGACGAGATTACGCTGTATGAGGAGTATGGCACCGACGCCTATACCTTCCGGGTGGATGGCATCTACCACTACGAGGGAGGCCTGACCATTTTCATGCCCCAGAAGCAGCTGAATACCTTGTTCGCTCTGGGTAATGATTATTTCAGTGGGTATCTGTCCGATACAGAGATCACGGATATCGACGAGAAATACATTGGTTCCGTCATTGATGCGGAGGCTCTGACCAAGATCTCGAGACAGCTGACCGTATCCATGGGAGGTATGATGGGGCTGGTCAATGGCTTCGCGATGCTGATGTTCATGGTGTTAGTTTACCTGTTGTCGAAAATCATCATCGAGAAGAATGCCCAGTCCATCTCGATGACGAAGATCCTGGGTTATTCCAACCGGGAAATCAGTGGCTTATATATTATGTCAACCACGATAGTCGTCATCCTGTTTCTGCTGATTAGCCTGCCCATCGAATATGAAGTTATGCTGGTGCTGTTTCGCGTTATGATGCTTCAAAGTATCAGCGGCTGGATTAGCTTCTATATCGGACCGGAAATCTATGTCAAAATGTTCGGAATGGGTCTGGCAACCTACCTGGTGGTGGCTCTTTTGGAATATCGGAAGATCCGGCACGTACCTATGGATGCAGCGCTGAAAAATGTAGAGTAGGAGGTGAGAGGATGAATGAAATAAAATTTCTGCGAAGGAAGCTGATCCTGCTTTTCCTTGTTGCAGTGGTTCTCGCTGCTGGAGCCGGGATAG
Organism: Bulleidia sp.; assembly: GCA_963640245.1. GTDB lineage: Bacteria > Bacillota > Clostridia > Lachnospirales > Lachnospiraceae > Laedolimicola. Next base: position 8,939 of record CAVHYN010000076.1, read on the forward strand.
ACTTTGGAATCCGAAATGCGGATGCCAAAGTCGAGGCGTCTCTTTCTTCGGATACGAAGCTGAATTCCGCTGACTCCGAGACAGACAGGGAAGAAGCAGCGGAAAATCAAGATTCTTCCATGGAAAAAGATAAGAACGAAACAGTTTACATAAAATCGGATGCGGAGGGGAATACAAAGGAAATTACCGTGGAAACGACTCTGAAGCATACGTCCGACGGCTTGGACATCCTAGATCGGAGCAATCTGAAGAATATCCGAAATACCAAGGGTGATGAGGAATACAGCCAGGGTACGGACGGAAGCCTCATCTGGGAGAATCACGGTGAGGATATTTCCTATAAGGGAAACAGCGACGCAGAGCCGCCGGTCAGGGTGAAGGTCAGCTACTATCTGGATGGCCAGTCGATAAGCCCGAAGGATTTGGCCGGAAAGAGCGGTCGGATAAAAATCCGCTTTGATTATGAAAATACAGCTACCGAAACTGTGACGGTGAAGAAAAAGGCCTATGAGGTGCAGATACCCTTTCTTGTAATGTCGGCACTTTCGCTGCCCTCCGATATCTTCTCGAATATTCAGGTAACCAATGGGAAATTGATGAATCTGGATGACCAGAATATGGTCATCGGCTATGCGATGCCGGGTCTGGCTGACAGCCTGCAGCTCTCCGCTTATGAGGTGACGGAGGACATCGACATTCCGGACTACGTGGAGGTGACTGCGGACGCGAAGGACTTTGAACTGGAATTTACAGCTACCATCATTACACCGGGACTGCTGGAGGACTTTGATGTTGAGGATTTGAAGGACGCCAATGAATTTGCAGACGGTATGGATGAGTTAAAGGATGGCGTGGATGACTTGGATGAGGGTGTCGGCGAGCTCTATGACGGGCTGAAGGAATTCTATGACTATCTGGATGAATATACCAGCGGTGTGACAAAGATACGCGATGCCACAAAGCAGCTCTGGGAGGGAATCTCGAAGCTGGACGAAAACAGTAAGGCACTGACAGAGGGTGCGTCAGCCTTGCAAAGCGGACTGGAGCAGCTTCAGACAGCCCTTGGTGCAGCAGGTGATACGACGAATAGCTCCGATGCAGATACGGCAGGAGGACAGGCAGCCTTTGCAAAAACCGTAGGAGCCCTAACTGCAGCCGCGTCCGCAGATCCGGAAAGCGAAGAAGGCAAGGCGCAGCAGGAAGCACTGACGGCTTTAGGGCTGACCGCTGAGGATGTTCAGGCACTGGCCGCCTATGCGAAGAGTCTCACAGAAGCCGGAACCGCAGCAGGTGAACTCTCAAAAACACTGAAAGCCTCTGTCGATACCCTCGCAAGCGGCAGCAAGCAGCTGACGGAAGGACTGACCGCCTATACAGGAGGTGTCAGCCAGCTAAATGCAGGTGCGCAGAAGCTGGTAGAAGGCGGTACCACCCTTTGCACCGCCGGTGGCGAGCTCTATGACGGTTTCGGCGAAGCCCTGGACGGTATAAATGAACTGCGAGACGGTGTCCGCGATTTTAAAGATGACGGCATCGCCGAACTCACCAAACTGGGTGGCTCGGACTTCCGCAACGTGATCAACCGCCTGCGTGCCCTCAAAGAAGCCGATGACAGATATGACAACTTTGCCGGATTAGCCGAAGGAAAGAGTGGAAGTGTGCGGTTCATTATAGAAACAGAGGAGATCAAGAAGTAAGATATAAACAACCCTATTTCAATCGACAATCTTTGAATAGGCAGGAGCACTGGATTTTTTCAGCCCGGTCTGGTAAAATGAGGGCATCAATGAGAGGTGACGAGGAGGCCTATGATGGGAGAGGATAAGATAAGTCTTTTGAAGCAATATGTAGAGGAAAGTGAATCCATCGTCTTCTTCGGTGGCGCGGGCGTGTCCACCGAGAGCGGGATCCCAGACTTCCGTAGTGTGGACGGTCTCTATCATCAGGAATGGAAATATCCGCCGGAGACCATCATCAGCCACAGTTTTTTTGTGCGGGAACCGGAGGAATTCTACCGGTTTTACCGGAAAAAACTGCTCTGCCCGGAGGCAAAGCCCAATGCAGCCCATAAAAAGCTGGCTACACTGGAGAAAGCCGGAAAGCTGAAGGCTGTCGTGACTCAGAATATCGACGGACTTCACCAGATGGCAGGAAGTAAGCGGGTCTATGAGCTGCACGGGTCGGTGCATCGGAATTACTGCCAGAAATGCGGTAAGTTCTATGATATGGATTATATGCTGCATTCCGAGGGCGTACCCCAGTGCGAGTGCGGAGGCATTATCAAGCCGGATGTGGTGCTCTACGAGGAGGGTCTTGAGGATGCAACCATCCGCGGAGCGGTGCAGGCTATTTCTCAGGCGGATATACTGATTATCGGAGGGACATCCCTGGCGGTGTATCCGGCAGCAGGACTTATTGACTATTTTGGTGGAAAGCATCTGGTAGTGATTAACCGGGACGCAACACCCCGTGATGCCAATGCAGATCTGCTGATTCAGGGGAATATCGGAGAGGTTTTGAGTAAAATATAAGGTATGAGGGGAAAAGGAGGAGTAGCTAGAATGGGCGAAGCAATCAGACTGCCGGTCGGAATTGAAAACTTTGAAGAAATTCGTATGGGCGGCTATTACTATGTGGATAAAACAAAGCTGATAGAACAGTTGCTAGACAGCCGTGGCAAAGTGAACCTTTTTACCCGTCCTCGCAGATTCGGCAAAACGCTGAATATGAGTATGCTGAAATATTTTTTTGAAATCGGCACCAATCCGTCCTTGTTTGATGGTTTATATATCTCTGAAAATCGGGAGCTATGTGATGAATATAGGGGGAAATATCCGGTTGTCTTCATCTCGCTGAAGGGAATAGAGGGACTCTCATTTATCGAGGCAAAAAGACGTTTTATCCAAGTGATCGGAAATGAAGCCTCTCGATTCGAATTTCTCTCAGACAGTGCAAAACTTTCTGATAATGAGAAGAAAATGTACTGCGCCCTTATTTCCCTAAAGGACGGTTCCTTTGAGATGAGTGATGCGGTTCTTGTCGGAGCGTTAAAGAGTTTATCCGGTTTGTTATACAAGCATTATAACAAAAAGACCATAATTCTGATCGATGAATACGACGTACCTTTGGATAAAGCATTTCAACATGGATATTACCAGGAAATGGTGTCCCTGATACGAGGAATGTTCGGGGATGCGCTGAAGACAAATGACGCTCTGGAGTTTGCCGTTCTAACAGGCTGCCTTCGCGTATCCAAGGAGAGCATTTTCACGGGATTAAATAACTTTAAAATTTTGTCTATTACGGATACCAGATTCGATGAACAGTTTGGATTTACAGACGAAGAAGTCAGGAAGCTTTTGAACAGTTATCATCAAGAGGAACGGTTCGACGAAACAAAAGAGTGGTATGACGGATATCGCTTTGGAAATGCAGATGTCTATTGCCCGTGGGATGTGATCAACCATGTGGACAGAATCCGGGATGATCCGGATGCCAGACCGGAGGCCTACTGGATTAACACCAGTGGAAATGGGCTGGTGAAGCGTTTTATCGATAAAGCCAATAAAACTACAAGAGACGAAATTGATCGGTTGATTGCAGGAGAAGTAATCGAAAAACAGCTTCGCCAGGAGTTGACCTATGACGAAATCGATAGCAGCATTGAGAATCTGTGGAGTGTGTTATTTACCACAGGATACCTGACACAGCAGGGCAGAAACGAAGAGGGAGCCTATAAGCTGGCAATTCCAAACCGGGAAGTAAGAGAGGTCTTCCGTCTCCAAATACAGGATTGGTTTAAAAATACAATTTTTTCCAACACAGAACAGCTACAGGCTTTTTGGAAAGCCTTTGAGCAAGGCGATACAGAGAGAATAGAGCGTTATCTGAACAGAGTACTGAGCAATTCTGTCAGCGTATTTGACACGAGAGGCAGAAGCGAAGAAAAAGAGAGTGCCTATCATAATCTTCTGCTTGGAATTCTTACCGGAAATGCGGAATGGCTGGTAAAATCAAACGTAGAGGCCGGAGAAGGTTTCGCGGATATCATCGTGGAAACGGACGATCCGAATACGGGTATCATTGCTGAATTGAAATATACAAAAGAATTTAAGATGATGGAAGAAACCTGCCATAAGGCAATAGCTCAGATCAAAGACAGAAGATATCAGGAGTATCTGCTGAATGATGATAGACGGGATATTCTGCTATACGGAATTGTATTTTGTAAAAAGCGGTGCAGGGTGGTTGCGGAGAAAAAGTTTTCCTAAGGAGGGTTCATTTGTGCCCGATGTGGAAAACTTTTTCCATAACCGCGTCCGTGTAAGAAATCTCAAAGGATATATCAATCTCTATTTTAAAGCATCCAAATAAGCTTCTGTAAGCGATCCCTTCATCGGTACACCGAGTTCCGCCAGCACCTGATCCAGTGCTTTCATCACAGCCTCCAGCTTCCCAGGCCGTGCATTCTCCCCCATATGCCCGATCCGGATCACCTGTCCTTCCAGCACATCAAACGATCCCGCCAGCATAATATTGAACTTCTCGCGCACCGCCGTCAAAATGGCTGACGCCGTCGTTTCCTTCGGAACATCAAATACAGAAACCGTATTCGAATACCCATTACGCGTATGCAGCTTCAGTCCGCAGGCAGTCAGTGCCGTCCGCACCGCATGCGCGATCTTTGCATGCCGTTCCAGAATGGTTGCATCCGCTTTAATATTTTCAAATGCTGCCCGCAGTCCCCGAATATCACTGATCGGCATTGTATACGGAAACCACTGCTTCTCAAAATATCCGTCAAAGGTCATGAGATTCGCGTAAAACGAAGCAATCGGCATTTTCCTTTCCTTCATTGCCGTCCATGCGGCAGGGCTTACCGTCACGAAGGTCAGACCCGGAGGCGCAGAAACGACTTTTTGTGAGCCGCCGCAGAGGAGATCGATCTGAAAATCATCCACCCGGACCTCCTCGCCGAACATGGCGGATACAGAGTCTACGACTGTCAAAATGCCATAGGATTTCAACAGTGGACAGATTCTTCCAATATCATTGAGTACACCGCTGGGGGTGTCACAATGAACCCCCGTAGCATACTTAAAGTCATGATCCTTCTTCAGAAAATCCGCCAGCGCCTCTACATCGATTGTCTCTAGATAATCTACCGTATAAAGCACCGGATCTCCGCCGTACATCTTCACAAAGTCTGCAAAGCCCTTGCCGAAGATACCATTGTCGATGACGAGTACCCGGTCGCCCGGCTCGGTGAGACCGGCGCAGGCTGCCTCCAGCCCCAGGATGCCCTCACCGCCCAGAATCAGCGTCTCATTCTCTGTATGAAGGAGGGAGCTGATAAGCTCACAGGTTTCCTTGTAGAACGTATAAAAGTCTGCATCCAGATCCGGATTGGTACAGGGCAGGCTTCTCGCTGCCAATACATTTTCCCGAACCTGTGTAGGTCCGGGTGTCATAATCTCGTACATGTAAAAATCTCCTTTATAATAGTAAACGGAATTAAAGTCTCTTCTGAACGGTAATTCTCAAACGCTCCGCAATCGGGATAACGATAATAGCGGCCACACCGATCTGAACCAGATTACCCGGGATAGAAGTCACCGGAGCGATCCAGTTGCCGTAGATAAAGCCCTCGGCAATGTAGTAGCCTACTACCTTAATCACACAGGCAAGAGCAATAGCAAGGACGTTCCAGCCGTAGCCGTGATGCTTTTCGGTGATAGCGCCTACTGTGAAACCCATAAGGCCTACGATTACAAAGGTGAACGGAGCCCAGAGATACCAGCCGGACAGCAGGTCAAAAAGCCCCATTCCGAATGCACCGGCCAGGGCACCGGTGCGGCGTCCGAAGAGAATAGCCGCCAGGAAAAGAGGCACATTTCCAAGATGAATCAGTCCGCCGTTCGCTGCGATGGGCAGGCGAAGGTTTACAAATGCGGTAAAGATATAGGTGAGTGCAATAAGCATTGCGTCTATAACAAGTTCCTTTGTGGTAATGCCGCTTTTTCTCAGTGCGGCTGTTTCTGTAGTCTGCATAGAAAAATCCTCCTGTCGCTGTTGATAGGTGCTACTATAAAGAAAAACTGGCTATTTTAAAATAGCCAGTTTTTTATAAAATAACCAGACCAGTTACTTAAATCATTTCCAATCAAGTTCTACCAACCGTCGTTGTAATGTGATTGATTTGGGAAGAGCTTCCCACAATCTTTCTAAAGCTTCCATTTTTGAAGCGGCAGGATATACTAACATCATCGTTCCGCTCTTATCCGTATCAATTATATTGCTTTCCGGAACCTGAAACAACATTATAAAGCTCTCTGCATCTTCAGATATAACTAAAACAATATTTTCTGATGTAAGGCTTGCATCAAAATAGTCTTCACCTTCACGCAGAGTACCTAGGAATGTTTCTCCATTCGATAGTATATTATTTCCATTAACGAGGAGTGTTCCATATAGACCATCAGCGCCTGTTCTGAAAATATAATAACTTATTTCTCCTGATAAGTTTACGTTGACAGTTGCTCCAAATTCTTGATTTCCTTTTTCGAGAATCCATCCAGTCCCACTTGATTCAAAATCTTTTTTTTGAGGATAATAATATCCCTTTATTACATAATCAGCGACAAGCGACAAACCAAAACTTACAAGAAATAACGCTATTACTATAATTTTTTTCTTCATTTTTTAATTTAAAACAAATTTTTTGCCATTTATAGAAACATAAACTTCACTCTCAATATATCCACCTGACCCACTTCCTGTAATTGCCTTAGAATCAGGGTTATTATATGATGGAGTTCTTCCTGTTTTATTATATGTCTTTATTCCCACATATTGTGTGTGGGTATGGTCAGAATACAAATACCATGAAATTTGCTGTAGTGTAGCCATATGTGTTCTTGCGCCTAGTACAAAATCCGATCCATTTTTCACATAGGTGAATTTGGTTTTTGAAACATATTTTGGTGCTGCATCTATCTTGTCACCGCTTGTAGCATACAAAACATCTCCGCCTGTCGAAATATAATCAACTATTGTTAATCCAGCACTCCCAAAGGGGATAATTCTATCTAGTAAAACGCCGCCTCCATATAACAGCAAAGTATCGGCAAATTTAATTGATGAACTTCCCGTTTTTACACTTGTCATACTAAAGGCATTGCTTACTTCAACAGTCCAATCCTTCAATGTAAAACCGTTGTATGTTCTAACTGAACTCCACGATCCGGAACTCCCTCTTGTAACAATTGCTTCTGGTGCGTAGATTGAAATTTTTGCCTCTGGATTGACATCCAATGTTTCTTCCACGTAATTCATAACTTCGCGTGGAATACCATACTTTGTTTCGTAATCTTTTAAATTTTCGTTAGTAACTACAAATCCTTTGTCGGTCATATCAGCTGCCCTAGCTTCCATGGGAATAACTAACAATATAAAACATGTTACTATTCTTGTAATTCGTTTTATCATTATACATTCCTCCTCTTTGATAGTTATTCTATCCTTAGTTCGAAATGCTAAGCTCCAACGGAATCACCTCCATCTTTATCCTAATCATTTTCATACACCCTCTGCAGCAAGCGTTTCGGACTGTGCTGAAT
>CAVHYN010000077.1:0-32123 GCA_963640245.1 Bulleidia sp.
GAGATTTCCAGAAAAGCTGCCAAGGATCCCATTGACTATGATGCAGAGAGGGAGGCAGCAATGGATGAAAAATATGGTATTATTGATTGACACCAATGTCCTTTTGAATTACATTACCAATCGTGAAGATCCTTATCTTGAGCAGTCTATTGAGATTGTAAGAAGGTGTGCTTGCGGTGAATGCACTGGATATATTGCATTTCATACGCTTTCAATACTCTGGTACGTACTTAGAAAACGCGAGGAAGGGATTCGCAGACAGAATCTGAAAGATATTTGTGAAATTTTTACTGTTGCAGCTGCATCACAGACGGAGATTCTGGATGCAATTGACAGAGATTTTTTTGCAGATTTCGAAGATTGTCTGCAGGATAAGTGTGCAAAGGATATTGGAGCGGACTACATTATCACCTGCAATGTGAAAGATTTTGAAAATTCTGAAATTCCGGCCATTACACCGGGAGATTTTGTAGATCGGACTGTCCGTTTATCATAAAAATGAGTATGTGAGAGCGCAGTGGGCGCCCTTCTATCAAGTAATCTATGAGCAAGAAAAACAACAAAAAAGTAAGCATTTTTTCCTACTACGGTCCCTTTAAGGGACTCCTGGCCTTAGACCTGGTTTTCGCGACTCTCGGAGCCAGCGTGACTCTGGCAATGCCGCTGATTGTCCGGTATATCACCGGCACAGTGATTTACGAGGAGAGCAGCGTGGCCTGGCAGACGATCGTGCGGCTGAGCGTGCTGATGATCGCGCTTCTTTTCGTGGAGCTGGTCTGCAACTTCTATATCACCTACTGGGGACACCTGATGGGTGCGCGCATGGAATATGGCATGCGAAATGACATCTTTGAGCATTATCAGAAGCTTTCCTTCACCTTCTACGACAACCAGAAGGTAGGACAGCTCATGTCCCGGGTCACGAACGACCTGTTTGACATCACCGAGCTTCTGCATCATGGCCCAGAGGACATCATTATCTCTCTGATTAAGATCGTGGGAGCGCTGGTAATCCTGGGACATATCAATGTGCGGCTGACGATCCTCACGGCCTGCTTCCTGCCCTTTATTCTGGCCTTCGCCCTGTATCTGAACAAGCGGATGAAGCGCGTCTTCAAGCAGAACCGTGTGAAAATGGCGGACATCAACGGCCAGATCGAGGACAACCTGTCCGGCATCCGGGTCGTGAAATCCTTCGCCAACGAAGCGATCGAGATGGAGAAATTCAAGGAAGGCAACGACCGATTTCTGGCCACCAAGCGCCACAGCTATCTCTACATGGGCACCTATCAGTCGGTGCTGAATGCGATGCTGACAGCCGTGACCATCGTGGTAGTATTGGCGGGATCGAGGCTGATCATCGGCGGTAATATGGCTATTCCCGATCTGATTACCTTCCTTTTGTATATCGCAAACTTTACAGAGCCGGTGAAGAAGCTCATTAACTTCACGGAGCAGTTCCAGAACGGCTACTCCGGCTATACCCGTTTCCGGGAAATCATGGATATCGAGCCGGATATCGCGGACAAGGCGGACGCGAAGGAGCTTACAGATGTACAGGGAATCGTGGAGTTTCGAGATGTATCCTTCCGCTATGAGGACGCTACCGAGAAGGTGCTCGATCATGTAAGCCTTAACGTCCCTGCGGGCAGTTACGTAGCCTTGGTAGGATCCTCGGGCGGCGGCAAGACGACCCTTTGCAGCCTGATTCCCCGCTTCTACGATGTGACCGGCGGAAGTGTCTGCATCGACGGAAATGATGTGCGTGATGTGACTCTGCAAAGCCTTCGTGCCAACATTGGCATCGTGCAGCAGGACGTCTACCTCTTTGCAGGTACAGTCATGGACAACATTCTATACGGCAGACCGGACGCGACCAGGGAAGAGGTCATCGAGGCGGCGAAGAATGCGAACGCCCACGACTTCATCATGGAGCTGCCGGACGGTTACGACACCGACATCGGCCAGCGGGGTGTAAAGCTGTCCGGTGGTCAGAAGCAGCGTCTGTCCATCGCGAGAGTCTTCCTGAAGAACCCGCGCATTCTCATCTTCGACGAGGCAACCAGCGCCCTGGACAATGAGAGCGAGCGCATCGTACAGGAATCCCTGGAAACCCTGGCGAAAGACCGAACCACCTTCGTCATCGCCCACCGTCTCTCCACGATTCGGAATGCAGAGCGCATCCTGGTTCTGACCGAGGACGGCATCGCGGAGGAAGGCACCCATGAGGAGCTGATGGCGATGCACGGAGCCTATGAGAAGCTTTATAATATGTAACAAAAGGAAAGATTTATGGACTTAAAAATGAAGCGCCCGGAGCTGGAGGATCGAACCCTTCTGGAATCCTACCTGTCCTATGCGGATACCAGAAGCTGCGAGATGACCTTCGGAAACATCTATCTCTGGTCGCGGTTTTATCATACGGGCTACGCTATCATCGAGGATAACCTGGTCTTCGGAGACCTGACAGAGGCCTATTCTTACACCTTCCCGGTAGGACCGGGAGATAAGAAGAAAACCCTGGAAGCCTTGATGGCGCATTGCAGGGAAAATGGAAAAAATTTCCAGCTCCACAATATCACGCCGGAGGACTTTGCCCGCTTAGAGGAGCTCTATCCGGAACGCTTTGAGATCCGCTATGAGCGGGATTATGCGGACTATGTCTATGAGACAGAAAAGCTTGCAAATCTTTCGGGCAGGAAGTATCATAGCAAGAAAAATCATGTAAATAAATTTAAAAAGCTCTATGAGGACTGGTCCTACGAGCCGATCACAAAGGAAAATCTCGAGGAATGCTTCCAGATGGTTCTCGCCTGGCGGCATGAGAATGGCTGCGACGAGGATGAGGAGAAGAATGCAGAGCTCTGTGTCGCACAGAATGCCCTGCGCCTCTACGAGGAGCTTGGCTTTACCGGAGGCGCCCTGCGGGTAAACGGAGAGATCGTGGCCTGTACCATTGCGGAGCCCGGCATCAAAAAAGATACGATGGTTGTCCATATCGAGAAGGCTCTCTCGAAGATCGAGGGCGCCTATACGATGATCAACCAGCAGTTTGGTGAGAGCGTGAAGGACACTTATACCTACCTGAACCGCGAGGAGGATCTAGGTGAGGAAGGCCTGCGTCAGGCAAAAATGTCTTACAAACCGGTATTTTTGATTGAGAAAGGAATCGTACGAGAAAAAGGAGGATTTGAGGCATGAAGCCATGGGAAGCAAATGTCCGAAAGGTTATCCCCTACACCCCGGGGGAGCAGCCGAACCGGCCGGGCATGATCAAACTGAATACGAATGAAAACCCTTATCCGCCCGCACCGGGCGTGCGGAAGGCTCTGGAGGAGCTTTCGACCGACCGCCTGCGGCTCTATCCCGATCCGGCTGCGAAGGAGCTGATCGATGCTCTGGCGGCCTATTATCACCGGGATCCCGCCTGCTTCTTTGTCGGAGTCGGTTCGGATGACGTCATCGCGATGGCCTTCCAGACCTTCTTTAATTCCGAGAAGCCGATTCTCTTTCCGGATATCAGCTATTCCTTTTACAGCGTCTGGGCAGATCTGTTTGGGATTCCTTACGAGCGCCCGGCTCTGGATGGCGAGTTCCGGATCCGGAAGGAAGACTACCTGAAAGAAAACGGCGGCATCATTTTCCCGAATCCGAATGCACCGACGGGTATCTTCATGGCTCTTTCCGAGGTTGAGGAAATCATCGCCGGGAATCCGGAGAGCATCGTGATCGTGGATGAGGCCTATGTGGACTTCGCAGGCGCTTCTGCGATGGATCTGGTGGACAAGTACGACAACCTTCTGGTGGTACAAACCTTCTCGAAGTCGCGCTCTATGGCCGGTATGCGGATTGGCTTTGCCGTCGGTCAGCCTGCCCTTATCAAGTACCTGAATGATGTTAAATATTCCTTCAACTCCTATACGATGAACCTGCCGAGCCTGAAGCTCGGTGCGGCTGCTCTGGAGGATGAGGCTTATTTTGAAGAGACGGTAGGGAAGATCGTAGCGACGAGAGAGCGGGTAAAGAAGGAGCTTCGCGCCCTTGGCTTTACCTTCCCGGATTCAGAGTCGAATTTTATCTTTGCGACCCATGAGGAATGGTCTGCAAAGGAGCTCTTTCAGGAGCTCAAAGAAGCGGATATCTATGTACGCTACTTCGATGCCCCGCGCATCGACAACTACCTTCGGATCACCGTAGGTACCGACGAGGAGATGGATACATTTCTTGCATTTTTACGAAAAAAGAAAGGAAATTAAAAAACAATGACAGAGACACTGGTACAATGGTTTGTGCAGAACCTGGGAGGATCTGCGGCAAAGGAACTGGTAATTTTTATTATTTCCATGATTCCGATTCTGGAGCTTCGCGGCGGCCTTCTGGCAGCAGGACCCGCTTTTTTGAATGTCCCCATGTGGCGGGCGATCCCGATCTGCATCATCGGCAATGTGATTCCGGTGCCCTTTATCCTGCTTTTTATCACAAAGATTTTTGACTGGCTGAAGGGAACAAAGCATCTGAAGCCCTTCGCAGAAAAGATGGAAAACCGCGCGATGAATAAGAAGGATCAGATCGAGCGATATGAGTTCTGGGGTCTCCTTCTCTTCGTAGGCATCCCCCTTCCCGGCACCGGAGCCTGGACCGGATCCCTGATCGCAGCGCTCTTAGGCGTAAAGTTCAAGAAAGCCTTCCCGGCAGTCTGCCTGGGTATCCTGCTGGCTTCCGTGATTATGACAGTCCTGTCCTATACGGTTATCGGCGGTATCTTCGGATAAAATGGGAAATATTGGAAATGAGGTGATACCCATTTTACATTTGGAAAAGAAATTATTTTTCATCTACAACCCTCATGCGGGTAAGGAAAATATCCGTGGAAAGCTCTACGGCATCATCGATGCTATGTCCAAGGCCGGCTATGCCATCACCATCTATCCCACCAGGGGTCCGCAGGACGCTATCGAACAGGTGCAGGAGCTGCCGGACGACTACGATCTGGTGGTCTGCAGCGGCGGAGACGGTACCCTCGATGAGGTAATGACCGGTATGATGCATCGAAAGCATAAGATCCCGGTCGGCTATATCCCGGCAGGATCCTGCAATGATTTTGCAAGATCCCTGCAGATCCCGAACAATATGGATCAGGCGGCGGAGATCGCTGTAAAGGGAGTCAACTATGCCATTGATGTGGGATCCTTCAATGAGCGGAATTTCATCTATGTGGCAGCCTTCGGCATCTTCACGGACGTCTCCTATACGACGAAGCAGGAGATGAAGAACGTCCTCGGACATATGGCCTACATCCTCGAGGGCATGAAGCAGCTGATGAATGTCAAGTCCTATAAGCTCAAGGTCACAAGCGACGAGACAAGCTTCGAGGGAGACTTCCTCTTCGGCATGATTACGAACTCGAAATCTGTCGGCGGCTTTAAGAGCATCATCGGAAAAAATGTCGTCTTCGATGACGGTGTCTTCGAGATGACCTTCATCATGCGGCCGAAGAATCCGATGGAGCTCCAGGAGATCCTGGCAGCCCTTCTGATCGAACAGATCGATACGAAGTATATGTATTCCTTCCGAAGCTCGAGAGTCGTGATCGAGTCCGAGGAGCCGGTACCCTGGACTCTGGACGGTGAGTTCGGCGGAGAGCATACTGAGGTCGAGATCCGCAACAACCAGCGGGCAGTCGAGATCCGGATGCCCGAGGAGGTTCGTGACCAGCTTGTAGCTGAGGAAGAAGAGGATTACATCTAAAAACGTTTTATTTATGCAATTTTACAGAAATTCGCAAAATAAATCAAAAAAAACCTGTAAAAATGCAAAAAAATGAAAGTTTTATGATTTGAGGCTTGATTTTTGAAAAAAAGCGGTGTATGGTATTAGCATATTTAAGCGATGAGAACGAGGGCGTTCCGGTATAACTCGGATCGTCCTCTTTTTTTATATAGCGGGCAGTCTGTTATATAAAAGGAAGAGATCGCAGAATGTAGAAAGGTGGAGACTATTATGAGTGAATTTACGAATGTAGCTGAGATCTTTGGTTCCAACGTATTCAATGACGCCGTAATGCAGGAGCGTCTGCCGAAAAAGGTATACAAGGAACTGAAAAAAACCATCGAGGAGGGCAAGGAATTAGACCTGGCGACAGCCGACGTCATTGCCCATGAGATGAAGGAATGGGCCATCGAGAAGGGTGCTACCCATTATACTCACTGGTTCCAGCCGCTGACCGGCGTGACAGCTGAGAAGCATGATTCCTTTATCAGTGCACCGGATAAGAACGGCAAGGTATTGATGAGCTTCTCCGGAAAAGAGCTGATCAAGGGCGAGCCGGACGCATCCTCCTTCCCGTCAGGCGGACTTCGTGCCACCTTCGAGGCAAGAGGATATACCGCATGGGATTGTACCTCTCCCGCATTCGTAAGACAGGATGCAGCAGGAGCAACCCTTTGCATCCCCACCGCATTCTGCTCCTATACAGGAGAAGCGCTTGACCAGAAGACTCCGCTTCTTCGTTCTATGGAAGCGATCAACGCTGAGGCACTTCGTCTCCTTCGCCTCTTTGGAAATACCACTTCCAAGCATGTCACCCCGTCCGTAGGACCGGAGCAGGAGTACTTCCTGATCGACAAGCAGAAGTATTTACAGAGAAAAGACCTGATCTACACCGGCCGTACCCTTTTCGGAGCTATGCCGCCGAAGGGACAGGAGCTGGATGATCATTACTTCGGAAATATCCGTCAGCGTATCGCAGCCTTCATGAAGGAAGTAAACGAGGAGCTGTGGAAGCTCGGTGTGACAGCAAAGACCCAGCATAACGAGGTAGCACCGGCACAGCACGAGCTGGCTCCGATCTATGCAGAGGCAAACGTAGCCGTAGACCACAACCAGATCGTCATGAAGACCCTGAAGATGGTAGCCTGCCGCCATGGCCTGCAGTGCCTGCTTCATGAGAAGCCCTTCGCAGGTGTCAACGGTTCCGGTAAGCACAACAACTGGTCCATCACGACAGACGACGGCATCAACCTTCTGGATCCGGGCACCACACCGCATGAGAACGTACAGTTCCTTCTGGTACTTGCCTGCATCCTGAAAGCAGTAGATACTCATGCAGACCTGCTTCGTGAGTCCGCAGCAGACGTAGGAAACGATCACAGACTGGGAGCCAATGAGGCACCGCCTGCTATCATCTCCGTATTCCTGGGCGAGCAGCTTGAGGATGTCGTAGAGCAGCTGATCAGCACCGGCGAGGCAACACACAGCCTGAAGGGCGGCAAGCTGGAGACCGGCGTAAAGACTCTGCCGGATCTGACCAAGGATGCTACCGACAGAAACAGAACCTCACCGTTCGCATTTACAGGAAACAAGTTCGAGTTCCGTATGGTTGGTTCCAAGGACTCCATCGCTTCTCCGAACATCGTACTGAATACCATCGTAGCAGAGGCATTTGCTGAGGCTAGCGATGTACTGGAGAAGGCAGAAGACTTCGATCTGGCTGTACATGACCTGATCAAGAAGTACCTGACCGATCATCAGAGAATCGTCTTCAACGGAAACGGATATTCCGATGCATGGGTAGAGGAGGCAGAGCGCCGCGGACTTCCGAACATCAAGTCCATGGTAGACGCGATCCCGGCTCTGACTACAGACAAGGCCGTAGCCCTCTTCGAGAAGTTCCATGTATTTACCAAGGCTGAGCTTGAGTCCCGTGCCGAGATCCAGTACGAGGCCTATGCAAAGGCAATCAACATCGAAGCAAAGACCATGATCGACATCGCAAGCAAGCAGATCATCCCGGCTGTCATCAAGAGCACCAAGTCTCTGGCAGATACGGTCAATGCAGTAAGCGCTGCAGGAGCAGAAGCAAGCGTACAGAGCGAGCTCTTAAGCGAAATCAGCGGCCTGCTTTCCGATACAAAGGTAGCACTGCAGAAGCTCATTGATCTGGATAAGAAGTCCGAGGAGGTTCCGGAGGGAGCTGAGCTTGCTCACTACTTCCATGAGACCATCGTTCCGGCTATGGCAGAGCTTCGTGCACCGGTAGACGAGCTCGAGATGCTGGTAGACAAGGAACTCTGGCCGATGCCGTCCTATGGCGACCTGATGTTCGAGGTATAGGATACAAACAGTTAGTAATGGATCACCTGCTCCGCATTCTGAATCTTCTGAATGACGGGGCGGGCTTCCGGAGAAATAAAATAGTGATAGGTGGAATCCGGAACCAGAGTACGGAACCGATTCCAGTCACCGCTTTGCAGACAAAGGCGGGCAACAGAAGCACTGATCGCGCTGTTGCCTGCTTTTTTGCGCGGTAAAATATGGCAGTCGATGCCGTATCTGGGCAGCTCTTCAGCCATGATGCGATTGTAAATGCCGGTCACGAGGCTTGTGGGTTCATCGCCGACGTACCGCTCTGTAATATGGAGCGCAGAGGCGATCCGTGCAAAGACTGCCAGATCGAGAAAGGCATGACCCTGAATCACGGCAGTCTCCTCCTTCAGAAAATAGCTGGGAAAGGTGGCATGACTGATGAGATAAGGTCCGCTGTCATGGACGATGACATTCGACAGGTGTGCACAGCCTTCCTCGACCAGCTTTTTGCGGACAGAAAAGGGTACCAGAGAGGCATCCTCGCTGAGTACAAAAAGATGGAGAGTTTTGCATCTGGAGGCTGCGCTTTCCACCAGATACTGGTGTCCGAGGGTGAATGGATTCGCATTCATTACCACAGCCGCTGATGCCTCTATATCCTCCAGACCATCGGTCAGTCCCTTCAGATATTCCGAAAAGCCATTTCGCCGGTTCTCCATAAATACCAGCATGCCGGGAACCCGTGCGATTTCGTAAAAGCCCAGATCTGAGAAGCAATGTGCAGATTTCGGCTTCGTATAAAGAAAGAGATGGGTATGTCCACGCTGAAACTGAATGGCGATGAGATGGGAGAGAAGATCGGATAGAAGCCCTTCTCCCTGATGCTCCCTGGATACAGCAAAGCAGCGCAGGGTATGATCAAAACAGCTTCCGGTGGCAATGATCTGCCCGGTTTCATCCAGAATGCCGCAGATATAGTCGAGGTGTGCGTCCCGATTGATGCCTTCCTGGGATAAAAGGGCGTCGACCTCAGCAAGCCGTCTGGTGTCATCTAGATTAATTTCTGAGATGCTATAGCTTTCATGCATGATTGTTTTCTCCTTTTTCCTGAAGCAGTTTTTCTTCCGAGATAAAATAAAGCAGCCAGCAGGCAGCCAGCATATCGGCACTGCCCCCGGGTGACAGATTCTTTTTGACAAATGCTTCATTCATCTGCTCCAGGGTTTTCCGAGAAGGACAGTCCTCCTCTTCCAGAATAGCCGAAGCCCAAGCGGAAGCTCTTTGCTGCGTCTCCCGGTCGCTTCTGGCCAGCAGATTCGTATCCGTCATATGCGCCATAATCGAGAGCAGCACCGCTGCACCGGCCTCATCCTTGTTTTTCCCTTCCGAAAGAAGCTTTGTAAGAAGGGGAAGGCCGTAGCGGGCGACGACGGGAAGCCCGGCCTCCATCTCGCCCCGTACACCGGTGATTCCGTACCGGAGATAGAAGCGTTGTCCTGCCGTTCTGGCACTTTCTTCGGTTAGTCCTGTATAATCCGCTGCAGTCAGTCCACGGGTCATGGCTGCGCAGCATTTCAAAATCGCATCCGAATCCTGGCGGGTCTTTGGAAGTGTGGCACCGACTGCGGCACAAAGGATTCCGATACTGAAGATGGCGCCCTTGTGCGTATTTACGCCGCCGGTGGCATGGAGCATCCGGTTTTCCGCGAATTTACCGGGAAGCCGAAGTCTGGAAAAAAGCTCCGGAAGAGTATCGTCCGATTTCCCGGCATAGGAAAGCCCGAGAGCAGCACAGTCATAAAAATAAGGCCAGAGCGCCGAGGCACTGTTCAAAAAAAAATAGAAATCCATATCCCGGTGACTGCCGTTATTGTCTCGATCCACGAGGCCTGGCTTTGGGGTAACGGCCACCTCGTAGAGGAGAGAGCGCACAGCCAGCTCGGCTATGAGGGAAGCATCCCGTTTCTCCAAGTTGCGCCTTAGAATTTCCCGGGTTTTCTCTTGAAGCTCTGTGACGCTGTGAAGCCGTCTGGAGGCACATTCCTTTGCCGGTCGGCCACAGAGCAGACAGATCCTTGCGGGAAGGCCGAGATCAGCCCGATCGATTTTGTCCGGGATTCCGGAAGGATCCGCAGAGGGCAACAGGACGTCCATATCATAGAGTCTCCCCATTTCATCCAGATCTTCCAGTTCACAGGCAGTCTCTTTTAAAAGCATCCCATCCATATCAACGACAAGAAAAGCTTCCATCCCGGTCGGCTCATCCCAGATTTCTTCCGAAAGCAGAGGAGCCTTCAGGCGCGTTAGCTGTAGCCGTAGATCCTCCAGACCATAGAAAAAGGCGCGGCGGATCAGAGGAGAATTTTTTATCGGACCTGCGATATTCATAGTAAAGCACAGGAGAGGCTTGCGATAGCGGATAAGCAGCTCCCACTGGTGGGCAGCGCGGCGCTCCCGCGCATCCAGCATCTCTGTCAGATTCACAATTCTTTCGGCCATTTCGGCAGCCTCCTTTTTCTTTCTTGCTATAAGCATACGGAAAAACCATATAAATGGGAAGAGATCCGGCAATTCCCTTTCGGAATTCGCATATAGAAAAACAGAATTTTTCAAAGAAGTGAGACCGCGATATGATGAGAAAAAAGGAGGGAGAAGGAAAATGGGATTACACATTGTTGACGAGGCCAATCGCTGTCTGAATTGCAAGCGGCCCATGTGCCAGCAGGGGTGTCCGGTACATACGCCGATTCCGCAGGTGATTCAGATGTTTAAGGAAAACCGGGTGATGGAAGCGGGAGAAATGCTTTTTGAGAACAATCCGATGTCGGTGATCTGCTCGATTGTCTGTAATCATGAAAAGCAGTGCGCAGGAAGCTGCGTACTGGGCAGAAAAGGAAATCCGGTGCATTTTTCCAGCATCGAGACCTATATTTCGGATACCTATCTGGATCGGATGGAGATAAAGAAGCCGGAAAAGAAGTCCAAGAAGGTAGCCGTAATCGGGGCAGGCCCAGCGGGCATGACTGTCGCGATTCTTCTGGCAAAAAAGGGCTATCCGGTCACCATTTTCGAGTGGAAGGATAAGATCGGAGGAATCGTGCAGTACGGCATTCCGGAATTCCGGCTGCCAAAGCAGATCCTGGAGCGGTACCGGAAGCAGATGATAGAGCTTGGCATTCAGATCCGGCCGAATACCACGATAGGTGCGGTATTGAAGATTGACGACCTGCTTCGAGACGGCTATGCGTCGATCTTCGTGGGAACCGGCGTCTGGAAGGCGCGGAATCTGGGGATCGAAGGCGAGTGTCTCGGAAATGTACATTTTGGAATCGATTATCTGGCAAGCCCGAAGGCGTACGACCTCGGCGAAAAGGTAGCCATCATCGGCATGGGAAATGCAGCCATGGATGTGGCGAGAACAGCGCTCAGGAACGGTGCCAAACAGGTAACCCTGTACGCGAGGGGGAAACGAATCGCCGCAAACTCGCATGAGGTATCCTACGCGCAGCTGGACGGAGCCGAATTTGTATTTGGAAAAGAGATCAAACGGATTACCGAAAAGGGACCGGTATTTGCCACCTCGATTCTGGATGAGAATAACAAGGTGATTGGCTGTGAGGACGACGAAGAGCAGGTAGAAGCAGATTCTACTATCATTTCCATCAGCCAGGGTCCTCGCAGAAAGCTGGTTCGCACGACCGTGGGACTGGAGGCATCCGACAAGGGGCTTCTCCTGGTAGATGAAAATGGAATGACCACGAAGGAGGGCGTATTTGCCGCAGGCGACGTCGTACACGGATCCAAAACCGTCGTACATGCGGTGCAAGGAGCAAAGCTTGCAGCAGAGGGGATGATCCGCTATATGGAAGGAGAAAAATCATGGGAAAATCATTAACCAGAAAAATCATTGAGTCACATTATGTATCCGGCAGCATGGTGCCGGGAGAGGAGGTATTCATCAAGGTAGACCAGACCCTGACCCACGATATCAATGCGGTGATGACCTATCTGGCCTTCGAGGCCATCGGCCTTGACCGGATCCGCACGGAGTGCAGCGTCAGCTACCTCGATCACAATTTGCTCTATGTCGATCACAAGACACCGGACGATCACATCTACCTGACCTCCGCGGCAAAGCGGTTCGGCGTACACGTATCCAGACCGGGCAATGGCATCTGCCACTCGATCCATGTGGCCAGATTCGGCGCTCCGGGTAAGGTAAGTATGGGCGGTGACAGCCATACGCCACACGGCGGAGCCATCGGTATGCTCTGCATCGGCGTAGGCGGCATGGATGTGGCGACAGCGATGACCGGCGTTCCGATGCGCCTGAAGATGCCCCGCGTCATCAAGGTAAACCTGACCGGAAAGCTGCAGCCGGGTGTCAATGCCAAAGAGGTGATTCTCGAGATGCTCCGGAAGGTGACCATCAAGGGCGGCCTTGGCAATGTCTATGAATATGTGGGACCGGGAGCTGCTGAGCTGGAGGTTCCGGAGAGAGCGACGATCACAAACATGGGTGCGGAAATGGGTGCGACCACCTCGATCTTCCCGGCAGACGAGCAGGTGCGTAAGTTTATGAAGGCACAGGGAAGAGAGGATGCCTACGTAGAGCTGCTTCCGGATAAGGATGCGAAGTATGACGAAGAGATCGAGATCAACTTAAGTGAGCTTCGGCCGCTGGTGGCATGTCCGCACCAGCCGGACAATGTAAAGCCGATGAGCGAGGTAGAAAAGCTTCCGGTACAGCAGGTCTTTATCGGCAGCTGCACGAATACCAGCTATGCGGACGTGGCAAAGGCTGCACTCGTATTCCAGGGCAGGAAGGTCAACGACAATGTCAGCTGCACCTGCGCGGTAAATTCCCGCCAGACCTACAAGGCATTGCTGCGTGATGGGTACGTGGACATGATGATCGACGCGGGCGTGCGCTTCCTGGAGATCGCCTGCGGCCCCTGCTGCGCCATCGGCCAGACACCGGCGACAGAGGGAGTAGCGGTACGTACCTCCAACCGCAATTTCAAGGGAAGAGCCGGCAACCCCAACGCGAAGATCTATCTGGTGAGCCCGGAGAGCGCTGCTGCGACGGCTATCATGGGAACCTTCGCCACAGCAGAGGATATCCTCGGAGAGGATGTGGCGAAGCTTGCCGCTGTCAAAGAGCCGGAGGAATATGATATCAATGACAATCTGATCATCCAGCCCCTTCCGGAGGAAGAAGCGAAGAAGGTGGAGATCGTGCGCGGCCCGAATATCAAATTCCTTCCGGTGCCGGAGGTGCCGAAGCAGTATCTGAAGGTTCCGGTAAGCTTAAAGGGCGGAGACAATATTTCCACCGATGATATCACACCCGCAAGTGCCGAGTTCTCCAGCATGCGTTCCAATATTCCGCTGATGTCCCAGTATTGCTATCACAGATACGCACCGGATTTCGCAGCGAGGGCAAAGGAGCTGGGCAATAGCATCATCGTGGGCGGTGAAAACTACGGCCAGGGATCTTCGAGAGAGCATGCGGCCATCAATCCCATGTATCTGGGCGTCAAGTGCGTCATTGCGAAGAGCATCGCCCGCATCCACAAGGGCAATCTGGTAAATCATGGCATCATTCCGATGCTTTTTGCCAACCCGGAGGATTACGATCGGATCGAGCAGGGTGATGAGCTGGAGATCAGCGAGCTCCTTGACCAGATTCCGACTAGAAAAGTACAGGTAAAGGACGTAACCAAGGACTTTGTCTTTGATGTAAATCTCGATCTGACTGACAATGAGGTTCAGGTAGTATTATGCGGCGGCCAGCTTCGTTTTCTGAAAAAACAGCTGGCAGACCAGGAAGGAGTATAGGATGAACGTACAGGATGTAAAAACAGCACAGGAAAAGTTTGGCGCACTCATCGAGCAGGAAGCACTTCGAATTGAAAAAATGAAAGAGGCCTCCGAGCAGGTAGATCTGCGAAAGAAAGAGAAAATCATCGTGGGCGTCATCCCGGGCGACGGCATCGGTCCCCTTCTGATGCGGCAGGCGCTGCGCACCATGGACGTACTGGCCGGAGAGGAGATAGAGGCCGGGAAAATTGAGGTGCGGGAAATCAAAGGCATGACCATCGAAAACCGTGTGGCAAAGAATGAGAGCCTGCCTGGTGAGATCCTGGAGGAGATCAAAAAATGTGATGTATTGCTGAAGGGACCGCTGACCACGCCGAGAGCCGGAGATGGTATGCCGAACCTGATCAGCGCGAACAGCCTGCTTCGCCGGGAGCTTGACCTCTTTGCGGCTGTCCGCCCGATCAAGATCCGTGAGAAAAACATCGACTGGACCTTTTTCCGTGAGAACATCGAGGGAGAATATATCTGGGGTAATAAGGGCATTCAGGTCGATGAGGATCTGGCGGTAGACTTCAAGGTACAGACCCGTCAGGGAAGCGAAAGAGTGGCCAGAGCCGCCTTTGAATTCGCAAGAAAGAACGGTAAGAAAAACGTTACCGTGGTGACGAAGGCCAATATCGTAAAGCTTGCGGACGGCAATTTCATCAAGGCTGTCCGCAAAGTGGGCGAGGAGTATCCGGAGATCGAGATTCAGGAGCGCCTCGTGGATGCCATGTGCGCCAAGATGCTGGATACAGAATTTACCAAGGGCATCGAGGTACTGGTTCTGCCCAATTTGTACGGTGATATCGTCACGGATGTGGCAGCAGAGCATTCCGGAGGCCTGGGCGCTGCCTGCTCCTCGAATATGGGTACACGCTATGCCCTCTTTGAAGCCATTCACGGTTCCGCGCCGAAGATGATCGAAGAGGGAAGGGGAGCCTATGCAGATCCCAGCAGCCTGATCCGTGCGATGGGACAGATGCTTTCTCACATGGGATATCCGGAGAAAAATGTACTTCTCGAAAAGGCCTTGGATATCTGCACCGTGACGGAGCGAAAGCTTGTGATCACCAGACGGCCGGACGGTGCCAGTGCAGAGGAGTTTACGGATTATCTGTTGGAAACCCTGAAAAAGCTCCGAAACTGATGAAAAGGAGTCTACCTTCATTGAAACCATACAGGCCGGTATGATATGATATCCATAGGTATGGTTTCAAAAGGGAGGGCAGAAAATGAAAGATTCGGATTGGGAAATATTATACGAACTGCGAAAAAATCCAAATATGACAAAGGTGGCGAATCTGCTCTATATGACGCAGCCCTCGCTGACCAAGCGGATCCAGCATATGGAAGAGGAATTCCAGATAACGATTGTCAACCGTACACCGAAGGGACTGGAATTTACGCCGGAGGGAGAATTCCTCGCTTCCCAGGGAGAGCGGTATCTGGAATTTCTAAAGAAAACACGGGATTCCCTGCGGGAGATGAAGGAAAATACGGGCGGCCAGATTGTCATAGGTTCTTCCTATACATTCAGCAAGTACGCCCTTTCGGATCTTCTGCTGGAGTACCGGATGGATCATCCGAATATCAATTTCAGCATTGTCAATGAGCAGAGCAACGTACTGTTTCGGAAGATGCTGGATGATTCCATCGATGTAGGCTTTATCAGAGGTGACTACGAGGGACCTGTAAATCGGGTATTGTTCGGGAAAAATGCAGCCTATCTGGTGACGAAGGAGCCGGTGGATCCGGAACAGCTGCCGAAGATGCAATATCTGGGATACCGGACGAACGACCGGTCGGCGGAGATCCTCGAAGCCTGGTGGCAGAACCGGTTTGACCGGGAATTCCCCTCCGGTATGGTGGTGGGCTATGTAGACGTAGCCTGGCAGCTGATTGCGCGGGGTGTGGGCTATACGCTCTGCTTCCTGCCGGATAATTTCGAGAATACCCACAACCTCTGTCTGACGCCGCTTCGGGATTTGGAAGGAAAAGAAGTAACCCGCAACACCTGGTTCATCTATTCGAAAAACAAGCGTCTGGCGGGACAGCTGGAGGAATTTGTCGCCTATGTGGAGAAGTATATCAGACAGGGACAGGACACCCGGTCTGATGGAAATGCAGAGAAATTATGAAGGATATCGATTGGAAAATTCTGGTAGTTCTATATGAAAAAAAGAGCATGACCAAGGCTGCGGAGGCACTTTATATGACTCAGTCCGCGCTGACCAAGCGCGTGCGCGCCATCGAGGAAGAGTGGAATGTCGAGGTCGTAAAGCGCAGCAGCCAGGGCGTCGTATTTACCGAGGAAGGCAAGTATCTGGTAAAGAAGGCCAATATCATGATTGATTTCCTGAAGGAGATCGAACATCATTTCCGCGGAAATACGAAAAAAGAGCTGGTAAAAATCGGCGTGCCGAATTCCTTTGCCCGGATTCATATGCCCCAGCTTCTGATGGAATATCTGGGCAAATATAACAATCTCCAGCTTCGGACTATCTCGAACCCGAGCGACGTGATCATCCAGCAGCTGACGAACGGCAGCCTCGATATGGGAATTATCTGCGGCGACTATCCGTTTATCGGAGAAAAGGTCTGTCTGATGAACGAGGAAATGTATATGGTGACCCCAAAGGGCATGAAGTTTGATGAGATCGAGCGGCATACGCTGATCGAATCCTACTACAATCCGCTGGTGAAGCTGATGGTAAACCAGTGGTGGCAGAGCCATTTCGGGGAGATTCCCCAGGATACCTACAGCGTACCCCATGCGGATATCGCACTGGAGATGGTAGAGAGCGGCATCGGGGTAACCTTCGTCTTCGGTTCCAAATGGAAGGTCAACGAGGAAAAGCTGCAGAAGCTCCCGGTCTATGATTCCCAGGGCAATGTCGTAAGCAGGAAGGTCTGGCTGATGATGGCGGATCGATGCTTTCGAAGTCCGGCCATTACCGAATTTATCAGTTTTATCGAAAATTATTATCAGGTTAATATCATACATTCTTAAATCAAAAATCTCCGGACTATGCCGGGCATTCCATTCTGGAATGCCCGGCATAGTCGTCTTATGAATTTCCATTTGATATGTAAAGTTCCTATGATTTTCCTATGAGAAGGCAGTAAAGACCGTGTGAAATTACTGCAAAAAGGAGGTCATAAGAATGAGCTACGCATACGTAGGATGCAGAACGACAAAGGAAAGAAACGCGAGGGGAAAGGGACTTAGCGTATACGAAATCGACGATCAGACAGGAAAGTGGAAGCTCCTGCAATGTCTGGAGACGGAGCCGAATCCGTCCTATCAGACCATAGACCGGGAAAAGAAATTCCTCTACTCCGTCCATGGGGATTTTACGAAGGTCAGCAGCTACGAGATCCTCACCGATCATACACTGCGCCATCTGAATACGATCGAGATCGGCGGAAAAAATCCGGTAGATATTACGCTAGACAAGGCGGAGAGAAGGGTTATCGTGGCGACCCTGCAGGGCGGTACCCTCTATACTATCGAGCGAAACGAGGACGGATCCTTAGGAGAGGTCATTGCCTCCTACACCTATGAGGGAAAGGAAGAGGGAAAGGTATCGACCATCCATCAGTGCCTCTGGGATCAGAAGAAAAATTATCTCTTTGCCTGCGCCCAGGGACGTATCTACGGATACGGACAGATGCGCGCCCTTCGATACGATCACGAGACCGGCAGCTTTACGCAGACAGCTCAGTTCTTTTCGAGAACCTGGGACGAACCCCGTCACGCAGCCGTACATCCGAACAACCGCTGGGTCTATATGTGCGAGGAGAAGGGAAATAAAGTTCTCTATTTTCAGTTCCATGAGGAGAATGGCAGCTTCGAAGCCCTGCAGGAGCTGACCACAGTACCGGAGACCGTAACCGGCTATTCCGATGCCAGTGAGGTCTGTGTAGATCCGAGCGGCCGATACGTTCTGGTTTCCAACCGCTATACCGACAGTATAGCCGTATACCGGATCGACCCGGTGACCGGCTATCTTAGGAACACCGGTTTCTTCTCCTGCCTCGGAAAGACACCGCGCTTTTTCTGCTTCGCCCCGAATGGCAGATGCTATGTGGCCAACGAAGACAGCGATACCATCGTAGAATTTGAGTTCGACGCAGTCACAGGCCAGCTTGTTCCCACACGGAATATCGTCGAGACCGGCAGTCCGGTCTGTATCGTATTTGCGTAAAGGGGGGAGAAGAATATGAATTTAGGCGTAATCTCCCTGGTATTACTTTTGATCGCAATCGTCATCGGCTTCCTTCGCAATGTCAACGTGGGAATCCTAAGCATCGGCTTTGCCATGATTCTGACCCTGCTTTTCAAGGACAGCATCTCGGCCAAGGATGTCGTATCCGGCTTCAGTACCTCGCTGTTTGTACAGATGGTGGGCGTCACCTATCTCTTCGCGATTATCAATGGAAACGGTACCCTGGAACTGCTGGCTAAGAAAATCGTAAGTCGGGTTCCGGTCAGAACCATTCCCTTTGTCATGTTCCTGATCGGCATGGCGCTCAGCGCAGCAGGTCCGGGATCCATCCCCTGTCTGGCCATTATTCCGGTTATCGCGATTCCGATTTCGATATCCGCCGGCATCAATCCGATCATGACGGCTATCATCGGCGATATGGGAGCGATGGCAGGACGTATGAGTCCCCTGACCCCGGAAGCAGCCGTGGTACGGGGACTGATGGAGGAGCAGGGACTGACTGCCAATACGGTTCCAATCATGGTCTGTACCGCAGTAACCACGCTTGTCTGTGCAGCCTTCGTCTATATCTATTACAAGGGCTGGAAGCTGGACGTGACTGCCGAAAAGGTGAAAAGGGCAGAGCTTCCGAGGTTTACCTGGCAGCAGCTTGCCTCTATTGCGGGTCTTCTGATTCTGGCCTTTGGCGTACTGGTGCTTTCCTGGAACGTGGGACTGACCGGCTTCCTGATCGGTTCCGTGCTTTGCATTCTGGGCTGCGGCGATGAGAAGAAGGCGGTGGCCGGAGTTCCCTGGAATGTGATTATCATGGTACTGGGTGTCGGTATCCTGATGAACGTCATCTCTCTGTCCGGCGGTGTGGATATTCTGGTAAATGCCCTCGAAAATGTCATGAATGCAAAGAGTGCTGCTCCAGTCATGGCGCTGCTGGCAGGCATCATGTCCTTCTTCAGTTCCGGCCTTGGAGTCGTATTTCCGACCCTGGTTCCCATATGCGGCGGGCTGGCCGCCAATATCGGTGCGGACGGTGTCTATCTCGTGGCTATGGTAGTCATCGGCGGAACGATTGCGGGCTATACACCCATCTCTACTACAGGCGCCCTGATTATGGCGGGCGTGGCGCAGCAGAAGGATTCCGAGAAGCATTTCCCGCAAAATAAGATGTTCGTGGAGCTATTTGCAGTCTCCTTCATCAATCTGGCCGTACTGGCTGTGCTGGCGATACTGGGAGTATATAAATTCTTTATATAATATCATTCCTTTTCGCAATTATACAAAGGACGCGGGAGCAACTACAATTACAGTAAGAGAAAAAATAAAACGGAGGGAAGGCAATGAAGATAGAAAAGCCGGCGGTAGCAGGCACGCTGGAATCCAGCGACGCCATGGTTACGGTAGAGCCGAATGAGGGAGCGGGAATCAGTTTGGATCTGGACAGCAGTGTGATTCAGCAGTACGGCAGGCAGATCAAGAAGGTCGTGCTGGAGACCCTGGAGCGTCTGGAGGTTACGGACGCGAGAGTTCATATCGTAGACAAGGGAGCTCTGGACTGTACCTTAAAGGCACGCGTGGAATGCGCGGTATACCGTTCAAACGGAAAGACGGCAGAGCTGCCCTGGGGAGGTGCCATTCGATGATGAATCCGAATAAGAAGAGATTAAGAAGAACGATGATGTTCCTGAACTGCCAGAAGCCGGGACTGATCAAAGACCCGTACATCTACAAGCCGGATTCCATTATGCTGGATCTGGAGGATGCGGTGGCAGAAAAGGAAAAGGATGCAGCCAGATATTCTCTGTATCACGCCCTGCAGGAGATTGATTACCACGGGGTGGAGCGCGTCGTCCGGATCAACGGACTGGATACCGATTACTGGAAGGAAGATATCCGCGCGAGCGTAGCAGGCGGAGCAGATTCCATCCGAATCCCGAAGACAGAATCGGCTCGGGATGTAAAGCTTGTCGAGGAGGAAATTCGGAAGGCGGAAGCAGAATTTGGAATCCCAGAGGGCAGGACGCTGATTATGGCGGCACTCGAATCTGCGATGGGCATTATGAATGCTCTGGAGATTTGCCAGTCCTCGGAGCGGCTTTTCGGTATCGCCCTGAGCGGCGGAGATTATTCGAAGGATCTGCAGACGACGATTTCCGGCACCGGTGTGGAGTTCGCCGGAGCCAGACAGATGATGATTATCGCGGCGAGAGCGGCCAAGGTACAGTGCTTCGATACCGTATTTACGAACCTCGATGATATGGAGGCCTTCGAAAAGGAAGTCCGCATGATTAAGATGATGGGCTTCGACGGCAAATCCATCATCAATCCGAGACAGATCGCCGTGGTACATAATGTGTATACACCTACCGAGAAGGAGATCATTTTCTCCGAAAAGGTGGTCAAGGAGATCGATGAGAAAAAGGCACAGGGTATCGGCGTATTTACCGTAGACGGCAAGATGATTGATATCGCATTCTATGACGGAGCGAAGCGTGTCATTGAACTGGCAAAGGCTTCCGGCATATATAAGGGGGACTTATAAGATGATCAATGCAGTTGGAAGGGACATCCCGGAGGAAATTCTGAAGGCAACCGGAAAAGAGGTCTTCCAGGGAAATAATTATAAAGAAGGAACCGAATTCCACAAGCAGGGTCCCATCGTCAAGGTGGTCATGGATCACAACACCAGTAAGATGGTAAGCTCGATCCACGAGGCATTGGTAAAATGCGGTGCTCACGACGGCATGACCCTAGGCTTCCACCACCATTTCCGCGAGGGTGACCTCGTAGTCAACATGGTAATGCAGGAAGTGCAGAGGATGGGAATCAAGGACGTGACCATCTGCGCCTCCTCCCTTGGAAAGGCGCATGATGCGCTGGTTCCGATGATCGAGGATGGCACGATCACGGGTATCCAGTCCTCCGGTGTGCGCGGCAAGATCGGAGAGGCGATCTCCAATGGAAAATTGAAGGGACTGGCAATCATGCGTTCCCACGGCGGCCGTGTTCGGGCGATTCAGACAGGTGAGACGACGATCGATATCTCTTTTATCGGAACACCTACCTGCGATGATTACGGCAACTGCCGTGCGGTAGGCGGAAAGAGCAACTGCGGCGTGCTTTCCTATTCCTTTGTAGACGGCAATCACGCGAATAAGGTGGTGGCAGTTACCGACTGTCTGGTACCGTTTCCGAATTATCCGGCTCATGTGGCAGGAACCAAGGTCGATTATGTCTGCGTGGTAGACCAGATTGGACTGCCGGAAAAGATTGCCACCGGAGCTGCGAAGCCGACGACGGACGTGCGGAAAATCATGATGGCAGAGTATTGCACCCAGGTAGTTGTGAATACGCCTTATTTCAAGGATGGCTTTTCCTATCAGACCGGTGTGGGCGGAGCTTCCATTGCTTCTGCTATTTCCCTCGGAAAGATCATGAAGGAGCGGGATATCAAGATGGGCTTTGCCGTAGGCGGCATGACGAAGCCGATGGTAGATATGCTGGAAGCCGGACAGGTAGGGTGCCTGATGGATACCCAGGCCTTTGACCTCGATGCGGTCAACAATATCATCCGACCGAACCATTTCCGTATCAGTGCGGGAGCCTATGCAAACCCCTTCAACAAGGGAGCCTTCGTCAACAAGCTGGATTACGTGGTGCTGGCTGCGCTGGAGGTAGATGTCCACTTCAACTGCAATGTGGTCGTGGGATCCGACGGTATGATTACCGGTGCCCAGGGCGGTCATCCGGACGCAGCTCAGGGAGCAAAGTGTACGATCGTCATCTGTCCGCTTTTACAGGGACGGATTCCGGCCATCTGCACCGATGTGACGACAGTTACCACCCCGGGAGAGTCGGTGGACGTGGTCGTGACAGATTACGGCGTGGCAGTCAATCCGGCCAGACAGGATCTGCTGGAGGTCTTAAAAAAAGCAGATGTAGTGCCGCTTAAGACCATCGAGGAGCTTCGCGATATCGCCTATGGCATCGTCGGAGAGCCGGATCCCGTAGAGTTTGGAGACCGGGTTGTCGGCATCATCGAAGCAAGGGACGGCACCATCATGGATGTGGTGCGTCAGATTAAGCCTTACGAGGAGAGAGAACGTGCAAAAGAGTATTAACTACAAAACGCTGTTTGGCCCCTGCATCATGAACCAGTACAGAAAGCAGGAAAACGAGAGATACAGCGAAAAGCACAAAATAGAAAAATTACGGGAAAAAGAATTATTTCAGATCATAGATGATTATATCGAACAGGCATAAGTGATGAAAACACGAAAAATCCAATTTCCGAGAATCGGACAGAGAATTCTCCGATCCGTGACGGCGGTGGTGCTGTGCTTCGTGGTATATACGATCCGTGGACACCAGGGAATCCCCTTTTATACGGCTCTCGCAGTCCTGCAATGTATGCAGCCCTATCAGGAAAGCACCTGGAAGGTGGCGAGAAAGCGCACGACGGGAACCCTGATTGGCGCCTTCTGGGGACTGGTGGTGATCCTGCTTCAGCTGGAGCTTTTACAGGGAAGATTTCAGGATACCATGCCGGGCTATCTCCTGATTTCCCTTGTCACCGGCCTGGTGCTGTACAGCGCTGTGGTTCTGCAGGTGAAGGAAGCGGCTTATTTTTCCTGCGTGGTATTCCTGAGCATCACGGTGAATCACCTGGGCGATGCCGATCCGGTTCACTTCGTCTTTGACCGAGTGCTGGATACGATGATTGGTGTCGTGCTGGCTCTTTGTATCAACAGCCTGCATCTGCCAAGGAAGCGAAACAATGATACCTTATATGTATCCGGCATCGACGACACCATCCTGGACAAAAAGTCGGTTCTGTCCGCTTACAGTAAGATCGAGCTGAACCGGATGCTCCAGGAAGGGCTGCAGTTTACGGTATCGACGATCCGTACACCGGCATCGGTTCGGGAGGCGCTGGAGGGCGTGAAGCTGAACATTCCTATCATTGCCATGGACGGCGCAGTGCTTTACGACATGCAGGAAAATACCTATCTGATGAAGTATCAGATGTCGCCCCAGGAAGCCAGAAGGATGACGGACTTTGCACAAAAGCACCATATCCAGGTCTTTACCAATACGGTAACCGACAACCTGCTGGTCATCTATTACCGGATCCTGGACAATGAGGCGCAGCAGGGTATCTACCAGCACCGCAGGCGCTCTCCCTACCGGAACTACGTGCATACGGATCAGGATGTCTGTGAAAATGTGGTCTATCTTCTGCTGATAGATCGCACGGAGAAGATGGATGCCTTTTACGAGGAGCTGAAAAAGCAGCCCTGGATAGGAAGCTACCGGATCGAAAAAGCCCTGTCGGAAAATTATCCGGGCTTTACCCATATCAAGGTCTATCACCGGGATGCGACCAGAGCCCACATGCTGGAAAATCTGAAAGCCCTGAAGGGTCTGGAGTCCTCCGTAACCTTCGGAAGCATACCGGGAAAATACGATGTCCTGATCACAGATTCCGGGAAGGACAGCATGGTCAGACAGCTAAAGAAGCTCTATAAACCGGTAGGATTTAAATGCTTAGAAAAGAAGCAGCTATTATAAAATCAGAGAGAAGGAGAGAATGCTATGGTAACATTATATGACACAGGTGCGTATCTGGTAAATGGCTCGACCCTGGTACCGGAGACGGACGCTGCGACAGCAGAAGCCCTGACAGGGAAAAAGGTCAGCAAAGAGGAAGCTAGAAAAGGCACCATCGCCTATGGAATCATGCAGGCGCACAATACGTCCGGCAATATGGAGAAGCTGAAGCTGAAATTCGATGCAATGACCTCTCACGATATCACCTTTGTAGGAATCATCCAGACTGCCAAGGCCTCCGGCATGGAGAAGTTTCCGCTTCCCTATGTACTGACCAACTGCCATAACTCCCTGTGTGCGGTAGGCGGCACGATCAACGAGGACGACCATATGTTCGGCCTCTCCGCAGCAAAAAAATACGGCGGAATCTACGTGCCGCCCCATATCGCGGTCATCCATCAGTTTATGCGGGAGATGTATGCAGGCTGCGGAAAGATGATCCTCGGATCCGATTCCCATACCCGGTACGGAGCCCTTGGAACCATGGCCATCGGTGAGGGCGGCGGAGAGCTGGTGAAGCAGCTGCTCTGTGATACCTACGATGTGGCCTGTCCGGAGGTCATCGCCATTTACCTCGACGGAAAGCCTGCCCCCTATGTAGGACCGCAGGATATCGCCCTGGCCATCATCGGAGCGGTATTCAAAAACGGCTATGTAAAGAATAAAGTCATGGAGTTTGTGGGGCCCGGCGTATCTACGATGACGACCGATTACCGGAACGGCATCGACGTCATGACCACAGAGACTACATGTCTCTCTTCCATCTGGAGAACCGATGAGGATACGAAGAATTTCCTCTCCACCCATGGAAGAGGAGAGGCTTATAAGGAGCTGAATCCGGCGGATGTAGCTTATTACGATGGCGTGGTTTACGTAGACTTAAGCACGATAAAGCCGATGATCGCCCTGCCCTTCCACCCGAGCAATACCTATGAGATCGACGAGCTGAATGCCAATCTGAAGGACATCCTTCATGAGGTCGAGCAGGAGGCAGAGCGGATCTCCCAGGGAAAGGCTGCTTTTCATCTGGTCGACAAGGTGACAGAGCGCGGCCTTCAGGTGCAGCAGGCAGTCATCGCAGGCTGCGCAGGCGGAAACTACACAAATGTGGTGGAGGCAGCCAATGCCTTAAAGGGCAAGGATATCGGAAATGATGCCTTCAGCCTCGCGGTATATCCGTCCTCCCAGCCGGTATTTATCAATCTGACCAAACAGGGCTACATCGCAGACCTGATGGAAGCAGGCGCGATCATCCGTACCGCCTTTTGCGGCCCCTGCTTTGGCGCAGGCGACACTCCGTGCAACGACGGCTTAAGCATCCGCCATACGACGAGAAACTTCCCGAACCGGGAAGGCAGCAAGCCCGGAAACGGCCAGATGTCCGCAGTCGCACTGATGGATGCCCGTTCCATCGCAGCCACAGCGGCAAACGGTGGTGTCCTGACCTCCGCGGAGTCCATGGACTGCTGGGGAGACGTGCCGGAGTACAGCTTTGACAAATCCATCTATGACAAGAGAGTTTACTACGGATATAAGAAGGGCGATGAGAAGAAGGAGCTGGTCTATGGACCGAATATCAAAGACTGGCCGAAAATGAGCCCGCTGACGGACAACATTCTGCTGAAGGTCTGCTCGAAGATTCTTGACCCGGTAACTACTACCGACGAGTTGATTCCATCCGGTGAGACCTCATCCTATCGTTCGAATCCGCTTGGCCTCGCCGAGTTTACCCTGTCGAGACGCGACCCGGAATACGTGGGACGCTCCAAAGAGGTGGATAAGCTTGAAAAGACAAGAGTAGCCGGAGGAGATGTGCTGGAGGCAGAGCCTGCTCTTAAGGGAATCTTCGAAAAGATCCATACCCTGCCGGGTCAGGCGAATGTAAAGCCGGAAGAGACCGAGATCGGAAGCATGATTTATGCGAACAAGCCCGGTGACGGTTCCGCCAGAGAACAGGCCGCAAGCTGCCAGAGAGTCATCGGCGGTCTCGCCAATATTACCAGAGAATATGCCACCAAGCGTTACCGCTCGAATGTCATGAACTGGGGTATGCTGCCGCTTCAGATGAAGGGAGAACCGGAATTTGAAGTAGGAGATTACATCTATATTCCGGATATCCGAAAAGCCCTGGACGGCGATATGAGCGACATACGTGCCTATGTTCTGGGCGACCAGATAAAAGAGCTGTCCCTCTATCTGGCCGATATGACCGAGGACGAAAAGAAGATTGTGAAGGCCGGCTGCCTGATCAATTACAACAGAAACCGATAAATGCCAACCCAACCTACCTACTTTTACTTAGCCGCCCGGCAGATTTTCCTCTGCCGGGCGGTATTTTTTTGGGATTTCCCTTGCGTCCGCCCATCCCCTTTGCTATACTTAAAAACAGTGCAAAAGCGCCAGTTTGAAAAAGAAAGAGGTGGGAAAATGGTAGAATTAGATCAGTTTAAATATACACTGAACGGCTATCAGGGACCATTAGTAGAATTGAGGGATTCACTTTGACCTCGCAAATAAGGCAAAGCGAATCGAAGAATTAGAGAGAGAAATGGAAGCTCCGGGCTACTGGGACGATCCGGAAAAGTCCCAGGAGGGCATGAAGGAGCTGAAGAATTTAAAGGACGAGGCCGAGGATTACAAGGCACTCGAACAGCAGTACGAGGATATCGAGACCCTGATCGAGATGGGGAATGAGGAGAACGACCCGGCACTGGTGCCGGAGGTACAGGAGGAGCTGGAAGCCTTCGCGGCGAAGCTCGACACCATGACGATCAAGACCCTGCTCTCCGGCGAATACGACCGCAACAATGCGATCCTGAAGCTGAATGCAGGCGCAGGCGGTACCGAGAGCTGCGACTGGGCAGGAATGCTCTACCGTATGTATACACGCTGGGCAGAGCGTCACGGCTTTACGGTCGAGGTGCTCGACTATCTGGACGGAGACGAGGCCGGTATCAAGTCCGTGACCTTCCAGGTCAACGGCGAGAATGCCTACGGCTACTTGAAGTCCGAGAAGGGTGTCCATCGTCTGGTGCGCATCTCCCCGTTCAATGCTCAGGGAAAAAGGCAGACCTCCTTTGTGTCATTGGATGTCATGCCGGATATCGAGGGCGATATCAATGTCGAGATCCGCGATGAGGACCTGCGGATCGACACCTACCGCTCCAGCGGCGCAGGCGGCCAGCATATCAATAAGACCTCCTCGGCGATCCGTATCACCCACCTGCCGACAGGCATCGTGGTACAGTGCCAGAATGAGCGTTCCCAGTTCCAGAACAAGGACAAGGCGATGCAGATGCTGAAGGCCAAGCTCTATCTATTGGAGCAGCAGAAGAATCAGGAGATGCTCTCCGGTATCCGGGGCGAGGTCAAGGAGATCGGCTGGGGAAACCAGATCCGCTCCTACGTCATGCAGCCCTATACCATGGTGAAGGATCACCGAACCGGTCAGGAGATCAGCAATGTAAATGCAGTCCTGGACGGCGGCCTCGACCCCTTCATCAATGCTTATCTGAAATGGATTACCATCAAGCCGGAAGAGGAGTAAAAAATGTCAGAAAAAAGCAAATATTTTGTTGTCACACAGAAGGCAGTCCCGGAGGTGCTCCTAAAGGTAGTGGAGGCGAAGCGGCTTCTCGAATCCTCGAAGGCCATTACCGTCCAGGAAGCTACAGAGCGGGTAGGCATCAGCCGCAGTTCCTTCTATAAATATAAGGATGATATCTTTCCCTTCCATGACAATTCCAAGGGAAAGAGCATTACCTTTGTCCTGCAGATGAACGACGAGCCGGGACTCTTATCCCTGGTTCTGAAAACCATCGCAGACTATAAAGGCAATGTCCTGACGATCCATCAGACGATCCCGATCAACGGCGTGGCAGCCCTGACGCTGACCGTAGACCTTCTGCCTACGACAGGCGATGTCTCAGCCATGATCGATCAGATCGAGAGCCAGCCCGGCATCCATTATTTAAAAATACTGGCAAGCGAATAAGGAGAAAACCAATGATACAAATAGCAGTTATGGGCTACGGCACCGTAGGTTCCGGAGTCGTAGAGGTTCTGCAGACCAACCAGGCAGCCATCGATAAACGTGTCGGTGAGGAAGTCCGCATCAAATACGTGCTGGATCTTCGCGAGTTCCCGGGCGATCCGGTGGAACAGTATCTGATCCATGATTTCGAGACCATCGTAAATGATCCCGAGGTCAAGGTCGTGGTCGAGGTCATGGGCGGCGTCGAGCCGGCCTATACCTTCACGAAGCGCTGCCTTCTCGCAGGGAAAAGCGTCTGCACCTCGAATAAGGCACTCGTGGCAGCCCACGGCGCAGAGCTTCTCGCTATCGCGAAGGAGAAGAATATTAACTATCTCTTCGAGGCCAGCGTAGGCGGCGGCATCCCGATTATCCGCCCGCTACAGACCTGCCTGACCGCAGAT
This sequence comes from Bulleidia sp., assembly GCA_963640245.1. Classification (GTDB taxonomy): domain Bacteria; phylum Bacillota; class Clostridia; order Lachnospirales; family Lachnospiraceae; genus Laedolimicola. The sequence goes on from CAVHYN010000077.1 coordinate 28,221, forward strand.
GAAATTCTGGAGATCAGCGGTATCCTGAACGGAACGACAAACTATATCTTAAGCAATATGACCTACGGCGGTGCAGATTTTGCAGATGCCCTGAAGGACGCTCAGGACAAGGGCTACGCAGAGCGCAATCCGGAGGCAGACGTGGAAGGCTATGATGCCTGCCGGAAGATCGCGATCCTGACCTCCCTGATCAGCGGCCAGAAGGTAGATTTCGAGGACATCTATACCGAGGGTATCACGAAGATTACCGCAGAGGACATCCTCTATGCGAAGAAGCTAGGTCTCGTCATCAAGCTTCTGGCGAGAAGCAAGAAGGAGGCGGACGGCAAGTATTATGCGATGGTAGCCCCCTTCCTCATCGATGCAGAGCATCCGCTTTACAGCGTCAACGGTGTCTTCAATGCCATCTTTGTCGTAGGCAATATGCTCGGTGACTCGATGTTCTACGGAAGCGGAGCCGGAAAGCTCCCGACCGCGAGCGCAGTCGCAGGAGATATCGTCGATGCGGCGAAGCATCTAAACGAAAATCAGGGCTATTTCTGGAGTGAGGAAAAACTAACTCTCGGCGATACAAAGGACGACAGAAGACGATTCCTCGTTCGTGTAAAGGGTGATGCGCAGGCAGATGCAGCAGCATTTGAGACCCTTTTTGGTGCCATCGAGCTCGTAGATGCCGGCATCGCCGGGGAGTTCGGTTTCCTGACAGGCGATTTAAGCGAAGCAGAGTATGCGGAGCGCGCCGCAAAGACAGACGCGATTTTGAACCGCATTCGCGTGGAGGGCTAGACGACGATGAAGTATGTGATTGTACTCGGGGATGGTATGGCCGATGAGCCGATCGAAGCTCTCGCAGGCAAAACTCCCCTGGAATATGCCTCTACCCCAACGATGGATCTCCTTGCAAAGACCTCCGAGATCGGCCTGGCGCATACAATTCCGGAAGGGATGAAGCCCGGAAGCGATACCGCGAACCTCTCGGTTCTGGGCTATGATCCGAAGCGGTATTATACCGGCAGATCGCCCCTCGAGGCGCTGAGCATCGGCGTCGATATGAAGGCCGATGACATCGCCCTTCGGACAAATCTCGTGACCCTCTCAGATGAGGATGTCCCTTACGAAGAGCGGACGATCCTCGACCACAGCTCGAGCGAAATCAGCACCGAGGACGCTGCTATTCTGCTGGATGCAGTGCGGGAAGGTCTGAAAAGAGACGGCTACCATTTCTACGTGGGAACGAGCTACCGCCACCTGCTCATCTGGGAGAAGGGAAGCGTCGTAGAGCTCACCCCGCCCCATGACGTGCTGGGACAAAAGATTGCCCCATACCTGCCCTCCGATCCGATTCTTCGGGAAATGCAGGAGAAAAGCTACGAGATCCTCTCGAAGCATCCCCTGAACATCGAGCGGAAGAAGCAGGGACTTCATCCGGCGAACTCCTGCTGGTTTTGGGGTGCCGGGACGAGACCGGCTCTCTCTTCCTTTGAAGAAAAGAATCACAAGACCGGCGCCATGATTTCGGCTGTAGACCTTCTAAAGGGCATCGCCGTAGGCGCAGGCATGAAAAATATCGAGGTAGAGGGTGCGAATGGCCAGCTCCATACGAACTACGAGGGCAAGGCAGCTGCAGCAGCCGAGGTACTCTTAAAAGAAGGTTACGACTTCGTCTATGTCCATGTGGAGGCTCCCGATGAGATGGGACACCAGGGAAGCGTAGAGCGAAAGGTACAGTCGATCGAATACCTCGATCAGAGACTGATTGCCAACCTGAAGAAAGCACTCGACGCCTCCGGCGAGGACTACCGGATGCTGCTCCTGCCCGATCATCCGACACCGATCCGTGTGCGGACGCATACGAGCGATCCGATTCCCTACCTGCTCTACGACAGCCGTAAGGCCTATGAGGGCAGCACAGGTCTCTACAATGAAAAGGCGGCCTACGAGGGCGGCATCGAGGTAGCACACGGCTACGAGCTGATAGATAAATTGTTTTCCGCGTAGATGGGAGAACCATCTGCGTAGAGATAGAGAAATGAGGAGAAAAAACAATGCTGATAGTGAAGAAATTTGGCGGAACCTCTGTAGGCGATAAGGATCGCATCCTGAATGTGGCGAGACGCTGCGCAGAGGATTACAGAAAAGGCAATGATATCGTCCTTGTCCTTTCCGCGATGGGCAAGACGACAGATGAGCTGATTGCCAAAGCAAAGGAAATCAACCCGGATCCCCCCAAGAGAGAGCTTGACATGCTTCTGACGACCGGAGAGCAGACCTCCGTAGCCCTGATGGCGATGGCCTTCGATACGATGGATATCCCGGCAGTCTCCCTGAATGCCTTCCAGGTAGCGATGCATACCACCAGAGTACATGGCAACGCCCGCCTGAAGCGTATCGACAGCGACCGCATCATGCACGAGCTGGAGCATCGCCGCATCGTCATCGTCACCGGCTTCCAGGGCGTGAATAAGTATGACAACTATACGACCCTCGGCCGCGGCGGTTCCGATACGACAGCGGTAGCCCTGGCAGCAGCCCTCCATGCGGATGCCTGCGAGATCTATACCGACGTAGACGGTGTCTATACCGCAGACCCCCGTATCGTGCCGAAGGCGAGAAAGCTTGAGGAGATCACCTACGATGAAATGCTCGATCTCGCGACCCTGGGAGCAGGCGTCCTGCACAACCGCTCGGTAGAGATGGCGAAGAAATACGGTGTACAGCTGGTCGTACGATCCAGCTTAAATGATCATGAAGGAACCATTGTGAAGGAGGAAACAAGCGTGGAAAGAATGTTAATCAGCGGCGTAGCCCTGGATAAGAATACAGCAAGAATCTCAGTCATCGGTCTGAAGGACGAGCCGGGTATGGCCTTCCGTCTCTTCAATATGCTGGCAAAGGAAGGCATCAATGTAGACGTCATCCTGCAGTCCATCGGACGCGAGAACAGCAAGGATATCTCCTTTACCGTATCCCGCGACGAGGCTGACGAGGCTGTAAAGATTATCGAGGAAAACATGACTCGCATCGGCGGAAAGAGCATCTCCTGCACCAAGGAAGTCGTAAAGGTATCTATCGTCGGTGCAGGCATGATGTCCAATCCGGGTGTGGCAGCAAAGATGTTCGAAGCCCTGTTTAACGAAAATATCAACATCAACATGATTTCCACCTCCGAGATCCGCATCACCGTGCTGATCAATGAGAAGGACGCAGAGCGCGCAGTGAATGCTGTCCATGACGCATTCGGACTGGAGGAGTAAGAAAATGAAGAAAACGAAAATGATGGCACTGCTTTTGGCCTTCTGCCTCGCAGTGCCGAGCCCGGCAAGCTTGGCGGCAGATGTGAGTGCGAACACACAGGCAGACGCCGGAACGACAGAGGGCAAGAACGGAAACGATCAGAAGAATGAAGCCGGCCAAGATGCTGATGAACAGGACGAAAAGTCCGGAAACCAGGATGAGAAGAAGTCGGATGCCCAGAACCAGAATGCAAAATCCGAAAATGGGGAGACTCAGAAGTATAGCGCAGATGCTGGGAAATCCTCTGAAGGTGGATCCGGAGAAAACGGGATTGCACCGGCTAGTTTGGGAGAGAATGGGAACGGAAATACGGAAACTGAGCCCGTGCAGATGAATGGAAAGTCATATAAAACTATCCAGACAGCAATCAAGGCGATTGATGAAAATGGCACTGGAGTCATTACAGTTAGTGGCGAACTGGCGGAGAATATAACCATCCCGGCTAACAGAACCGTACAGTTATATAATGTAAATCTGAAAGCTTTTAACTCATCTGGTCCAGCGATTACAAATAATGGTACGCTGACCCTTCAGAGCTGTAAGATAAGCTCAGAAGGTAATACCATCAGCAATTATGGTACTTTAACTTTGAGCAGTACATCTGTAAGC
>CAVHYN010000078.1:0-9408 GCA_963640245.1 Bulleidia sp.
GGCTTTTTAGGTTTGTAATTTGCCTGCAACCAAGGTATAATAAGAACAAAACTGCCACAGAAAGGAGAAAACAGGGATGCTGGCTTCGCAGAGAGTAAATGACTCAGAGGGAAATACGGTCGGTTTTGTTGTGAACGGTGCATTTTATACAGAGGATTATATCCGGGAAAATATCTGTTATATAGAAAACCTGTCTGTGACAGAAAAGGGAATTCTCCGTCCGGAAAAGGAGCTTCCGGAGATTTCATATAAAGAAGGAATCTTAGGGAAGCTTTACCGGCAAAAGGTACGGGAAAATCCGTTCGTGCGTGATATTCAGAGGCAATTAAGCTCTTGGAAAAAGGATCCGCTTCACAGAGTATTGCAACTGGAGGGCTCCAGACAGATTGGAAAGACAACAGAGCTTCAGAAATTTGCATACGGGAATTACGAATATGTGATTTATGTCAATATGGCTTCTGACGTATATGATTTCAAAGAGGTCATCCGCAATGGCGCAAAACCGCTGGAGTTTGAAAAATATTGTCGGAAAGCGGGATTGCCGCATTTCGCGGACAGCGAAAACACGATTCTTATTATCGATGAAATTCAGCAGAGCGCATTTGTATACAATGCCATCAGAACCATAGAGGAGAATATTTCCTGCGATCTGATTGTGACGGGCAGCTATCTGGGGAGATTTCTGGCGAATATCAATAGTGAGAAGGAGGATGTCTTTTTTTCTGCCGGAACGATTCAGCAGATGAAAATGTATCCCTTATCGTTCCAGGAGTTCTGCCGGATTTTTGGAAAAGAGGAAGAACTGCTGAATATCAGCTTGTATGGAGAAAGCGAAGCCAAGACCTATCAGGAGCTGCTGCGTTTCTATGAGATTTATCGACAGATAGGCGGTTATCCGGCTGTGGTGAAAGAATATATACAGAATCAGAATATCACGGACTGCCATAGGGTGATAGAGAGTCTGCTATCTGTATTCCGGGATGAGTCCAGAAACTATTTCAGCAATGAAGTAGAGGTTGAAATGTTTGATGAAATCTATGATTTTACCCTGACCCAGATGTGCGTAAATCATGCGGGATCAGACCGGGATATGCTTAAAAATATGGCAGCGATTACGGAAGAAAGACTGAAAAATATCATTTCCACCAGGGAACTGCGAAATGCGCTTGTCTGGCTGAAATATTCGGGTATTATTGATACCTGTAATCTGGCACGGGACGGAAAACTGTCAGAGCAGTCGGCAGCGAGAAAGCTTTATTTTCAGGATTGCGGAATCGCAGCATATCTGGCAAAAAACTCGGGAGCAGCAGATTCTATATTAAATGGAATTCTCACAGAGACCTTTGTTTTCAATGAGCTGCAAAGATTGTTTACCGTAGATTACACACAGCGTAAGGTGAAAAACAGGTTACACTACGGAACCTATGGCAGCTATGAACTGGATTTTATGCTAATGGATACGGATGATACAGTATATGGAATAGAAGTAAAAACGGCCACAGGCGATCCGAAATCCTTAAAGATATTTATCGAAAAGAGACTGGTAGATCGGGGAATTGTAGCGAAACCCACGCAGGGCGGACACGCAGAGCGTTTTGATACGATACCGATTTATACGGTAGGATGCAGGTTCCCATACAAAGTGAACAAAGCAGACAGCAAAACCCCGGGGAGGAAATAACCATGCGTTTTCGTCCATGTATTGATATCCACAATGGCCAGGTAAAGCAGATCGTCGGCGGCAGCCTGACCGATGAAAATGATTTTGCAAGGGAGAATTTTGTGTCGCAGCAGGATGCGGCCTGGTACGCGAAGCTCTATCAGGAGGATGGCCTCACAGGCGGCCATGTAATTTTGCTAAATGGTGCGGACTCGCCTTATTATGAGGCGACGAAAGCACAGGCACTGAAAGCACTCCGGGCCTACCCGGGGGGCCTTCAGATCGGCGGCGGCATCCATCCGGAGAATGCGAAGGAATATCTGGATGCCGGAGCCAGTCAGGTCATCGTGACCTCCTATGTATTTAAAAATGGCCGGATCCAATATGAGAATCTGGAAAAAATGCTCTCCGCTGTCGGCCGTGAGCGTCTGGTGCTCGACTTAAGCTGCCGCAAGAAAGACGGCGCGTACTATATCGTCACCGACCGCTGGCAGAAATTTACCGATGTGCAGGTAACGCCCGCCCTCCTTGATGAATTATCCGGAAAATGCAGTGAGTTTTTGATCCATGCGGTGGATGTGGAGGGAAAGGCCTCCGGTATCGAGACGGAGCTTGCGAAAATGCTTGGAGACTGGGCGGGAATTCCCATTACCTACGCGGGCGGCGTGGGCAGTATGGCCGATGTAGAAACCTTGCGTACGCTCGGAAAAGGCTGCCTGGATGTAACCATCGGAAGTGCTCTGGATCTTTTTGGCGGTTGTATCCCGTACCGAAATGTGGTATACTTACGTTAGATGAACGATTGTAGCTGTGAAACTACGGAACAGTCGCAATTCTCGTCTAAATACCCGTAAAGGAGTTGATTTTATGCGTTATGTAATCAGCGGCAAAAATATCGATGTGACAGAGGGACTCCGTACAGCGATCACGGACAAGCTCGGAAAGTTAGAGCGCTATTTTACTCCGGACACGGAAGTACATGTTACTTTAAGTGTCGAGAAAGAAAGACAAAAGATTGAGGTAACCATTCCTGTAAAGGGAACAGTGATTCGTTCCGAGCAGGTAAGCAATGATATGTATGTATCCATTGACCTGGTAGAAGAGGTTATCGAGCGTCAGCTTCGCAAGTACAAGAATAAGATCGTACAGCGTGAGCAGGGTGCAGGAAGCTTCCGTCAGGATTTTATCGACAAAGAGGCAGAGGATGAGGAGGTTCGCATCATCCGTACCAAGCAGTTCGACATGAAGCCCATGTATCCTGAGGACGCATGCGTGCAGATGGAGATGCTGGGACACAGCTTCTACGTATTTGTAAATGCGGAGACCGAGCAGATCAATGTTGTTTACAAGAGAAAGGGAAACACCTACGGACTCATCGAGCCGGAACAGTAAAAATGAGATTATCAGGGGGCTGCGCGCAGGCGCAGCCCTTTTCAGATCCGGTGAAACTTCTTGAATATTCCGCTGTATGATGGTAAAATGGTTGACAGAGTATTGTCTGAAATGGAAGAAACTTAAGATTGGAGTTTGCAGATGAATTTATTTACAAAAATGTTTGGTACTCACAGCGAGCGTGAATTGAAGCTGATTTACCCGCTGGTAGACAAGATCGAGGCTCTGCGCCCGGAAATGCAGAAGCTTTCCGACGAAGAGCTGAAGGAAAAAACAAAGGAATTCAGACAGCGTCTGGCAGACGGTGCGACGCTGGATGATTTATTGGTAGAGGCCTTCGCGGCAGTCCGCGAGGCAGCAAAGCGTGTCCTTGGCATGGAGCATTACAGGGTACAGCTTATCGGTGGCATCATCCTCCATCAGGGACGTATCGCTGAGATGAAGACCGGTGAAGGTAAGACCCTGGTATCCACCCTCCCCGCTTACTTAAACGCACTGGAAGGCAAGGGTGTCCATATCGTGACGGTCAATGACTATCTGGCACACCGTGACGCCGAGTGGATGGGTAAGGTGCATGAAGCCCTGGGTCTGACCGTAGGCGTGGTGCTGAACAGCAGTACGAATGACGAACGCCGTGCCGCTTACAACTGTGACATCACCTATGTAACGAATAACGAGCTTGGTTTCGATTACCTGCGTGACAATATGGTCATCTACAAGGAGCAGCTTGTACAGCGTGATTTGCATTATGCCATCATCGACGAGATCGACTCCATCCTGATCGACGAGGCTCGCACCCCGCTGATTATCTCCGGACAGAGCGGAAAGTCCACAAAGCTCTACGAGATCTGCGATGCATTGGCGAAGACTATGAAGCGCGGCGAGGCCAGCGGCGAGTTCAGCAAGATGAATGCGATCATGGGTGAGGAGATCGAGGAGACCGGCGAGTTCATCGTCAATGAGAAGGACAAGATCGTCAATCTGACCGCTGATGGCGTCAAGCGCGTGGAGGATTATTTCCATATCGAGAATCTGGCAGACCCAGAGAATCTGGAGATTCAGCACAATATGATTCTGGCTCTCCGAGCAAATTATCTGATGTTCCGCGATCAGGACTACGTGGTGAAGGATGATCAGGTGCTGATCGTCGATGAGTTCACCGGACGTATCATGCCGGGACGCCGTTATTCCGACGGCCTGCATCAGGCTATCGAGGCGAAGGAGCATGTGAAGGTAAAGCGCGAGAGCAAGACCCTGGCAAATATCACCTTCCAGAACTTCTTCAATAAGTACGATAAAAAAGCCGGCATGACCGGTACCGCACTGACCGAGGAGAAGGAGTTCCGCGAGATCTACGGTATGGACGTTATCGAGATCCCGACAAACCGCCCGGTTATCCGTAAGGATCTGGACGATGCGGTATACAAGACCAAGAAGGAGAAGTTCCATGCAGTCGTAGAGGAGATCGAGCGGGCGCATGCCAAGGGACAGCCGGTTCTGGTCGGTACCATTACCATCGAGACCTCCGAGTACTTGAGCGGACTGCTCCGCAAGAAAGGTATCCAGCATGAAGTCCTGAATGCGAAGTTCCATGAGCGCGAGGCGGAGATCGTAGCCCTGGCCGGACAGCACGGTGCAGTAACGATTGCGACGAACATGGCAGGCCGTGGTACTGATATCAAGCTGGATGACGATGCCAAGGAAGCGGGCGGACTGAAGATCATCGGCACCGAGCGTCATGAGTCTCGCCGTATCGACAACCAGCTGCGCGGACGCTCCGGTCGACAGGGAGACCCGGGTGAATCTCGCTTCTACATTTCCCTGGAGGACGATCTGATGCGTCTCTTTGGTTCCGAGCGTCTGATGAGCATATTCAATGCCCTTGGCGTGCCGGAAAATGAGCAGATCGAGCATAAGATGCTTTCCGATGCCATCGAGAAGGCACAGAAGAAGATCGAGAGCAATAACTTCGGTATCCGTAAAAACCTGCTGGAGTACGACCAGGTGATGAACGAGCAGCGTGAGATCATCTACGCAGAGCGCCGCCGGGTATTGAACGGCGAGAGCATGCGTGATGCGATCTACAAGATGCTTACCGATACCGTGGAAAATGTAGTAGACAGCCTGATTGGCGACGACCAGGATAAAGCCGATTGGGATCTCTTGGGTCTCAACGAGTCCCTGCTTCGCACGATTCCGCTCCAGACCATTACCGAGGAGCGTATTGCCGATAAGAAGAATAAGGCAGAGCTGAAGCATATGCTAAAGGAAGAGGCTGTGAAGCTCTATGAGCTGAAGGAGTCGGAATTCCCGAATCCGGAAATGCTCAGAGAGCTGGAGCGTGTATTCCTTTTGAAGGTCATCGACCGCAAATGGATGGATCACATCGACGATATGGAGCAGCTGCGTCAGGGTATCGGCCTGCAGGCCTTCGCCCAGCGTGACCCGCTGGTAGAGTATAAGCTCAGCGGTTATGAGATGTTCTCTGCCATGACAGCCAGCATCCAGGAAGAGACTGTCCGGATTCTGCTTCATGTACGTGTGGAGGAAAAGGCTGAACGTGAGCAGGTAGCCAAGGTAACCGGAACCAATAAGGATACAACCCTGGCTGCGGCACCGAAGAAGCGCGAGAGTGCGAAGGTTTACCCCAACGATCCCTGTCCCTGCGGAAGTGGAAAGAAGTATAAGCAGTGCTGTGGAAGAAAGGGCATGTAAATATACAGTCATGAATATTCAAACTGTTTGGTCAACTCGAAAAAAGGAGCTTGGTTTCTTTGGAGCCATGCTCCTCTTCGGCGTTTTAAAGGAATTTTTGGTATACAATCTTCCCCTCATGGCGGTACCGAAGGGCATCCACGACGACTGGATCATGGTACATATGGCGGAAGCCTTGAGAAATGGTCAGTGGCTGGGGGAATATAATGATCTGACGCTGACGAAGGGGATGTTTTTCCCGTTCTATCTGGCGGTGCTGAATTTCCTGCATCTGTCATACCTAAGCGTGTCGGCGCTTCTGTATACGGTGAGCTGCATGCTTTTTGTCTATGCCCTGCGGCCTCTGGTGAAGAAATATTGGATATGCCTGACGCTGTATCTGGCACTTCTGTGGAATCCGGTATCCTATTCGGTGCAGGCCTTCCAGAGAGTATACCGAAACAGCATTTCCTATATTCAGGTGCTGCTGATCTTTGGGGGACTGCTGGCATTGTGGCTCAGACGAAAGGAGCCGGTGCGAAAGCAGATCCTGTGGCTTGTGACTGCTGCGGTCGGCATGGTGAGCTTCTTCTATACGAGGGAGGATGCTATCTGGGTGGAACCGTTTTTGGTAGTATTTGTATTGGTCTACCTGGGAAGTATGTTCCAGCTGTGGCGCAGGGAACGCACGAGAGCCTATGTGACAAAGGCAGTGCTGATTTTATTGCCGTTTTTAAGTGTCTGGGGCGCGGGACAGCTGATTGCTCAGGAAAACGATACGCATTACAATATACGCCTGACGAACGAGCTGCAGTCGGGCGGCTTCGCAAAGATGTATCAGAGTATGATGGCGGTAAAGCCGGAGGAAGAGATAGATGGTGTCACCATGACCCGCGAGAAAATCGCCCGGATGTGTGACGAGTGTCCGACGCTTAAGAAGCTGGAGCCTTATATCCAGAGCAGCCGTCTCTACTGGGCCGGTTCTGAGGAAAATGAGAAGGACTGGGAGGTACGGGACGGCTGGGCCTTCTGGATTTTCCGGACAGCTCTTTTGCAGGCTGGTTACTATACGGACGGCGAGACAGTGAATCAGGTATGTCTGCAGATTCGGGACGAGCTGGAGACAGCGATGGATGAAGGACGCCTCACGCGACAGGCGACGATGCCTTCTACCTATATGTCACCCTGGAAAGAAGGCTATCTTGGCGATTTGTTTGGTGCGCTTGGCAAGGCGATTGCCTATACAACTACTTATGATGAGATGGAGACGCTGGTTTATCTCTACAGCGAGCCGGATGAAAATGGCGGTATCCCGCTGTTTGAGCGGATGACAGGCGATAAGGCTGTCTGGTATGAGTCGGATCTCATCGAGATGGCAGGCTGGTATGCCTCCTATGAGGGGATGGACGGCGTGACCTTGCAGGCGGAAACAGCGGATGGTAGGGTGCTTGGAGTGGCAGACTTTACCGAGAGCGACGATATCGCGGCTTATCTGAGCGGACAGGGCATCACAGCGCCCGGCAGTGAAAAATGCCGGTTTTCCCTGAAGCTTACCGTGGCAGAAAAGCCGCAGACTGTTTATTTGAAAGCCTACCGGAGCGGTGAGCTTCTGGATTCCTACGAGCTGTCGGAGGATGTGACCAGAGTGGAGAGCGACACCTCCTGCCTGAATCTGGACTGGTACTGGGATGTACCGGAGCGCCATGGATTCCTGGCGAAGATCAACTATAAGGGCGTTGTTTTAAATGGAGTGCGCAAGGTCTACCACTATACCGGAGCCATCGCAGCGACAGCGGGAGCACTGGCTTATGGAATACTGTGCGTTCGGATGCTGAAACGCCGTCTGAAAAAGGTGAAGGATGAGAATGACCGGGATCTGTCCGTATGGCTGACCCTTTCCGCCCTGCTTGCCAGCTACTTCGTGCTGCTGGGCGGCATTTCCTACTCGGAGATCTCCGGATGGAATGCGATTCTGTATTGGTATCTGTCGGGATCGTATCCGATCATGATCGCGTTTGAGGTGCTGGCGGTGGTATTTTTGGGGCAGGAAATCAATAGAACGGAAACATCAAAGGCATCAAAAAAATAGTCATTACTGCGAGAATCAATGCCAACGGAACTCCACATTTTAAATAATCTTTAAAGGTGTATCCGCCTGGCTCCAGGATCATGATCTGGCAGGGGGCTGCCATAGGTGTCATGATGGAAATACAGCTTGCTGTTAGAACTCCGACGACTGCAGCCCGCGGATCGATTCCCATTTTAAGGCATGCTGAAGTAACCAGTGGAATGAAAATAGTTAGTGTTGCCAGATTCGACATTACCTGTGTCAGCAGAAAGGGAATCGTGAAAAATACCGCCATCATAAGATAGGAATTTGTAGTATCGCCAAGAAGTTTGATCATAAAATCAGCAACGAGATCACCAACACCGGTTACCTGGATGGCATCGGAAAGAGTCAGCACTCCGGCAAACAGAAAAATGGTCGGCTGATGAATGGATCCCAGTGCTTCTTTTTCCGAAAGCACGCCGGTAAGTACCAGTAAAACAGCTCCGATACATGCGACCAGATACATTTTGATTCCAATCACATTTTCGAGGAGCATGAAGATGATTGTTGTAAGAACAATGAACAATGCAATTTTTTCTTTCATTGGACTTAATTTTGTCGAATTATCCTTGTTATGGCTCTGATCATCAAACTTACGGTTATCGATATCCGGCATCAGCTTATGTCCGATAAATACCATGTAAGCAATGGCGACAATAAGCAGTGGAATCCTTGCAATCGTAAAGTCCCATACCTGCAAAGCATGGGGAGCCCCACCTTTCATCATGATATCATTCCAGGTCATATTACTTGCACCCTGTCCGAGAAAGGTCATGGAAGTGGCAATGTTTGCGCAGGCCATGGCCGGAAACAGAAGCTTGCTGCGGCTGGTTCCGATATCATTGGCTATTTCGATCAGAAGGGGAATCATAATGGCCGCTGTGGCGGTCGCATTTGTAATGCACGCCAGCATTGCTGCAGCCAGGCAGGATAAGAAAATCAACATACGTGGATTCTCTTTATAGCGAATGACAAGATTTTGCGCATGATGGATCAATTTTGTCTTTGTAAGTCCTGCCCCGATGACAAACATGGCAACAAACATGATAACGTTTGTATTGATAAATCCACTAAATGCCTCTGCCGGAGTTCTGATTCCTGTAAGGACAAGTGCAAGGATAATTCCGGAGGAAATGACAGAGAAAGGTACTTTACCGGTCGCAAACGCGATAATTGTTATCAATAAAATTATTAATGTAATTTGGATAGATGTCATATTTACCTCCGTTTATCTTTGCTTCGACAATGTAATTACTTATTTGATGAAGCCCACCTGCTTGCTGATGGTCTCGATCTGTTCGTCCTTTTTCTTGTTATATTCCACTTTCTTCTCTTCAAAGTAGTTTTTCCCATAAGAGTCGATGGATACGATCAGGGGGCCGAACTCTTTTACATGGCAGTGCCAAAGGGTCTCAGGCATTCCCAGATCTTTCCACTGTGCTTCCACGATTTCTTCTACCTCGACAGCTGCTACTACAGCATTACCGGCAGGGAATACGCAATGGATTGCACCGAAATCCTTGCAGGCTCTCTCGGTATTTTCCTTCATACC
>CAVHYN010000079.1:0-9978 GCA_963640245.1 Bulleidia sp.
TTATATGGCGAAGTAACCACATGAGCAAAAAGAAAGCCTCGCAGAGGCGATTTTGCGAATGGGGTTCTGAATAGTTGCTTTTATATAAGAATAAGAAAGAAGAGGGAAGTTATGAAAAAGATTGAAGAATATGTCAGAACCATACCGGATTTTCCGGAAAAGGGAATCATGTTTCGCGATATTACATCTGTATTGCAGGATGCAGACGGCCTGCAGCTGGCGATCGATTCGATGCAGGCGCTGGTAGAAGACCTGGATTTTGATGTGGTAGTAGGGGCAGAGTCCCGTGGTTTTGTCTTCGGCAGTACCATTGCCTATAATCTGCATAAGCCCTTCGTTCTGGCCAGAAAGAAGGGAAAGCTTCCTTATAAGACAGTATCGAGAGAGTACGGACTCGAGTACGGCAAGGCGGTTCTGGAGATGCATATCGACTCCATCAAGCCGGGACAGAAGGTGGTGCTGGTAGACGACCTGGTAGCTACCGGAGGAACCATCGAGGCTGCAGCAAAGCTGGTCGAAGATCTGGGCGGAGAAGTCGTAAAGATTATCTTCCTTATGGAGCTGAAGGGTCTGAAAGGCCGCGAGCGCCTGAAGGATTATGACGTAGCTTCTGTGATTCAATACGAGGGAAAATAATATTACGGAGGGATGAGTGAGATGAAACAGTTTTTCGAGGAATTTAAAAAGTTTATTTCCAGAGGAAATGTGATGGATATGGCAGTCGGTGTTATCATCGGTAGTGCCTTCACGGCGATTGTAAATTCTCTGGTCAATGATATTTTTATGCCGGTACTTTCTTTGATTACCGGAGGCTTTGATATCGCAGGCATGTCGGTATCCTTCGGAGTGGGAGAGAATGCAGCTACCCTGAACTATGGAGCCTTCCTTTCCGCAGTGATCAATTTCCTCTTGATCGCCCTGGTGATCTTCTGCATCATCAAGGTCATGAATACAGCGAAGGATAAGATGACGAAAAAGCCGGAGGAAGAGGCACCGGCTCCTACCACGAAGAAGTGTCCCTATTGTATGACTGAGATCGATATTCAGGCAAGCAGATGCCCCCATTGTACATCGCAGCTGAATTAAAAGAACTTCGGAAAAAGGTAGGTGATGACGGATGGAAGAGACGAAAATCGGTATTAAGAACAGAGATTCTGAGGTAAACCGTGACGACGAAAATGTAAAGGCAATGCAGGACTTTACCAGTCCGGAGGTGCTTTACAAGGAATTGATCGCGAGTGTTCATAAGTATCATCCATCGACAGATATCTCGATGATAGAAAAAGCCTATCGGATCGCATCCGAGGCGCATCAGGGGCAGCTTCGAAAGTCCGGAGAGCCTTATATCATTCACCCCTTATGCGTGGCCATCATTCTGGCAGATCTGGAGCTTGACAAGGAGACAATCGTGGCCGGTCTTCTGCACGATGCGGTAGAAGATACCGTCATGACGACAGAGGAGATTGCCGAGCAGTTTGGTGACGATGTAGCGCTTTTGGTAGATGGTGTCACAAAGCTCGGACAGCTGTCCTATTCAGCCGATAAGATCGAGATCCAGGCAGAGAATCTCAGAAAGATGTTTCTCGCCATGGCGAAGGATATCCGCGTTATCCTGATTAAGCTGGCAGATCGCCTGCACAATATGCGGACGCTGCAGTATATGAAGCCGGAGAAGCAAAAAGAAAAAGCCCGGGAGACGATGGATATCTATGCACCCATCGCCCAGCGGCTTGGTATCTCGAAGGTAAAGAATGAGCTGGATGACCTCTCCTTAAAGTATCTGGAACCGGAGGCCTATTATGAGCTGAAGGAGCAGATCTCCGAGAAACGCAGTGTCCGGGAGGCCTTTGTTCAGAGTATCGTGGCGGAAGTCAAGAAGCATATGGAAAATGCCGGCATTGAGGCGCATGTAGACGGCCGCGTCAAGCATTTTTTCAGCATCTACAAAAAGATGGTCAACCAGCATAAGACGCTGGATCAGATCTATGACTTATTTGCAGTCCGCATCATCGTAGAGACGGTGAAGGACTGCTATGCAGCCCTCGGCATCATCCATGAAATGTATAAGCCGATTCCGGGACGTTTCAAGGATTATATCGCCATGCCGAAGGCAAATATGTACCAGTCCTTGCATACGACGTTGATTGGACCGAACGGTCAGCCCTTCGAGATTCAGATCCGTACCTACGAGATGCATAAGACGGCAGAGTATGGTATCGCTGCCCATTGGAAATATAAGGAAAGCAGCGACGGCAAGAAGCCTGTGGATCAGCAGGAAGCGGAGAAGATGACCTGGCTTCGCCAGATCCTGGAATGGCAGCGGGACATGTCTGACAACCGGGAGTTTATGAATCTGCTAAAAAGCGATCTCGACCTTTTCTCCGAGAGTGTCTATTGTTTTACACCGTCGGGAGATGTGAAGACCCTGCCGAGCGGTTCGACGCCCATCGATTTCGCCTACAGCGTCCACAGCGCCGTGGGCAATAAGATGATCGGCGCCAGAGTCAATGGCAAATTGGTTACGATTGATTATAAAATTCAGAACGGCGATCGGATCGAGATCATTACATCCCAGAATTCCAGGGGACCCAGCCGCGACTGGCTGAATGTGGTTAAGAGTACGCAGGCCAAGAATAAGATCAATCAATGGTTCCGGAATGAATTTAAAGAAGATAATATCCTGAAGGGCAAGGAGATGCTCACCCAGTATTGTAAGACCAAGAGCATCAATATGTCTGAGATCATAAAGCCTGATTTCCAGAATCTGGTAATGCGCAAATATGGCTTCAAGGATTGGGATTCTGTCCTGGCTGCCATCGGTCACGGAGGCCTGAAAGAGGGTCAGGTGGTCAACAAGATGGTGGAGGAGTACGAGAAGATCCACAAGAAGGAGATCACGGACGAGAAGGTCATGGAGGCCGTCACCGAGAACAGTGATAAGAAGCTGAAGCTTGCGAAATCCAAGAGTGGCATCATCGTCAAAGGTCTGACGGATGTATCGGTTCGTTTTTCGAAGTGCTGCAGCCCGGTGCCCGGGGATGAGATCGTAGGCTATGTAACGAGAGGCCGCGGCGTATCGATTCACCGAACCGACTGTATCAATATCATGAACCTGCAGGAGTCCGAGCGGGCGCGTCTCATCGATGCCGAATGGCAGGATGTGGGTGCAGCGTCCTCCGGTGAGAAATATACGACCGAGATCAAGATTTATGCCGACAACCGGACAGGTCTTCTGGTAGATATCTCCCGAATCTTTACCGAGCGGAACATCGATATGACCCAGATGAATGTACGAACCAGCAAGCAGGGAACCGCCACGATTTCCATTACCTTTGAAATCGGGGGAAAGGAAGAGCTGCAGAAAATCGTCGAGAAGCTCTATCAGGTAGAGAGCGTTCTGGATGTAGAGCGCGCGACCGGCTGAGCTCACAGGGAGACAACTGTGGAGGCAAGAAACAGTTACGCAGGAGGTTAGGATGAAAGTAGAACGAATGGTACTGGGAAAAATTGGAACCAATTGCTATCTAGCCATTCAGGAGGATACGAAGGAAGCGATTGTGATAGATCCGGCGGATCATCCGGAACGGATTCGCGATAAGGCAGCGAAAGAGGGCTGGACGCCAAAGGCGATCTTCCTGACCCACGGACATGCCGATCATTTGATGGGAGTAAGCGGACTGAAAGAGATGTTTGATCTCCCGGTCTATGCCTGCGAGGCAGAAAAAGAGCTTTTGGCTGACCCGGAGAAAAATCTTTCAAAGGCTTTATTTGGAAAGCCGGTCTCCCTAAGTGCAGATATCTGGCTTCGGGATAAGGA
Organism: Bulleidia sp.; assembly: GCA_963640245.1. Classification (GTDB taxonomy): domain Bacteria; phylum Bacillota; class Clostridia; order Lachnospirales; family Lachnospiraceae; genus Laedolimicola. The sequence goes on from CAVHYN010000079.1 coordinate 3,818, forward strand.
GGAAATCTCCGTAGCCGGTATGAAATTTCGAATCCTTGCGACGCCCGGCCATACGCCGGGCGGCTGTTGCTATTACAGCGAGGAAGCAGCTGTGCTTTTTTCCGGGGATACCCTGTTTGCAGGCTCCGTCGGCCGCACCGATTTTCCGGGCGGCAGCATGGGTGAGCTGATTCGGGGAATCAAGGAAAAACTGGTATCTTTGCCGGATGAGACCCGCGTCTGTCCGGGACATATGGAAGAAAGCACCATCGGGGCAGAACGCCGATACAATCCCTATCTGGGAGATTAAGGAAAGACAATGATAGAAGTAAAGATCAATGACGAAAGCTTTTCCTATGATATTCATTCGTTGATTCAGGCTTTTTTTGGAGGACAGGAGGTTCAGGTTCGTGTGGGGGATGCCTTTACCGAGAGCGTTCCCGTACAGATGAAGGTTCGGATTACAGCCGACCGGATCTCCTTTGCCATTTGGAAAGATGGTGAAATTCGGGAACAGGGAGAGACGGCAGTTGAAAATGCGGAGCGAAAAGCCGTTAAGAATCAGCTGAAGAAGCTGATGTATGACAGGCTTTGTGCATTTACGGGAGAGACCCTGCCCTGGGGAACCCTGACCGGTATCCGCCCGACAAAGATTCCGATGGCGATGCTGGAAGAGGGAAAGTCGAATCTCGAAATCGCGAGATACATGTGGGAGACCTATGACTGCAGCAAGGAAAAGGCGGCTCTGGCCATCTCCATTGCGAATCGGGAAAAGGAAGTATTAAAAAATCTGGATTATGAGCAGGGCTACAGCCTCTATGTAGGCATCCCTTTCTGTCCCAGCATTTGTCTCTATTGTTCCTTCTCTTCCTCCCCCATCAAGGTCTGGGAGAAGAAGGTGGAGGATTATCTGGCAGCCTTATTCAAAGAGCTTGAGTTTCTTGGAAGGGCTTATGCAGGCCGGAAGCTGAATACGGTATATGTGGGCGGCGGTACCCCCACCACCCTGACGGCAGAGCAGCTTGACCGGCTTATGACCTGTATTGAGCGAAATTTCGATTTTACCTATTTACAGGAACTGACCGTGGAGGCCGGACGTCCGGACAGCGTGACACCGGAGAAGCTGAAGGTGCTCAAAGACCATAAGGTCAGCCGAATTTCCGTCAATCCGCAGACGATGAATCAGAAAACCCTCGATCTCATCGGCCGGAAGCATACGGTAGAGGAGACAAAGCAGGCCTTCTATATGGCCAGAGAAGCAGGTCATGACAACATCAATATGGATCTGATTGTGGGACTCCCCGGAGAGAATATCGAAGAGGTGCGCCATACGATGGAGGAGCTGAAGGCTCTGGATCCCGACAGCATCACTGTTCATTCTCTGGCGGTGAAGCGTGCCGCGCGTCTGAAGCTCTTTCGGGATACCTACGAGGAGATGGGACTTCGCAACAGCCGGGAGATTATGGACTTAACCTACCGGTATTGTGTGGAACAGGGCATCTATCCCTATTATCTGTATCGCCAGAAGAATATGGCGGGAAATTTTGAGAATGTGGGATATGCAAAGGTTGACAAAGCCGGAATTTACAATATACTGATTATGGAAGAAAAACAGACGATCCTGGCTTGTGGAGCGGGAGCTTCCACAAAATTTGTCTTCTCCGCGGATCACATCGAGCGTGTGGAGAATGTCAAGGATGTGAAACAATATATCGAGCGCATCGATGAGATGATCGAACGCAAGAGAAGTTTCATGGAAAACAACGGATTACTGTAACTATTCAGAGCCATGCAAAACTGCGTTCTGCGAATGGGGTTCTGAATAGCTGGATGCTGGGATAGTCAAGGAGGAGACGATATGATAACACAGGCACCAAGAGGAGTAGAAGACTGGTACGGCGAGCGGATGCACAAGCGCGCCTGGGTAGAGAAGCAGGCCAGAGAGCTTGCACGCACCTACCATATGTCCGAGATCATCACACCGATTTTCGAGCATACCGTGCTCTTCCAGAGGGGTGTGGGTGAGACAACAGATGTAGTACAAAAGGAAATGTATACCTTTGAAGATAAGGGCGGCAGAAGCATTACGCTGAAGCCGGAGGGAACCGCGGGAGCCATGCGCGCTTACCTGGAGCGAAATATGTATGCAAACCCGGCGCCTACAAAGCTTTACTATGTAACGCAGGCTTTTCGCTATGAGAAGCCTCAGAGCGGACGTCTGCGTCAGCATCATCAGTTCGGTGTAGAGTTTGTCGGTTCGAAGAGCCCGCTGGCCGAGGTAGAGGTTATCTCCCTGGCGGCAGCCCTGATAAAGAAGCTCGGCCTTCAGGATGTCAAGCTTCATATCAACAGCATCGGCTGTCCGAATTGCAAGAAAACCTACAATGATGCCCTTCTTTCTTATCTTAGAAGGCATGAGGCTTCGCTTTGTCCCACCTGTCGGGAAAGAATGCAGAAGAATCCGATGCGTGTCATCGACTGTAAGGTTCCGGAGTGCAAGGAAATCGTAAAGGATGCTCCCCGGACGATCGATTACCTGGATGAGGAATGCAAGGTTCATTTTGAGGAGCTTCAAAAGCTTCTGACAGAGCTTGAGATTCCCTTCGAGGTCGATACCGGCATTGTCCGTGGCCTCGATTATTATACAAAGACCGTTTTTGAATTTGTCAACTCGGATGGCTTTACCCTGTGCGGCGGCGGTCGGTATGACGGCCTGATTCACGAGATTGACGAGAAACAGGATATCCCGTCGGTAGGCTTTGGCATGGGTATCGAGCGCATCCTTTATTTCCTGGAAAAGGAAGGCGTCGAGATCCCGGCCATGGAGACTCCGGATCTCTATGTGGGCATCCTTGGTACAGAGGCCAGGGCAAAGGCCTATAAGCTGGTCAATGAGATTCGAAGCCATGGCCTGATGGTAGAGACCGATTACATGGACAGAAGTGTCAAGGCTCAGATGAAGTATGCCAATAAGATCGGTGCAAAGAAGGTTGTCATCATTGGTGCGGACGAACTGGAGAAGGGCGCTGCCAATGTAAAGGATATGGCCACCGGAGAGCAGACGGAAGTTGCACTTTCAGAGCTTGCAAGCCTGTTTTAAATACAAGAAGTAAGAGAGGAAAAACTATGTTTCAGTCAAGAACACATACCTGCAATGAACTTCGCCTTGCGAATGTAGGCGAGACCGTTACACTGGCAGGCTGGTACGAGAACCTGCGTAAGGTCAGCAAAAATTTAGGCTTCCTGATTCTCCGGGATTTTTACGGAACGACCCAGGCGGTCATTGAGACCGAGGAGATGATGGCGAAGCTTTCCGGTGTCAATACAGAGTCTACCCTGTCCATCACGGGCGTGGTAAGAGAGCGTTCCAGCAAAAATGCTGCACTTCCCACCGGAGAGATTGAGGTGGTTCCTACGGAGATTAAGGTGCTGGGTCGCTGCCGCTACAATGAACTGCCCTTTGAGATCAACCGTTCCAAGGAAGCAGATGAGAATACCCGTCTGAAGTATCGTTATCTCGATCTTCGAAATCCGGCAGTCAAGGAGCGCATTGTGCTGCGAAGCAATGTTGTGGCAGAGCTTCGTAAGAGCATGACCGATCACGGTTTTCTGGAGATCACGACACCGATTCTGACCTGCTCTTCTCCGGAGGGAGCAAGAGATTATCTGGTACCGTCCCGTAACCATCCGGGTAAGTTTTATGCCCTGCCTCAGGCACCGCAGCAGTTCAAGCAGCTTCTGATGACCTCCGGTTTTGACCGTTATTTCCAGATCGCTCCCTGCTTCCGGGATGAGGATGCAAGAGCAGACCGCTCCCCGGGAGAGTTCTATCAGCTCGATATGGAGATGGCCTTTGCCAGTCAGGAGGATGTCTTTGCCGTCCTCGAGGATGTACTTCCGCCGGTATTTGAAAAATACGGCACCTACAATACGGCATCCAAGGCTCCCTTTACACGGATTTCCTATCACGACGCGATGGAAAAATATGGATCCGACAAGCCGGATCTTCGGATCGACCTCGTGGTGCAGGATGCTACAGCCTGCCTTTCCGACTGCGGCTTTGGCCCCTTTGAAGGACAGACGGTCAAGGCTGTCGTTTGCAGTGATTTCAAGGGTACCCGTAAGGTGATCGACAAGATCTGCGCAGATACCGAGGTGCAGACAGGCAATAAGGCATACTGGTTCCGCTTGGATGAGAATGGCGAGCTGGTAGGCGGTATCTCCAAATTTGTCACTGAGCGAAAAGATCAGGTAGTTCAGGCTCTGGGTCTGAAGGCCGGAGATTTCGTAGGCCTGACAGCAGGAAAAAAGCTGGCTGCCCAGAAGACAGCAGGCGCTCTTCGGAAGATCCTGGGCAATACGGTAGAGGGCCATATGAAGAAGGAATGCTATGAGTTCTGCTGGATCGTAGACTTCCCGATGTATGAGATTGGTGAGGAATCCGGGGAGCTGGAATTCTGTCATAACCCGTTCTCCATGCCCCAGGGCGGCATGAAGGATCTGGAGGAGAAGGATCCGCTGGATATCTACGCATATCAGTATGACCTGGTTTGCAATGGTGTAGAGCTGTCCTCCGGTGCGGTACGAAATCACGATCCGGAGATCATGGTAAAGGCCTTCGAGCTGGTAGGTTTAGGCGAGGATGACGTAAAAGCGAAGTTCCCGGCTATGTACAATGCGTTCTGCTACGGAGCACCGCCCCATGCAGGTATTGCACCCGGCGTGGATCGTATGGTTATGCTGCTGGCAGGAGAAGACAGCATTCGTGAAATCATTCCCTTCCCGATGAATAAGACCGCTCAGGATGTGATGATGGGAGCACCGGCTACGGTAGACCCGAAGCAGCTGGAGGATGTACATATCGCCATCGTAAAGGACGAAAAGGAAGAAAAAACAGAGGCATAAGCCCACTCGGGTAAGCTTTCTGTTGTCGAAATATGTCGAAAGAAAATCCGGCAGAAATGGAGCTTTTGGCTTGCATTCTGCCGGATTTTCCTTTAGGATAAAAATACAGCCTGTCACAGGCGAAGGAGAGAGATAAGATGCCAATTAAAGTACAGAGTGATTTGCCGGTTCGGGCGATTCTCGAGCAGGAAAACATATTTGTCATGGATGAGAACAGAGCCATGAATCAGAATATCCGTCCCTTAAAGATCGGAATTCTGAATCTGATGCCCTTAAAGGAGGATACCGAGCTTCAGATCCTTCGTTCCCTGTCAAATACCCCGCTGCAGCTGGATATTACCTTTATCACAGTCAGCAGCCATGAATCCAAGAATACCGCCCAGAGTCATATCAATAAGTTCTACGAGCCCTTCTGTGAGGTGAAGAAGCGTCGCTTTGACGGTCTGATTATCACGGGCGCACCGGTGGAGCAGATGGAATTCGAAGAGGTGGATTACTGGGACGAGCTGGTGGAGATCATGGATTGGGCAGATGCTCATGTTACCTCGACCTTCTTTATCTGCTGGGGAGCCCAGGCAGCCATGTATCATTTTTATGGCCTGAAGAAACGGATGCTTCCGAAGAAGCTCTTCGGCCTCTACCGTCACAGCGTAGAGAACCGGAAGGAGCCGCTTATCCGTGGCTTTGACGATGTCTTCTATGCACCCCATTCACGCCATACAGCTGTGGATGCAGAGGATATCCGTGCCTGCAAAGAGCTTACGATACTGGCCGAGTCCGAAGAGGCAGGTGTATTCATTGCGATGGCAGAAGCAGGCCGGAAGATCTTTGTCTTCGGTCACCCGGAGTATGACAGGTTGACGCTGGAAAAGGAATATCTGCGCGACAAGAACAAGGGACTGGATATCCAGATCCCGAAGAATTATTTTCCGGAGGATGACAGCGAGCAAAAGCCGCTGCTTCTTTGGAGAGCCCATGCAAATACGCTGTATACCAACTGGATCAATTACTACGTATACCAGAATACCCCGTATGTATGGGAGGACGAGGACTAAGGAAATAAGTTGTAACTGGTCAGGGACTGAAGAAGCTACATAAGTTCTATACCTTCTGAAAAACAGACTTCCCCGGGAAAATGCAAACGGCTTTCAGCCTGCTTATTTTCCCGGGAAGGTCAGAATGTCAAATTACTTTCTGAATCATTTTCTAAATCTGAATTACAAACGATTCCAATCAAATACCCCAGACAAAAATAACGAGAAAAATAAAACAGGGAG
>CAVHYN010000079.1:9988-10465 GCA_963640245.1 Bulleidia sp.
AACAGGGAGGTTATTTTGTGAAAAAAAGGAGACGTCCAGGTTGGCGAAGAAGGCTCCTTCTTTGTGTGCTGACGGCAGCACTGGTGCTGGGAAATATTGGAAACAGCAGCTATTCCTTCGCGATGGAAGCGGGAGCGCAGTACGTGGAAGAGACGGAAACAGCTTCGGAAGTAAAGGCGGAAATTGCGCTGACAGAAGAACAGCAAAAAGAACAGGATACAGAAGCTGAGGAGGAATCCGAAAAGATAACAGAAGAAAAAAACGAGAATACAGAGGAAAGCGGAAGGTTGCAAGAATTTCAGAAACTCCTCGAGGCTTTCCCCGAGGAAGCTGAACTTTGGTGGATGAGTAAAGAAGAGCTTTCGACGCTCTATCAGGATTTTGTGACTCTGGCAGATCTCTATGATACCCTGGACGAAGCAGAAAAATCCGAGGTAGAGATAACTAAACTAGAGGCTGCGGGGGAGTTTTTTGCAT
>CAVHYN010000080.1:0-14344 GCA_963640245.1 Bulleidia sp.
ATTGAGGAAGGATTGTGGGAGTGCGTAGCACGGAACAATCCGTGTAACCAAAGGTTTGGGTGTTTTGACACCCAAACCATCCTTTTCATTATAAATTCAGGGCTGTAGTTTGTCAATCTTACTTCTATGCTACGCTGAGGCTTTTTGGACTGTGCAATCGGATTTGCAGGCAAGTGAATAGGTTAGTTATTTTGTAAACGATGCACTAGTTACCAGCGCCTCATCTCCCGAACCAGCTCTGCCTCATAATCTCCGAGGATTTCCTGCTGCCGGCCGCCATGGTAGATATTGGTCTCTGCACCACGCTCACCGTTCTCCTCAAACTCCCAGATATGGTAGGGCACACCCCGGTAGGAGAAATCGATGCTGCCAAGATTCTCCTCCTCGGTGTACTCGTACTCCCAGCCCTTTTCCTCCAGGAAGGCGCAGATATTTAAAAGATGATTTTTTTCCATACTTACTCAGCCTTCACCTTATGATATGCCTTCTTGCCCTTCCGGAGAACCAGCGCTCCGTCAGCGTCCATATCATTTGTAGTAAACTTTTGGTACACATCTGTTACCTTTACATCATTGACGGTAACGCCGCCCTGCTGCACCAGACGTCTGGCCTCGGAACGAGTCGGCGCGAGCTTCGTATCCACCAGCAGGCTTAAGATATCCTTACCTTCGTCCAGCTCAGCCTTTGTAAAGGTTGTGGTCGGCATGTCATCGGTCTTGCCGCCATTCGCAAACAGGGCTCTTGCTGCCTCCTGTGCCTTCTTCGCCTCTTCCTCACCATGCACGATCTTCGTGATCTCGTAAGCCAGAACCTCCTTTGCATGGTTGATCTCTGCACCCTCTAAGGCTCCCAGACGGCGAACCTCATCCATCGGCAGGAAGGTCAGAAGACCTAAGCACTCCTCTACCTTCACATCCTCGATGTTTCTCCAGTACTGGTAGAACTCGTAGGGAGAAGTCTTCTCCGGGTCAAGCCATACGGCGCCCTTCATGGTCTTGCCCATCTTGATGCCCTCGCTGGTGGTCAGAAGCTTGAAGGTCAGGCCATAAGCCGGCTTATTTTCTTTTCTGCGGATCAGCTCTACGCCGCCGATGATATTGGACCACTGGTCGTTGCCGCCCAGCTGCATCTGGCAGCCGTACAGCTGATTCAGCTTCAGGAAGTCATAGGACTGCATGATCATGTAGTTGAACTCAAAGAAGGTCAGCCCCTTCTCCATTCTCTGCTTGTAGCACTCAGCTGTCAGCATCCGGTTTACGGAAAAATGAGCTCCTACCTCACGCAGGAAGTCTACGTAATTCAGATCCAGCAGCCAGTCTGCATTGTTGGCCAGAATGGCATTGTCATTATCGAAATCAATGAAACGGGACAGCTGATTCTTGAAACAGTCCGCATTGTGCTGGATGGTTTCCTTCGTCATAATCTTACGCATGTCAGACTTGCCGGAGGGATCGCCGACCATAGTGGTTCCGCCTCCAAGAAGGGCGATGGGACGGTGACCTGCTTTCTGCATATGCATCATAGCCATAATGGTCAGGAAATGTCCTGCGGTCAGGCTGTCTGCGGTCGCGTCAAAACCGATATAAAAGGTTACTCTCTCCTTTCCGAGAAGTTCACGCACCTCCTCCGGATGGGTACACTGCTCGATGAAGCCACGCTCCATGAGTACGTCATAAATGTTTTCTGCCATTTTCTCAATTCCTCCTGATTCTAAATTTACTCTGCCGTGCAGCCTCAAACGCACGGCTCACATAAAAAGCCCTCGTCCTTTCGTAAAAGGACGAGGGCTACACTCGTGTTACCACCTTTTTTCATAAGCAGCTCGCGCTGCTTACCTCTTCAAGTGCCCGGTATCGACACTCTAGCACGTTAACGGGTGCGGGATTCCGTCGCAGCCTACTTGACTTTTCAAATCATCCATCTGAAAAATGGGTTCGGTGCGAAGCTCGGGGATGTATTCAAAATCAGTTGGTACGTGTGCCTCTCATCGACCGGCAGCTTTCTGTCCGTCCTGTCCGACTTCTACTTGTTCCCGTCAAAGCCTTTGATTATGCAAATCTGAACTCATTATAGGCAGGCATTTCTCCTTTGTCAAGCCTTTTTCGTCAGCGGATTTCTACCACTGCATCTGATGCACGCATGGTCGATTCTCGGTGAGACACCAGCACCACGGTCTTTTCTTTCGCTGCCTCACGCAGAGATTTTAAAATAATCCCCTCATTCAGCGAATCCAGGTTGCTGCTTGGCTCGTCAAGAAGGAGTAAGGGTGCGTCATGGAGAAAGGCACGGGCGATTCCGATCCGCTGACGCTCTCCGCCGGACAGAGTATCACCAAGCTCCCCCACCTCTGTATCATATCCCTTGGGCAAGGAACAGATAAATTCATGGATGGATGCCTTCTTTGCAGCCTCCTCAATCTCCTCCCGGGTGGCACCCGGCTTTCCGATGGCGATATTATTGGCAATAGAATCGTGAAAGAGGTGGGTTTCCTGGGTCACATAGCTCTCCATATTCCGCAAGCTTCCTGTCGGAATCCTTCTTACATCCTGGCCATTCACGGACACCCTTCCTGCATCCACATCCCAGAAGCGCATCAAAAGCTTCAGAAGCGTGGACTTTCCGCATCCACTGGGGCCATGGATACCGGTAATCTTCCCAGGCTCCAGCGAAATGGAATAATTTTCCAATATCTGTTCGTTTTTATAGCCAAAGCATACATTTTCTGCTTTCGCCCCGGAAAATGCGGCCGCGTCTACCAGAGCCGCTTCACCCGGAATCTCTTTCACCATGGGTTCTTCCTCTAAAAGAGAAAGTACCCGCTCTCCGCTTGCAAGGGTCTGATTCAGATTATTCGATAGGCTGGACAGGGCTACCACGGGACCAAAGGAGCCCATCATCGAGATGGTGCAGATCAGCATCCCCTCAAAGCTCAGTTCACCTTCCGCATACAGCTTAAGGCATAGAAAAAGCATTCCAAAGGAAGCCAGCAAAATCACAAGATTCGTGACAGAGCGCTGTGAGCCTTCCATTTTACTTAATCGCTCCCGCATTCCAGAAAGCTTATCGGATCGTTCCAGCATCTGACTCTTTCGCTTTTCTCCCTGTCCGTATTGGATGGTCTCATCCATTCCGCGCAGGGAATCGAGCACAAAGCTGTTCAGATCACCGAATTCTGTCCGAAATTCCATTCCGGCCTCGCTGCCTCTTTTTCCATTCCAAAGCGGAATTACTAGGCCTACCAAAAGGTAGGCTGTCAGTGCCAAAGCTCCGGTCAGCCGGTGATAGGAACCGATAAATGTCACCATAAGAAGGGAAGTCAGCAGCGCAATCGCAATAGGCGAAATCGTATGAGCATAAAACACCTCCAAAAGCTCGATATCCGTCGTGATAATCGAAATCAAATTTCCCTTATCCCGCCCCTCGAGCTTCGCCGGACAGAGCTTTCGAAGTCGTTCAAATACCTGATGCCGGATGATGGCCAGCAGCTTAAATGCGATAAAATGATTGCAATATTGCTCCGCATAATGCAGGATTCCCCGCATGAATGCAAGAATAACAAGGGCTGTCAGAATTATCTTTACCGGAAGTGCGGAAAGCCAGGAGGAAGCCGTCCGGGTATGCATTCCAAGTCCCTGCGCGACCGCCTCCCCGGCCAGAATCGTCAGAAAGATGGCGCAGAGATAACCGATAGTTCCAAGGAGAATCGCCGCCACCATAATCGGAAGCAGGGGCTTTACAAGCCCAATCAGGCTTCCCATAATCGCAGGCCCACTTCTGCGTTTTTTTGTCTCGTTCATCCTGTCCTCAGTTCTCCTCCCCGTAATGTTCCAGCGCCATCTGACTCTCATAAAGCCTGCAGTACGCGCCATTTTGCTCCATCAGCTCCTCGTGTGTTCCGCTCTCCCGGATTTCACCGTCTTGTAGAAAATAGATTTGATCCGAGGCCACCACATTGGCAAGCCGGTGGGAGATCAGAAGCACCGTCTTCGTTCTGGCGAGCTCATGAATCACCTGCATAATCAGCTCTTCGCTCTCGACATCGATGTTGGATGCTGCCTCATCGAAAACATAGACTGCAGCGTCCCGAAGAAGCGCCCGGGCAATCACCAGGCGCTGGCACTGGCCGCCGGACAGATTGCTGCCCTTTTCCGCAAGCTTCGTCTCGATTCCTTCCTGGGTATCCAGAAAGCTCAGCAGATTGACCTTCGCAAGCACTTCCCGCATTTCTTCCTTCGTAGCCTCCGGCTTCGCCATCCGCAGGTTTTCCTCCACGGTTCCCTTGAACAGGTAGCTGTTATGGCGAACCAATACTACATGACGCATCAAATCGGTTTCGTTTACCTCGGAAAGTGGGATTCCACCGATATTTACCTCTCCGGTATATCCCCGGTTTTTTGCTGCCAGGATTCCCGCGATGGTGCTCTTTCCGCAGCCGGACTCACCTACCAGAGAAACAAAGCTTCCCGAAGGCAGGGTCAGATCAATACCCTTCAGGATCTCCCTGTCCGCCTCATAAGAAAAATGTACCTGCTTTAACGCAATGTTAAGTGTCCCTTCAGGCAGGATCTGCTCGCCCTTCTCCGGCTCCGGCAGATCCAGAATTCGGAAAATCTTATCACTGGCCGCCATGCCATTCATAGCGATATGAAAAAAGGAGCCCAACAGCCGCAGAGGCAAAAAGAATTCACTGGCCAGCAGTACGATAGACAAAACGCCTGACAGAGTCAGATCTCCTTTTAAAAATTCCGTTACTGCCACCAGCATACCTACCGCTGCGCCGCCATAGGCCACGATATCCATGACACTGGTAGAATTCAGCTGCATAGTCAGGACCTTCATCGTAATTCTGCGAAACTCCCCTGCCTCTGCGTCCATCTCGTCGGCTTTTTGCTGATCAGCCTGATAGATTTTCAGGGTCGTCAGCCCCTGCAGATTCTCCAAAAAGGAATCCCCAAGCCCCGTGTAGACACTCCAGTATTTATTCAGAAGCTTCTTTGCGATCTTCTGCACGGCTACAATGGAAATCGGAATCAGCGGTACACATAAGAGCAGCACCAGACTGGCCTTTAAGCTGACTCTGCTTAAGATAATAAACAAGCTAAGCGGCGCGAGCAGACTATAGAAAAGCTGCGGCAGATATTTCCCAAAATAGGTTTCTATCTGCTCCACGCCCTCGGTAGATACCTGTACAATCTCCGAAGAAGATACTTCTTCCCTATATTCTGCGCCAAGACGCAGTATTTTTTCATAAATTTGCTCTCGCAAAACCTGTTTCACATCCGCACTGGCCAGATAGGAGCTCCTGCTTCCCATCCGCTCGCAAAGGAAACGCACTATGATGACTCCTGCCAGAATTAGCAAGGTCTTCTGTGTCTGCCGCCCGGTCAGCGTCCCATATGCCGCCCATTCTGCCAGCTTCGCGATAGAAAAGACCGCCGCCACCTGAGAGAGAAGCGCCAGCCATTGCCACAAAACCGTATATACGATATATTTTTTTGCACGGGGTAAAAGTCCCACCAGTCTCGTCTTAATCATAGCTTTTCCTTTTTACTGCAAATCAGATGCCACAGAGCCAGAATCGGATGATAAAAAAGCATCCGCGGTCCGGAAAATCGCATAACCTGCCGAATAGCCTCGCGTTTTTCCGGCCGGTAGCAATGAATCTTACAATTCGCGCAGAAGGTCTTTTCCTCCATAAACGGACAGCGCCTGCTTCTCTCCTTCGCATAATCCGAAAGCTCCTGACATGCTGCACACACTCCTCCGTTTCGTTCCCGTTCTGCATGATTTTTTTTGCAATACAGACGGATCATTTCCTCTACCACGTATTGCTCCCTCTGTCGTTTCTTTTCCACCCGATCTGTCATAGTTTTTTCCCTTTAAACTGCCAGCACCAGTTTTTTTCCGTCATATTCTATCATATCAAGCTCCATACCGTAAAGAGCTAAAAGGCTTTCCGGTGTAATGACCCGTCCCGGCTCTCCTCTGGCTATCAGCGTTCCTCTCGCTGATAAGGCAATGATTTCATCGCTGTAATAAAGAGCCTGATTGATATCATGAAGCACCATCAGAATCGTAATACCAAGCTTCTGGTTCAACATTTTTATAAGCTTTAATATCTGCAGCTGATAACGCACGTCCAGATAGGTGGTAGGCTCGTCAAGTAGAAGAATCTTCGTCTCCTGGGCAATGGCCATGGCGATCCATACCCTTTGACGCTGCCCACCCGACAGAGCCTGCAGCTGCTTTTTGCGAATCCCATAGGTTCCGGTGATCCGAAGAGCCCGTTCCACCATCTGCTTATCCCTTTCCCTGGAAATCGGTCTTCCCATATGTGTATATGGAATTCTTCCATAGGCCACCAGCTGCTCCACGGTCAGATCCCCCGGAGCCGTATTATTCTGATGGACGATGGCTACTTTTCTAGAAAATTCTCCCAGTTTAAAGTTATCCAGATGTGTACCCTCCAGTAAAATCTGCCCCTTTCCGGCCTTCAGATTTTTTGTAAGAAGCTGAAATAGAGTCGATTTTCCGCAGCCATTGGAGCCCATCAGGGTCGTAATTTTTCCTTTTTTGATCTCCAGTGTCAGATCACGCAGTACCTCCTTTTCCCCGTAGGAAAAGCAGAGATTTCGGACTGCAAAGCATGTATTATTTTCCATAAATTCCTCCGCTCCTTCTAAGCAGAATGATAAAGGTGATACCACCCACCACCGAAAGAATCACGCCCGCCTGAATCTCATAAGGATAAGCGATTCTTCTTCCCAGTGTGTCTGCCAGTAAAAATAAAAAAGCGCCAAGAAGCGCCGAAAACGGCAATAATCTGCGGTGCTCATTTCCCACCAGCAGACGGCCGATATGGGGCACCAGAAGGCCTAAAAAGCTTACAGTTCCCACGATGGCCGTGCAGCCGCCGACTAGAAATACTGCCAGCAGACTCACCAGCAGCCGCACCCGATCCACCGGAACACCGAGTCCCCGGATCGTCTTGTCCTCCAGTCCCATCAGGTTACACCAGCGTGCGCTTAGAAAGGTCAGGATAAGCCCCGGCACCAGAAAGAGTGCCAACACCCGGACGTCATTCCAGGTTTTCATCGTAATCGTTCCCTCCACAATCGAGGCCACGCCGGACTGGTTTCCTCCGCTCATAGAGTTCACGGCACCCGAAAGGCCGGAAAATAAGGCCTGCATGGCCACACCCATAAGAATAATCCGAAGGGGCGACAGGGTACCCTTATAGGCCAGCGAGTACACCAGCAAAAAGACCAGAAGTCCGCCAAAGAAGCTGAATACCGGAACAAAGAAATAGAGCTTGGGAAACAGCGTCGCCGCCAGCACCGCGAAAAAGCCTGCTCCGCTCGATACTCCGAGAATACCCGGATCTGCAAGTGGGTTTTTCAGAACAGCCTGAAACAGGGTGCCTGCACAGGCCAGTCCCGCACCTGCCAGCATAGAAATCAAGATACGCGGAAAGCGCAGGTCATAAACAGAAGCCACTTCTCTGTCATAGGCCACAAACAGCCCACGGAATAACTGTCCGAAGCTTAAGTGAATACTTCCCAGATTCACAGATAGGAAAAACAGAAGCACCAGGCCAATGAGCACCAGCAGAAAGGCTGCTGCCACAGCACTCTTTCCCTTTTTTTCTTTTGTCTTACTCATAAAACAACTCCTCCAGCGTGGCAAGTGCTTCTTTGTAATGGAAATTTGCACTCATGCCAAACTCCTCGTTGGATAAATCGTATACCTTTTCCTCTTCCACTGCCCGGAAATGTTTCCAGATGTCATTGGTCTCAAACTCCTTCGCAAACATTTCCATGACACTCTCCGGCATGGCATGTGCCGTCCGAAGGATGATATCCGGATCCTTTTTTAACATATCCTCGGTATTCACATTCAGAAACTCCTCATCCGTTCCTGCATATACATTGACACCGCCTGCCAGCTCCACCAGACTTCCGACATAGGAATTTTCCGTGGCCGCCACATAGGAACCGGGCAATCCCATCAGTATCAATACAGTCGGCTTCGTCTCCTCCTGATGCTGATTTTGGATCGTTCCGTAATATTCCTCAAAATCCTCTACCAGAGCCTTCGCCTCATCCTCCCGGTGAAATAGTTCGCCCATTTCCTCGATGGAACGGAACATGCCCCGGATATTTTTTAGATTCAGAAAGGCATAGCGTAATCCTGCCGCCTCATATTTTGGCTTCAAATCGCTCATCAGACTGGAAGGGCTCAAGACCCAGTCAGGCTGAATCTGAGCCAGGATCTCCAGATCCGGGCTCATGGGACTGCCTGTGACAACCGCATCCTTGTAACGATTTGGTATCTCTGCCAAATCTGTCTTTGGCACACCTGCCAGATCCAAATCCAGCTTTTCGCAGATCTCCATGACTGCTACACTGGTAACCGCGATCCTCGGCTTCTCCGTCTCTGCGCTTTCCGTATCTGTTCCCGCAGTCTCCTCCGGGTGCTGGTTGACGCACCCGGTAAGACCAAAAAGCAGGAGACCCATCACCAGACCGAACAGGATTTTTCTATTCTTCTTCATCCTGCAGAGCCTCCCAGTCCTCATCGGAAAGTTCCCCGAACTCCTGCTCATCCTCCTCATTCTCTCGCTCGTCCCGAAGATTCCGCTGCTTCCTTCCCCTTCCGGTTCGTCTGGATATCAGCAGTTTCACACCCGTGAGCGTCAAAGCTGCGAGAATATTGCCGCAAAATACGATGATCAACAGCATCCACCATACACTGGCTCCAAGGTTTAATTGCTGGGGTTCTCCGCTTCCTGCTTTGGACGCCGCATTCAAGGTGGCCGAAGCGTTTTCGCTGTCCGCCGTATCATTTCCGCCACCGGTGGTCAGTCCCGTTACGCCGTCCAGGATTCCTGCGCTGCTGTCCAGTGTGGCAAAGCCACCTTCATTTCCGTCCCGGAAATCACTCAGGGTCACATAGAAAATGACACTTCTTCCCATTGCCTCCACATAGCATTCCGAACGGATGATACTGTCCTCAGTCTCCACGGAAAGCCGCCAGTCAGCCTGATCCTCACCGGAACCCGTCTGCTCCGACGTAACAGCACTCCAGGAGCTGCTGTCAGGCTTTTGCACCGAAAAATCGATTTTGGACAACTGATCCATCAGATGGAAACGAAGTGTAACATAGTAACCGCCCGCAGAAGCTTCTTCTATCAAAGCGGTGCTGTCCACTACATTTTCCACCATGGACTGGCCCAAAGCCTCATTGTCACTACCACCGGCATCCTCGATGACGCCGGTGCCGGGATCGCGGTAGGTTCCGGTCGCTGTGGCCGTTCTGTATGAAACACCTTCCGCTCTGGCCGTCACGGATATTCCAAAAAGCATGGCCAGTATGAGTAACAGGATGCCAGATTTTCTGCCTATTTTTTTCTGATATGTTCTCACTTTAATCTCTCCTCTTTTTGTACCACCACAGGGCTGCTGCACCTGCACCTGCAATCCCGGTCAGCACTAGAAATACGATTCCTAAGACACCCGCATCTGTCACCAGACGGTAGCCGTTTTGCAGGCTGTCCGAGAGTGTCTTTGCTGCATCCGCGGAAGTCTTGCCTCCTGTTCCGGTATCGGACATCTCTGCAATCTCAGTCGTCTCGGTTTCCTCTGCTTCCGCGTTTGCCGCCGTTCCATCCGCCGTTGTCTTCTTTGCAAAATCAAAGACCAGACGAGCTTTTACTTCCATTTTCATGGCATTGATATACATGGTCACCGGCATGGGAGACGGCACCTCGCCCGAGAGGGTAAAGGTAAAGCTGTCATAAGAAACTCCGTTATACGTGGCAGCATTTTCTTTCTTTTCTGCCTTTGTGCCGTTATAGCTCATCCACTCCGGGCCTCCGCCTGCTATGCCTGCCACGGTATGCCGGATGTAGACGGTCAGCTTGGAAGTATTGCCGCTTATCTCCAGACGTGCGTTTTTATACAGATAATCCGCCATCATGCTGGCTTCATCTGTCTTCTCCTTCAGGGCTGAAGCAGGAATCAGATAAGCTCCGTCTGTCAGCTTTCCACTGGTGGTCTTGGCACTGGAAATGGTTTTTGCGTTCGCTGCGGCACTCTCTGTAGTCTCCGTGATCGATGTGTCCGTAGTTGTCGTATCTACAACTGTCGCTTCTCCGGAGGACTTGGTTCCCCCATCCTTCCAGTCGCTGAATACTACATAGAACTCCTGCGTGGTCTTCATGACCGCATTGACATAGGCGGACATTTTTACAGTACCTTCCGCAGATTTCTCCACTGCGGAGGTCGGGATCACGAAGGTAATCGGCGTCGCATAGTAATTTCCTGCCTTCGGGACAAACTGGGCATTGGCATCGAAGTAGCGGCTTACCTTGCTGCCGGAATCGACGCTGGCCGTATAAGTCGTGCCATTTGCCGTGATCTTTACGCTGGACAGAGGTGTTCCCTCGGAAGCATAACTTGGAATCGGGTCAATCACATACATGGTTACCTTTGTACTTGTTCCGCTGACCTTCAAATCCGCCTTTGCATAGAACAGGGGGGCACACATGCTGATACTGTCTATATCACTGCTCTTTCGAATGCTGACGGAGGCCGTATAGCTTCCATCCTCATGGGTACCCGTTGTACTGGAGGTATCCTTCTTCACGGTTCCATTTGTATCTGTCTTATCCTGCCCGTCGCTGCCGTCCACTTTTTCATTCTCTTTTGTCACAAAGGATGTATAAAAATGTATGGTTCCCGTGTAGGTTCCCTTGGGTACTTTCGCGATATCCTCTTTGTATACCGTCAGAGTTCCTTCCGCCTGCCCCTTTGTCGTGAAATATCTGGTTCCAAAGGTGTTATAACCGGTCAGCTGCTTCGAGGAATCTCCCGTATTTTTATAAGTAATCTCTTTGTCAGAGGTAATTTTCAATTTCAGATTGCCCGCCTGCTCCACGACGACACCGACCTGATAGGTCTTCGTATAATCCTTCGTGGCATCCAGATCGCCCAAAGCGATCGATTCGGGCAAAGTAAGATAATAGGAAGGAGCCGCCGAAGACACCTTCGCCGTAATCTGGGAATCCTGCTCCATTTTTTCCGCTGCCTTGGCCGCGTTCTCTGCTGTCTCCTTCCGGGTCTGTCCGGATGCTGTCACGGGCAGACCTGTCTGTATCAGCAGGCATGCCGCCAGCAGCAGCGTTCCTGATCTGATTCTTTTCATAACCTGTCTCTTTCTTGTGTTTGCAAAAGGCTCCCATCCCATAAGAGACGGGAACCTTTGGTTAGTTTTAGCTTACTCACCTGCGTAGTAATTGATCGTAAAGTTTGCAGTTCCTGTATAGTTGCCGGCTGCTGCCTGCGCTACATCTGTTGCCTTTACGCTAATGGTACCGGTCAGATCTGCGGTTTCAGAGGTGCTCTGGGTGCCGAAGCTGTTAGCAAATGCCAGCTCATTGCTTCCGCTGGTCAGCTTTCCCGTCTTCGCTGTGGTAACCTCTACCTTACCGGTTCCCAGATTCTTCGCTGTGACATTGACTGTAAAGTCTTTTGTGGTATCCGTTTCTGCAGAAAGGGTTCCAAGGGCTACACTAGTCGGTATGGTCACATCGTAAGTGGGAGCCGCTGCAGCAACCTCTGCGGTTACCTCTGCAGACTGGGTCTTGCTCTCGGTCGGAGCCACTACCTTCTGCATGTCTGTTACCTTTACAACAAAATCCTGATTTGTATTCATAAATACATTTACATAAGCAGATGTTGCGATTCCGTCTGCGAAAGAATCCACCGCTTCCTTCGGAAGAGATACGGTCACGGACTGGGTAGGCAGTTCGTCTCCGGCATTGATTCCGAACAATGAACCTGCTGTATCAAAGGTTTTTTCAGCCTTTGTTTCAATATCCGTCGTTCCTGTATATACCGCATCATTATAGGTCATCTTCACATCCTTGAGCGTTCCATCTGTGCCCTGATCGGCGAAGCTCGGAATCGGATACGCTACATAGAAGGTCAGCTCTGCAGTGTCGTCAGTCACTTTCACATCTGCTGTATGGGCAAAAATACTGTCACACATGCTATAACTGGCCGGACTGGTTGCATTGTGGAAGTGGATCGTTGCCGTATAATCTCCATTTTCCGGTGTTGTCCCCGCCGCCATGACCGGCATCGCATTCATTCCTGCAGCCAGGGTCAGTGCCAGGGCTGCGCAAGCAGCTCTTTTTAAAATACTCATAGATAAATCCTCCTTGTTTTTCGTTCTTTTGAACGTTTGTTATATTTGATCAACGCCCGCGACGCGTTATCCGAGATTATTTTGCTTCCAGTATACAATTGACGGAAGCTCCGTTTCGTGGAGTATAGCTCTCATCCATGGAAAAGGTATCGTATTGGATGGTCAAATCATAGGTGCCGGGATCCAGCGCCCGATCCAATGTGATTTCATAGAGATGATCGCCCGGTCTTATGAATTTTGACTGGTAGATCTGTTCCTGCTCTTCTCCCAAAAGAAAGGTGATTTGAAAATATACCTGATTTTCCTCCGGATTCGTAAGCTCTACTGCCACTTCCTTTGTTCCCGCATCCACGGCAATGGTGGAATAACCGGGAATTTTGATTCCGGCCTCTACGCCACCTTCGCTTACGGTCTGCTCCTGGCCTTCCTCAAATTCCGGCTGGTAGCTGGTGACCTCGCCCTTCGGAATCAGAAGTTTCCACAGCAGGATCGCTGCCAGAATCACCAACACAGCCGCGACGACGGTCTGTTTTTTATGTTTCTCTATCCATGACTTCATTTTCTCTTCCTCTCTCTGCGTGTTTCTATAACCATAGCACCAGCCGTGCTGTATTTTCCGGCATATGCTCTTCTCCTACGGTACAGGTTACGGTCACGTAAACCGTGCCCGTGAATTCGGTCTGAAATTCTTTCACAAACTGAAAGGCTTCCAGGGGGATCCGTATGTGCTCTTCCTTCATCTCCACGTCCCGAAGTACTCCCCGACTTTCGTAACGCATGGTTTCTAGTAGTCCGGTCATCATATGCCCATCTTTTCTTGAGCGCCCTTGCATTTTCCGAAGACTCAGCTCGAACCATACGCCTGTTTCATCCTTTCGGATACAGGCCGGATGTTCAAATCCATGATCCGCCATGGACAGCCCTTCGCCATTTAGCCGAAACAGACGAAATTCCACGGTGTGGGTTCCAAAGCTGATAAGCTCCTCGACCGCCCTGGCCGGGACACTTCCCGCCTTACCTCCGAACTCACAGAGCAGAGCCAGCTCCTTTCTCCGTTCTTCCCTTTCCAGAATTCTCTTAAGCAGGGTGGGTTCCATATCCTCCATCAGATTTCGGATTCCTCGTTCCTTTTCCTCGCCGGTAAATCCAAGCTCCTGAACCAGCCTGGTTATCTCCTCTCGAAGCTTCTTTTGCTCCGTCAGAAGACATCTCCCTTTTTCCGTCAGATGATTCTCTTTATCTAGGAGTTTTTGTTCCTGGCAGGTTTTAAAAAATCGGGAGACCGTCCCATGCGTTACAAGGCTCAAGGCAGCAACCTTTGTTACGCTGCATTTTAGCCCCTCCCGTTCAAGCTTTTCTATCATTTCCAGATAGGTAAGCTGCGCCAGAGAGAATCGGCTCTTATTGATCGGCATAAGGTTTCTCCTTTCTCTCGCGCAGATAATGAAATACTACCATCCGTTCCTGCTGCCCACCGGGCTTTTCTCCTTTTTCCAAGAATGACACCTTTGCCTTCGCGGAGCACAGGGACGACTGACAGTTTCGCAGACATTCAGCAGCTGTCTGCGGAATTTCCCACATCTGCCCCGTCCACTCGGCCTGCAGCCACCGGCCGTCCAGTTCATACCACAGAAGCTTGTCCCTCAGCACCTTCCCCGGCGTCAGGTAAAATCGTCCGGGCTCATCCGGCATCCATAAGCCATCCCTTAAAATACTTTGATTTTCCGGGGCAAGCCTCTTTGGAACTGTTTCCTCTGTCTCATATAGAATCACACCTGCCCAGCAGGGTTTTGTCTTCGTCTTTTCCATTTATTTTACTTTCTTTTTTAATTAGTTAGTATATCCTAACCGACAAATAAAAAAATATCATAGCTGCTCTGCTATGACAAGATCCTTTGCCGGATTTTTTAAAAAAATCCGTGCCTGCGAGGCACGGATCCGATAATTACTAAAATTTCCCACACAATATAATTAAGAAGAAGCCGTCTCGCCTGGGGACGGTTTCTTTCTACGTTTCCATGTGGGAAGTTTTAGTTAGTTACATAAAACAAAAAGCTTCTGGATAACCAGAAGCTTTTCA
This sequence comes from Bulleidia sp., assembly GCA_963640245.1. GTDB lineage: Bacteria > Bacillota > Clostridia > Lachnospirales > Lachnospiraceae > Laedolimicola. The sequence continues at coordinate 14,291 of CAVHYN010000080.1, forward strand.
GCAGTCGATAGGGGAATCGAACCCCTGTTTTCGCCGTGAGAGGGCGACGTCTTA
>CAVHYN010000081.1:0-22668 GCA_963640245.1 Bulleidia sp.
CGGTATTTTGAATATCAATGTGATTGATTTCCTTTTGGATAAGGAGCTTATATAATCCGCGGGCTTTTCTAAAACCCTTACATCTCCTTTACATATCTTTAACGAAACCCTGCTTTTACCCTTAACATTGGCAGAATAAGATAGGAAACACAGGGCGGGAAGCTCTGAGATAGAAAAGAGAGAAGAAGGCCAGAAATGTTCACCTGGCAAAAAGGAGAAAAAAAGATTATGAAAAAGAAAGCAGTTACCTTATTGATGACTATGACACTGACAGCAGCAATGCTTGCAGGATGCGGAAGCTCTGCAGATACAGCAGCTACCACAGATACTGCAGATACAACAGCAGATGCGGATGAGGCTGTCGATGCAGTAGCTGACCCGGCAGGGGTTGATTTTGATACAGAGGAAGATATTTCCGTATACTCCCGTGAGGATGGTTCCGGAACCAGAGGCGCCTTCATCGAGCTGTTCGGTGTAGAGGAGAAGGATGCAAGCGGTGAGAAGGTAGACAACACGACAGAGGATGCTACCATCACAAACAATACATCCGTTATGATGACCGGTGTAGCCGGAGATGATTATGCTATCGGTTATGTATCTCTCGGTTCTCTGAATGACACCGTAAAAGCACTGAAGATTGACGGCGTAGAGCCGACCGTAGAGAATATCAAGAGCGACAGCTACAAGGTATACAGACCGTTCAACATCGCAACCAAGGGTGAGGTTAGCGAGGCAGCGCAGGATTTCATCGATTACATCCTGAGCGCAGAAGGACAGAAGATTGTAAGCGATGAGGGATATATCACCATCGACGACGCAGCACCTGCATTTGAAGGCGGCCAGGTAAGCGGCAGCGTAACCGTAGCAGGTTCCTCTTCCGTATCTCCGGTAATGGAGAAGCTTGCTGAAGCATATATGGCAGTAAACAGCGGCGTAAAGATTGAGATTCAGACCAGCGATTCTACCACAGGTATGACCTCCGCTATCGACGGCGTATGCGACATCGGAATGGCTTCCAGAGAGCTGAAGGACACCGAGGCAGCTGAGCTTACTGCAACCGTTATCGCACAGGATGGTATCGCAGTTGTGGTAAATAACAACAACCCGATTGAGGGACTGAGCAAAGACCAGGTAAAGAGCATCTACGTAGGTGAGACCACTTCCTGGAGCGAAGTAGAGTAATCATAAGAGGGATATAAAATGAAACAGGCGGCTTGGAAAGCGCATATCAAAGAAGTATTTATGCAGGCGGTATTCTTCATAGCCGCCTGCACCTCTATCTTAGCAGTTGTCCTCATCTGTGTGTTCCTGTTTGCAAATGGTATTCCGGCCATCGGCAAAATCGGACCGCTGCAGTTCCTGCTCGGAACCAGATGGAAACCGGGCAACGACATATTCGGAATTCTGCCCTTCATTCTCGGCAGTATCTATGTGACGGCGGGTGCCATCGTCATCGGCGTTCCCATCGGCATCCTGACCTCGATTTTCATGGCTTACTACTGTCCGAAGAAAATCTATCGGCCTCTGAAGGCAGCTACCGAGCTGCTGGCCGGAATTCCTTCCGTTGTATACGGATTTTTCGGCATGATGGTTCTAGTTCCCCTGCTTCGGCAGATCCCGCATTGCAAGGGAAATGTCATGCTGACGGCCTGCATCCTGCTTGGCATCATGATTCTTCCTACCATCATCGGAACGACGGAGACAGCCCTTCGAAGCGTACCGGCTATGTACCATGAGGGTGCTCTGGCTCTGGGAGCCACGAAGGAGCGCAGCGTCTTTACCGTCATCGTACCGGCAGCCAAATCCGGTGTATTGACCGGTATCGTGCTGGGCATCGGCCGTGCCATCGGTGAGACCATGGCAGTGATCATGGTAGCCGGAAATCAGACGAAGATGCCGGAGAGCTTGTTCAAGGGCGTGCGTACCATGACCGCAAATATCGTCATCGAGATGGGTTATGCGACCGACCTGCACCGGGAGGCTCTGATTGCTACCGCTGTCGTGCTCTTCGTGTTTATCCTGATTATTAACTTAAGTGTATCACTGTTAAGGAGGGGCGGAAATGGAAGCAATTAACAAGCAGACAGCAGGCGACAAATTCCATTCCCTGCTGAAGCATCCGGGTTCCCTGATTCTGTTCCTTCTGGTGGTGCTGGCAGCAGGTGTGACCTTCGCAGTCTTGATTTTCCTGATTGCCTACATTCTGATAAGGGGTGTACCCTATCTGTCACCGGAGTTATTTTCCCTGCACTATACCTCCGACAACGTATCCCTGATGCCTGCCTTATTCAATACCATCGAAATGATTTTCATGGCACTGATTCTGGCAGTACCGATCGGCATTTTCTCTGCTATTTATCTGGTAGAATATGCCAAAAAGGGAAATAAATTCGTAGGTATCGTCCGGGTGACAGCAGAAACCCTGTCTGGTATCCCCTCCATCGTGTACGGCCTCTTCGGTATGCTGTTCTTTGTAACAAAGCTGAAATGGAGCTATTCCATGCTGGCCGGTGCCTTCACATTGGCAATTATGATTCTGCCGCTGATTATGCGAACCACCGAGGAAGCATTGCTGGCGGTACCGGATTCCTACCGGGAAGGCAGCTACGGACTGGGAGCAGGAAAGCTTCGAACCGTATTTCAGGTGGTACTGCCCAGTGCTATCCCGGGTATTCTGGCAGGCGTCATCTTAGGTATCGGCCGAATCGTCGGTGAGACGGCGGCACTTATGTATACCTCGGGAACCGTGGCTAAGTACGCGGGAGCCATGGAGTCGGGACGAACCCTGGCCTTACATATGTACGTACTGACCAGTGAGGCTCTGCATGTGGATCAGGCGTCAGCGACAGCCGTGGTACTGCTTATCATCGTGATTGGAATTAACGCATTTTCCAGCTTCATCGCAAAGAGGCTGGCGAAGAAGACAGGAGAATAATCATGGGTATTATGAACATTGAGAATCTGGATCTGTTCTACGGGGATTTCCAGGCACTCAAAAATGTCAATATGGACATTGAGGAGAATGAGATTACCGCCTTTATCGGACCTTCCGGCTGCGGAAAATCCACCTTCTTAAAATCCCTGAACCGTATGAATGATATGGTGACCGGCTGTAAGATCACCGGAAAGGTAACCCTGAAGGGTCAGGATATCTACAAGGGCATGGACGTCAATGACCTGCGCCGGAGAGTCGGAATGGTATTCCAGAAACCGAATCCCTTTCCGATGAGCATCTATGACAATGTGGCCTACGGTCCAAGAACCCACGGCATCCGAAATAAGGCAAAGCTTGATGAGATCGTGGAGGAATCCCTGCGAAATGCAGCCATCTGGGAGGAAACCAAGGATCGCCTGAAAAAGAGTGCTTTAGGTATGTCCGGCGGTCAGCAGCAGCGTCTTTGCATCGCCCGGGCACTGGCTGTAAAACCGGAGATTCTTTTGATGGATGAGCCTACCTCTGCGCTTGACCCGATTTCGACTTCGAAGATCGAGGATCTGTGCATGGAGCTTAAGAAGGATTATACCATCGTCATGGTAACCCACAATATGCAGCAGGCGGCACGTATCTCCGACAAGACAGCATTTTTCCTGCTGGGTGAGGTCATCGAGTACGGCGAGACAGATCAGATCTTCTCCATGCCGAAGGATACCCGTACCGAGAATTATATTTCAGGAAGGTTTGGTTGATGCTATGAGAGATTTTTATGAAGAGCAGCTTACCGAGCTGCATACACAGATGATTGCCATGGGCGCTTCCTGCGAGAAGGCGATCGCCAATGCCACCAAGGCTCTGACCGAGGGGGATATTGCTCTGGCAAAAAAAATCATGGAAGGCGACGCTGTCATCAATCAGCAGGAGCGGGATATTGAGTCCATGTGCCTGAAGCTGATTCTTCACCAGCAGCCGGTGGCCGGAGATCTGCGCCGGGTATCCGCAGCCATGAAAATGGTGACGGACATGGAGCGTATCGGTGATCAGGCAGCGGATATCGCGGACATCGTCATCGACATGAACGAGAAGCTGCCCAGTCAGTTTTTACACATCTGTAAAATGGGCGTAGCAGCTATGAAAATGGTAACGGACAGCGTTACCGCTTATGTGGAGGAAGATTTGGAACTGGCTCGTCAGGTCATCCGCGACGATGATACGGTGGACGGACTGTTCTTAAAGGTAAGAGGCGAAATCCTCGACGCCATCCGTGACGGCAGCAGCAAGGGCGAGGAGGTTCTCGACCTGTTCATGATCACCAAGTATTACGAGCGGATCGGTGACCATGCTACGAATATCGCAGAGTGGGTGGAGTACTCGATTACCGGGAAAAGATCCAATGAGAACTAAAGACTCTTTGGATGCTTGGATTTTCGGGAAACCTGTGATATAGTAATCACAGGCAAATGATAGCAGTATTCCAAGAGAATACAAAATGAAAGCCAGAGAGTTGCAGCTCTCTGGCTTTTTGATTCATAGGAAAATGCGTCCTATGAATCAAAAAACGCTCCGCGAGGATGTGTCAAGGCACATTCTTTCTTATTATTTCTGGCTGACCAAACCAAGGCTGGTTACCGGTCAATCTTCTCCGTCCAACCATTTGCATATGTAGTAGGCAACTACACTAGCCAAAACGGAGGTAAAAAATGATAGAAACATTTAAATTATCAGAAATAAATAAAATATTCACACAAATTAAAAAATAATAATATAAAAATATTTAAAATAATTGAAAATAAGTGTTGACAAACAAAAGAAGTGCCGCTATAATACAATTAAAGATAAGGAACACGAAAGAACAAAAGCTTCAAAGAAAAAGAAGCAAAAAAACTCACTATCTTCTTAAATATAACCCAGTTATATTTAACATAGAGAACGAGTAATCCAAGAAAAGGAGGTACAGTCCAGCAGGAACATAACGATTCACCCCATAATCTGAGAAAGAGAGGTACGGACCACCGGAAACATAAGTTTACACCTCAGAGAAACCAAAAACCAGATGTTCGATGAGAATCGGTAGAAGAAGAAAAAGAGCCGGATGAGAAAAGAAAAAACAAACCGGTACAAATGAACTTTACAGAAGAACGAAAAATAAAACCGAAGACAGAAGAAGTCGAACAGAGAAAGCCAAGAGGGCTTCACATAAAGAAACAAAAAACAGAATATAAAAACAGAATAAAGAAACGAGGTATTAGTCCAATGGACAGCATAGTTTAGCAGCGGGTATCAAAGAAAATGATTTGATACCCGCTGATTTATTGTGCCCGTGTAAGAAAACCTGTTATAATGGAAGATATTATGTGAAGTAAAAGCGAGGAGCACACCCATGTCCTTACAATTTATTTTCGGTAATTCCGGGTCTGGAAAATCTTATACCTTATTTCAGAGTGTGATCGAGGATTCTATCCGACATCCGGAGCAGAGCTATCTGGTGATTGTGCCGGAGCAGTTTACCATGCAGACTCAGAAGGAGCTGGTGCGGCTGCATCCGGACGGCGGCATCCTGAATATTGATATCTTAAGCTTTCAAAGGCTGGCTTACCGGGTATTCGAGGAGACGGGAACCCAGGTCGGAAAGGTACTGGAGGAGACAGGTAAGAATCTGGTACTTCGGAAAATCGCGCAGGAGCGAAAAGGGGAGCTCAAGGTTCTCGGTGGGAATCTGAAGAAGATGGGTTATATCAGTGAGATTAAGTCCTTGATTTCCGAGCTGACCCAGTATGCAGTGACCGAGGAAGCACTGGCAGGCTTTCTGGAAAAGAGTAAAGAAAAGCCACATCTTTATTATAAATTGCAGGATGTGCAGGTGCTGTATAAGGCCTTCCATGCTTATCTGGCGGATCAATATATCACGGCGGAGGAGCTTCTGGAGGTGCTGTGCCGGGTAGCGGAGCAGTCCGAGATGATTCGGGAGAGCGTCATCGTGCTGGACGGCTTTACCGGTTTTACGCCAATTCAGAATAAGCTGATGCAGAAGCTGATGCAGTACGCGAAGAAGGTTCTCGTGACCGTGACGATTGATGAGCGGGAGGATCCGTACCACGTGGAGGGGGAGCACCAGCTCTTTTATCTGAGTAAGAAGACGGTAGCAGGCCTGAAGCGACTGGCACAGGAGGTGGGTGTACCGGAGGAGGAGCCCATCTGGGTACATCCCGGGGAGAAGAGCCGGCTCGCAGCAGGCGGAGAGCTGGGCTGGCTGGAACAAAATCTGTTTCGGCTGCGATGGCAGAGATATCCGCTAGAAAAGGCAGAGCAAATCAGCCTTCGCATTTTAAAGAACCCCGAGGAGGAGGTTTCCTGGGCTGCAGGTCGGATTCGCGAACTGATTCGGGAAAAGAATTATCATTATCGAGATTTCGCGCTGATCACCGGCGATATGGAAAGCTACAGTCCGGTGCTGGAGCGGGTATTGGCGGACTACGAGATTCCCTGCTTTTTGGACAACAAGCGCAGCATTCTGAAAAATCCCTTCGTAGAATTTATCCGGGCACTGCTGGAAATCGCGGAGCAGGATTTCTCTTATGAGTCGGTCTTCCGGTATCTCAGGAGCGGGCTCTCCGGTATGGAACCGGAAGAGGTGGATCTGCTGGAGAATTATGTGCTGGCGCTGGGGATCCGGGGTGCGAAGAAGTGGGAGGAACGCTTCATTCGCAGTTATAAGGGACTAACCGAGGAAGAGTTGGAGCAGATCGACAGTTACCGGGCAAGGGTGGCAGAGGATTTGCTTCCCTTTGTAAAAATACAGCGAAAAAAAGCGGTGGATGTCCGAAGTAGGACGACGGCGCTTTATGAGCTGATCGCAAAAAAGGGTATTCAGGGCAGACTGGCTGTTTTTGAGGAGCGTTTCAAGAGGGAAAATAATCAGGTATTGGCCAAGGAGTATCACCAGATATACGGCATTTTGATGGATCTGTTGGACAAGCTGGTAGATCTGCTGGGTGACGAGGAGCTGAGTATTCGGGAATATACGGAGATTCTGGAGGCTGGCTTTGCGGAAGCACGGGTCGGCGTCATTCCGCCCGGAGTCGATCAGGTCATGGCCGGAGATATGGAGCGTACCCGTCTGAAGGATGTGAAGGTTCTCTTTTTCCTGGGCGTGAATGAGGGCAGTGTCCCGAAGAATACATCCCGGGCAGGTCTCTTATCGGATATGGAGCGGGAACAGCTGCGTATATCCGGCATGGAACTGGCTCCGACGGCCAGAGAGCAGGGTTACATCCAGCGATTTTATCTGTATCTGAATCTGACGAAGCCTTCGGATAAGCTGATTCTTTCCTGTACCCTGCTGGATAGCGGAGGAAAGGCGCTTCGCCCGTCTTATCTTATGAATGTGATGAAGCGGCTGTTTCCGGAACTGGAATTAAAGCAGGAGACGGTGCAAAGAGAAAATGGACTTCCAAGAACCGAGAGGGAGGGCGTGCGCCTGCTGATCGAGGGCCTGAAGGAGTACCGGGAGGGGCGGGGTAGCGCGCGGTTTTATGAGCTGTACCGCTGGTACGCGAAGCAGGAGCGCTATGAGGAAAAGCTGACTCAGCTTCTGGACGGCGCATTTTCCGTCCATCAGGATACGAAGCTAGGCAAGGCGGTAGCTCATGCCCTGTACGGAACGGTGCTCGAGAATAGCGTGACGAGGCTGGAGCAGTATGCGGCCTGTGCCTATGCCCATTTTCTTATGTATGGACTCAAGCTTTCCGAGCGGGAAAAATATGAATTTGCACCTGTGGATATGGGAAATATTTTTCATGAGACGCTGGAGGCATTTTCAAAGAAGCTGGATGCCAGCGATTATACCTGGAAGACCCTGCCGAAGGAGACGGCAGAGGAATGGGTGGAGGAGTGTCTCGCTTCGCTGACCGTAGATTATGGCAATACGGTGCTGAGGAGTTCAGCCCGCAACAGCTATATGATTCGCCGGATGGCGAGAATTTTGAAACGGACGGTCTGGGCGCTGGGGGAGCAGATTCGAAAAGGCCTGTTTACACCGGAAAATTATGAGATCTCATTTTCCAGTGTGTCGGATCTGGAATCCATCAACATCGAATTATCGTCGGAGGAGCGGCTGAAGCTTCGAGGACGGATCGACCGGGTGGATACCTGCGAGGACGAGGAGCATGTATATGTAAAGGTCATCGACTATAAGTCCGGCAATACGTCGTTTCAGCTTTTATCCCTGTATCATGGTCTGCAGCTGCAGCTGGTGGTTTATCTGAACGCAGCCATGGAGCTGATGAGAAAGGAACACCCGGATAAGGAGGTGCTTCCGGCAGGTGTGCTCTATTATCAGATTCAGGATCCGGTGCTGGATACGGATGGAGAGGAAGAGGATGTGACGGATCGGGTGCTGGAGAAGCTGAAGCCAAATGGGCTTATTAATGCGGATCCGGAGATTATAAAAAGGCTCGATCAGTCGATGCCGGGACGCTCCCAGGTGCTGCCTATTTCCTATAATAAGGACGGTTCCCTGCGTGCCGGTTCTCCGGTAGCGAGTGACGGGCAGTTTGCAATGCTGTCACGTTATGTCAACCGAAAAATTCAAAAGATCGGTTCCGAGGTGCTGGATGGCTGGATGGATGTGAATCCCTATGAACTGAGGGGAAAGACAGCCTGTGATTTCTGCTCCTACCGAGGGGTCTGCGGACTGGATAGTAAAACAGAAGGCTTTCATCGGCGGAGACTGGCCAGCTTCGCGGATGATGAGATCTGGAGACGGATAGAGGAGGAAGATCAGTGAGCGTCAGATGGACCGAGGAACAGAAAAAAGTCATCGAGGTAAGGAATAAAAATGTGCTGGTTTCGGCGGCTGCCGGTTCCGGCAAGACGGCGGTTCTGGTCGAGCGGATTCTTTCTCTGGTCTGCGGCGAAGGAGAAAATGAGTCACCGCTGGATGTGGATCGGCTTTTGGTAGTAACCTTTACGAAGGCGGCTGCGGCCGAGATGCGGGAGCGTGTAAGCCTGGCTCTAGAAAAGCGTCTGGAGGCGGATCCGGAAAATGAACATTTACAGAAGCAGCAGACCCTGATCCACAGCGCGCAGATCACGACCATTGACAGCTTCTGCCAGTATGTGATTCGAAATTACTTTCATCAGATCGATCTGGCTCCGGCGTTCCGTATCGGGGACGAGGGTGAGCTGAAGCTTTTAAAGGCTGATGTGGTACAGGAGCTTCTGGAGGAGCATTATGCCTCGGAGGATCCGGAAGATCGGGAAAGGTTTACGGCTTTTGTCGAGGCCTATGCCACCGGGAAGAGCGATGCAGCCCTGGAAAATCTGATTTTGCAGCTCTATGAGTTTGCGATTAGCTTTCCCTATCCAAAGCGCTGGCTTGAGGAGTGCAAAAAATCCTATCAGGTGCAGACGAAGGAAGAGCTGGAGAGTAGTTCCTGGATGCAATTTTTACTGAGCTATGTAAATCAAACATTCGCGGATCTGGAACAAGACATTTACCGGATGCTGGAGATCTGTCGTCTGCCGGGCGGTCCTTATATGTATGAAGACGCAGTGCAGGCGGATCTTCTGCAGGTACAGGAGCTTCTTGCCTGTGATAGCTATGGAAGGCTCCAGAAGCGGCTGGCAGATCTTTCCTTCGCGCGGCTTTCTGCAAAGAAGGATCCGGATGTGGAGGAGGGACAAAAGAATCAGATCAAAGGCTTGCGGGAGAGTATGAAAAAAAGCCTGAAAAGCATAAAGGAAAAGTATTTCAATTCGTCCCTTACCGGTGTACTGGAGGTGCTGCAAAAGGCGGCTCCGACGACGGAGGTGCTGCTTTCCCTGACGGCGGAATTTGCGGATCGGTATCAGGAGAAGAAAAGACTGAAGAATCTGGCGGATTTTCCGGATCTGGAGCATCTGGCATTGGAGATTCTGGTAAAAGATGTACAGACGGACGCAGAGGGGAAGCTGAAGGCCGTGCCCACGGATGCTGCGAAGGAATTGTCCGCCAGGTACGCACAGATTATGATTGATGAGTACCAGGACAGCAATCTGATTCAGGAAATTATTTTGAATAGTGTAAGCCGTGGGCAGGATATTCCGAATGTCTTTATGGTGGGAGATGTAAAGCAGAGTATCTACCGCTTCCGTCAGGCCAGACCGGAGCTTTTTATGGAAAAGTATCATACCTATCCTCTGACTGACGAGGCAGCGGAGGTTCGAATCGACTTGCATAAGAATTTCCGAAGTCGGAGAGAGGTACTGGATGGGACAAATTATGTCTTTCGGAAGCTGATGACGGAGGCTGTAGGAGGTATCACCTATGACAGTGCAGCGGCGCTGTATCTGGGGGCCAAGATGCCGGAGCTGGAGGAAAAATGTGTTCTGGAAGACGATGTTGAACAAGAGAAGATAAGAGAATCTTGGATAGAAAATGGCAGAGAAGGTAAGAGAAAATCTCAAATTAACAGACCTGAATTGCTTTTATTGGAACAGAAAAAGGATTCTCTGCCCGAGACAGAGGACGCCGACCAGGCCGAACTGACCGATCGGGAGATGGAAGCCCAGGCGGCAGCCGACTGCATCCGTCGGGTGATGGAGGAGGGAAAGGTCTGGGATCGGGACGCAGGGGATTTCCGTCCGGTGCGCCACAGTGATATCGTGATCCTGCTTCGAAGTCTGACCGGCTGGGGCGATGTGTACGCCAGAGTGCTGAACGCGGCGGGAATCCCGGCTCATACAGAATCCCGGACGGGGTATTTTACGACGATTGAGATTCAGACCCTCTTAAATCTGCTTCGTATCGTGGATAATCCACGTCAGGATATTCCTCTGGCTGCAGTGCTGAAATCCATGATTGGCGGCTTTACGGATGTGGAGCTGGCGAAGATTAAGAGCGCATATCCGGATGTGAAGTTTCATGAGGCATGCAGGCGGTACGCGGGGGAAGAAAAGACAGATAGCCTCGAAGCGGAAGAGGATAAATCAAAATTAGTAAATTTAGAAAAAGAACAGAAAACCGTAAAAAGACAACATGCAGAGTATACGATAGAATTACAGATCCAGGAGAAACTGCGTAGTTTTTATAACGACCTTCGTACCTACCGCGAACGCGCCGAATTTCTCCCCATCCATGAACTCATCGAGGAGCTCCTTCAGACCACCGGCTACGGCGACTACCTGGCGGCGGAGCCTGCGGGAGCCCAGCGGGAGGCCAATGTGCGGATGCTCATCGAGCGGGCCATTGCCTTTGAGAAGACCAGCTACCGGGGCTTGTTCCATTTTGTCAGGTACATGGAGCAGCTGCAGAGCTACCATGAGGATTTCGGCGAGGCAGGTATCCTGGGTGAAAATGAAGACGCAGTCCGCATTATGACCATTCACAAGAGTAAGGGACTGGAATTTCCCATCGTCATCGTGGCAGGCCTTGGAAAAAGCTTTAACCGCCAGGATATCCGAAGCCGAGTGGTGATTCATCCGGAGCTTGGCGTGGGCGTCGACTGGGTGGATAGTGTGCTTCGCACCCGCACGGCCTCGCTTCCCAAACGGGTCATACAAAAAGCCCTCGATCTGGAAATGCTGGGGGAGGAGCTTAGGGTTCTCTATGTGGCATTTACCAGGGCAAAGGAAAAACTGATTTTGCTTGGAAGCGGAGCAAATCTGGATGAAAAGATGGATTCAGTGCTGTCCTTTCGGACGATTTCCACAGCGGGCACTTATCTGGACTGGGTACTTCCGGCAGCAGGATCTGGGGACAGTCCTTTTGTTACAAAAGAAGTAAGCCTGGAAGGACAGACAGAAGAAGCACTGACCAGACAGATGTTAAAGGAAGAGCAGCGGGAGAGCCTGGAACGGCTGGATGAGCTTCCAAGAGCGGATGAGGAGTATGCGAAGCTTTTAGAAGAGCAGTTAGCCTACACTTACCCCTGGCAGGACGACATCTCCCTGAGGGGAAAATTCAGTGTATCCGAGCTGAAAAAAATGGGACAGGCCGAGGAGGAAGATGAGGATACCCTGATCTATCCGGAAAAAGAAATTGTGCCCTATATTCCGCGGTTTATGTCGGAAAAAGAGCCGGTTAGCGGAGCGGCCAGGGGTACGGCTTATCATCGGGCGCTGGAATGTCTGGATTTCCGGGGCTTATATCATTCCGAAAAGGTAAAGGAAGGGCTTGAGCGTCTGGTGGAGAAAGGACGGATGACGCAAGAACAGGCGGATGCGGTGCGTCCTTATGATATCTATGCCTTCGCGCAGACACCGCTTGCAAAGCGCATGAGTAAGGCCAGAGACCGGGAGGAGTTTTATACCGAGCAGCCCTTCGTCATCCAGATGCCTGCAAGAAAGCTGGAAATCGGCTGCGAGAGCGACGAACCGATTCTGATTCAGGGAATCATCGATGCCTATTTTTATGAAAAAAATGAAAATGGGGAAAATGAGATCGTGGTTGTGGATTATAAGACGGATTTTGTAAAAGAAGGTGGAGAACTTCTTGAAAAATATAAGAAGCAGCTGGATTATTATCAGATCGCGCTGGAACGGCTTACCGGAAAACGGGTGAAGGAGAAGATTATTTATTCCTTCTGCCTGAAGGAAGAGATAGCGCTTTAAGAAGCGGTTGAAGCACAAAAACAGATTGTGTATAATGCAGAGGATACTAAAAAAAGGAGTAACGACATGCCAGTATTCGATTTTAACAGCGCCCCGGCAGGCGCGCCGAAGGAGCCGGAGTGCACCTATACTACATACCGCACCAACGGGGCGGAGGCCAGCGCGGACCAGCCGATCCTCTTGTTGGACAATAAGAAGCGCCAGTGGAAGCATCATTCCTGCGGCGTATTTACAAACCCGGCCAAAGCCACAGCCTTTGAATTCAAGGAGGAGGATGGCAGATATCAGGCAGATATCCTGCTGATCGATGCCCGCTTTGTGAGCCTGATCAAATGGCTTGGTGAGCACCAGATCCATGTACGTCTTTCCGGAGCAAACCGGGAGGATGGCTATGCAGTATATAGGATCCGTGAGACAGCCTTCGGCGGCGGAACGAAATTGTCCGCAGAGGACGGATTTTTGCAGTTTATGATTGACCGGCTCTTTGCCAGCAATGCGCCCTCCGAGGAAGAGACGGATGAGGATCAGGACGAGGCCGGTGACGATATGAAGCTGACCAGCCTGCAGAGCATCACGGATTTTATGACCTGCGCAGGTCGTACCCTGCCGGATAATATTCAGCTCTGGGCGAGAAGAAATCTGGCGGTGGCCAGATCGCATGAGGTATCCCCGGAGGAGAAGCGTCATGCCCAGAGAGCCCTGTCCATCATGATGAATATACAGTGGAAGAGCAATTACTTCGAGGCCATCGATCCGAAGGAAGCCCGCAGAATTCTCGATGAAGAGCTCTACGGTATGGAGAAGGTAAAGCAGCGCATCATCGAAACGATTATCCAGATCAACCGTACCCATACGCTCCCGGCGTACGGCCTGCTTCTGGTAGGACCGGCCGGAACCGGAAAGTCCCAGATCGCTTACGCAGTGGCGCGGATTCTGAAGCTGCCGTGGACTACCCTGGACATGAGCTCCATCAACGATCCAGAGCAGCTCACCGGAAGCTCCCGTGTCTATGCCAACGCAAAGCCGGGTATCATTATGGAGGCCTTCTCGATATCGGGAGAATCCAATCTGGTCTTTATCATCAACGAGCTGGACAAGGCCAATGCCGGCAAGGGCAACGGTAATCCGGCGGACGTGCTGCTGACCCTGCTTGACAACCTGGGCTTCACAGACAACTACATGGAGTGCATGGTGCCGACTGTGGGTGTGTACCCCATCGCGACTGCCAACGATAAGAGCCAGATCAGCGCCCCGCTGATGTCCCGTTTTGCGGTGATTGATATTCCGGATTATACGGAAGATGAGAAAAAGGTAATTTTTTCCAAATTTGCATTGCCAAAGGTGCTGAGACGCATGAGCCTTCGGGAGGACGAGTGTATCGTGACGCCGGAAGGCCTCGACGCGGTCATTGCCAAGTATGCGGATACCACCGGCATCCGCGATCTGGAGCAGGCGGCGGAGCATATCGCGGCTAATGCGCTGTATCAGATTGAGGTCAATGGTGTGAAGGCGGTACAATTTGACGCAGAGATGGTGAGGGAACTGCTAGGATAAAGTATATAAGACGGACGAAATGACGCGGCTTACCTCTAGGATAAAGTATATAAGACGGACGAAATGACGCAGGTTACCCTGTGGAAACATGTACATTTTGGGGTATTTTGACCGCGCGGCTTATACGCACCTGACCGGCAAACTCGCACCCTTTGGGTGCTCAGACAGTGCCTCCTTCAGGTGCTGCCTAGCGCAGTCAAAATGCCCCAAAATACGCAAACGTTCCCACAGGGTAACCTGCGTCATTTCTGGTAGTAAAAAGATCATTTAGTTCATTTTTCGCAGATCCGGAAGGACGGTCACCAGCATCACAGCGAAGCAGAGGATGCCGCCGATTACATTGGATACCGGCTCTGCGAGGAAGACGCCGTCGGTGCCGAACCCCAGGCCATAGGGCAGAAAATAGGTCAGCGGAACGACGATGATGACCTTGCGGAGCAGAGAAAAGAACACAGCCTGCTTTTTCTTGCCGAGGGATTTGAACATGGTCTGCCCAACATACTGGAGTAGCATGAAGATGAAGGCTGCGAAATAAAGCTTCAGAGCCGGGATGGTGTCGGCCAGAAGGCTTTCATCGGAGCTGAAGATGCTGATGAGAAAATGAGGTGCAAAGAGGATCACAGCCCACATACCCAGCGTATAAATCATTGCAAGGACGGCCATGGTGACGCCGGCCTTGCGGACGCGGTCTGCCCTGCGGGCACCGTAGTTGTAGCTGATGATGGGCGAGGAACCCTCGGTGATAGCGTAAATGGGTGTCTCTACCATCTGCCGGATGCTGGAAATGATGGTCATCACCGAGATATAAATATCCCCTCCGGTGACGGAAAGAACGTGATTGCAGCAGATGCTGACCAGACTGTTTGTCAGCTGCATGATAAAGCCGGCAGTTCCGAGACTGACGATATTAGCAGCGCGGGAGCCGCAGGTTTTGATCTCGTCCCGGGTGAGAAGGCGGATGCGGTACTCTGCTTTTTTGCGGAGAAAATAAAGCACAAAGCAGGCAGAGAGAAACTGAGAGAGAATCGTGGCGATCGCAGCACCGCTTACACCCATATTCAGGACAAAGATAAAGATGGGATCGAGCACCAGATTAGCGGCAGCGCCGATGACGACGGACAGCATGCCGGTCGTGGAGTAGCCCTGCGCATTGATGAAGGGGTTCAGACCGGTGGCAATCATGGAGGGATAGGTTCCCAGAAGGTAGATCATCAGATAGGGATAGGCATAGGACAGTGCACTCTGGGATGCTCCGAAGAGCACCAGAATCGGCCGCGCGAAGCAAAGTCCTGCGATCATCAGAACCAGGGCGCATGCGGACAGCAGAAAGAAAGAAGTATTGAGAATCATTCCGGCTTCCTTGCGATCCTGCCGCCCTCTTGCGATAGAGAAGAGAGGCGCACCGCCGGTGCCGAACAGATTGCTGAAGGCGGTGATAATGACGATAATCGGGAAGCACAGTCCCACGGCTCCCAGAGCTGCGGTTCCAACCTCCGGAATCCGGGCGATATAGATGCGGTCTACGATGTTGTAGAGCAGATTCAGGAGCTGCGCTACCAGCATGGGCAGGGCAGCCTGTAAAATATTTCCTGTAATATTTCCATTTTCAAAATCAATTCGTTTCATTTCGAAGCTTACCTCTTAATAAAAATGTCTGTAATACAAATGCCTTTTTAGTATAGCACTCCTTTCCCGGAAATCAAGGAGGAAAAGACGAGAGGAATATTTACAAATTCGAGAAGAAATAGTATGCTTGGAAACGGGGATTGTCCCGACGGGAGAGAGTAAGAATGAGACAGGAAGAAACAAAGGCAAAAGGAATCGAAATGGTTTGCGGTTCTCTGTGGAAAAATATTTTCCTTTTCAGTGTACCGCTGATGTTTACCCAGCTTCTGGAGGTACTTTTTAACTTAAGCGATGTGGCGGTGGTAGGACGCTTTGCGGACTACCGGGCACTGGGCTCCGTGGGCTCCACGACCCTTTTGGTTACGCTGTTTACAGGTTTTTTGATCGGCATGGGAAGCGGCGTGAATGTACAGACGGCTCTCTGCCTGGGCGCCGGGGATAAAAAGGCGACAGATCGAACCGTTCATACTGCCTTCCTGCTCTGCGGCCTGATAGGTCTTTTGGTAGGCAGCATCTGTTTTTTCTTCGCTGAGGGGATGCTTTCCCTGATGCATACAAAGGAGGAATTGATCGACGGAGCCGTCCTTTATCTGAAAATCTACGCCTTTGGTCTGCCGGCCATGGGAATCTATAACTTCGGCAATGGTGTCATGAGCGCATCGGGCGATACGAAGCATCCGCTGATGTATCTGAGCCTGGCCGGTATCGTCAATGTGATTCTGAATCTGTTTTTTGTCATTCGCTGCCATATGGCGGCAGACGGTGTGGCACTGGCCAGTGTGATTGCCCAGTATCTGTCTGCGTTTCTGATTCTGGAACATCTGATGCACCGCTCAGAGAAGGTGAACTTTTCCTGGTCGAAGCTTACCCTTCGAAAAGAAGCAGCAAGGAATCTTTTACTGACCGGAATCCCGGCGGGCATCCAGAATGCGATCTTTGCCATTGCAAATATTTTTGTGCAGGTGGGTGTCAATTCCTTCGATGCGGTGACGGTATCGGGAAATGCGGCTTCGACGAATGCCGATACTCTGATTTTTAATGTCATGTATGCGTTTTATACGGCCTGCACGAGCTTCATGGGGCAAAACCGGGGAGCCAGACAGAAAAAGCGTGTGCTCGAAAGTTATTTTATCAGCCTCTTTTACTCCTTCGCAATGGGAGCGCTGTTGGGCGGTTTGCTCTTTTTATTTGGCAGGCAGTTTCTTTCCCTCTTCGCGACAGAACCGGATGTCATCGATGTAGGCATGCAGCGGATCCGGATCATGGCATTTTCCTATATGTTTTCTGCCTTTATGGACTGTACCATTGCCGCTTCCAGGGGAATGGGAAAGAGTGTAGGTCCCACCATCATCGTGATCTTAGGTTCCTGTGTATTTCGAATTGTATGGATTTATACGATTTTCGCGTATTTTCATACAATTCCATCACTTTATCTGCTGTATTTCTTCTCCTGGGTGCTGACCTCCATCGCAGAGATTCTGTATTTTGTCTATACTTGGAGGAGGCAGTAAAAATCTGACTTTTTAGTACAGCCCTACCAGAATATCCAGATACTCCTGCCCAAGCTCAGGCAATAGTGTGCGGCTTGGTTTGATCCAGCCGTATTCCGCCATCAGATCGCAGTCCTTGATGGGAATGATAAAGGTGGAGGGCTCTTCATGGTAGCGGCGGAAGGCCTTCGGCCAGGCGGCCACGAGACCGATGACGTCGGTTTCGGCGATCAGATCAAAGAAGATCTGAGCGCCGGTTACATTGATTTCACCGGCCAGGTGAAGCGAAAGACCGGTCTCGTGGAGGAGAGAATGGCTCGGGTCGCTGAAGGTGGGACCATACTGAACCGCCGTAAAGGGATAGAGATCCTCCAGGGTCACAGGCTCTGTCCGACCGTAGAGCGGATTGGATTTTCCGACTACGACGCAGATGGGACTTCTTCCGATTAAATGATATTCGATATCAGAATTCTTAAGCTTGCTGTATACCGTTTTTACATGGGTGGAAAAAGTACCCATGACAGCCAGATCCAGCTTATTGGTGGTCATTTCGTCCACCAGTTGATCCAATGAATCATAATTCAAAAAAGAATAGCGGCAGCCTGCATTGCTGTGATCCTTCACAAACCGAGAAAAGGCTCTGGCCGCACGACTGGAGCGCAAGGAGCCGATCCGCAGCTGCTGTCGGAAATCCCGGTGGGGGAGCTCGGAGAAACTTTTTATTTGCTCGTACTCCCGCCGGATGATGCGGAAACGCTCGATAAGCTCCTGCCCATCCTCGGTGGGAACTACACCACCAGGCACCCGGTGAAAGAGCTGCATCCCCAGATCCTTTTCCAGCTGCCGTACCGCGTAGCTTAAATTAGGCTGGGACATATAAAGATTTCTTGCGGCCTGGCTGAAGGAGCCTGCGTCTGCCACTTCCAGCGCATAAAAAATCGCGTCAAATTTCATTTTCCATACCTCTATAAAAAATTTCTATAGCATCTTATAAAAATAATATATTTGATGCAAAACTCTGTCAAGTGCTATAATACAGCCAAGAACAACGCAAAGGAGCGAAGACGTTACAGAACGGAAAGACTCTTTTGCGTTTTTTGTATCTAAAAATCTATTTATAGGAGGAAACTGTTATGAATCAAATGACAATTTGCCTGATCATTTTCATTCTGACGCTCCTGGCATACGCATTCCTAAGCAGTCGCGTATCCATGGCCGTCATTTCCCTGATCAGTGTGGCTGCGCTGATGGTCACAGGCTGTATGGCTCCCGATGATGCCCTTAGCTGCTTTGCAAACTCCAGCGCCATCCTGATGGCCAGCATGTTCGTGGTATCCGCCGGTCTAAACCGTACTCAGATGGTAAAGAAGATTTCTGCATTCATCTGTCGGATCAGCAAGGGATCCTTTACAAAGGTATTGGCTGGCTACGTGATTCTGACCTGCATTCTAGCTCAGTTTATTCCCAGTGCAGCAGCCTGTTTCAGCGTGGTCTTCCCCCTGGCCTACGGTGTCTGCAAGGAGATGAAGATCGCTCCGTCCAAGATGATGTTCTCTCTGGGTATCACAGCCATTGGTACCGTTATCACCCTGCCGTTTAGTGCATCGGTCAGTGAGATGGCAAGAATTCAGGGCTTCCTGGAGGCTTACGAGTACACAACCTACAACATGAGCATCATGGATATCATGTATGCAAAGGCACCTACCATGATCGCGATTGTACTGCTGGCTATCTTCGTCGTACCGCGCTTCGCTCCGGACAATGAGATGGAGGCGGAGCTTCAGGTAAAAGAACAAAAAGAACAGGAAAAGTTAAGCCCGGTTCGTGAGTTTATCGGTTATGCGACCTTTGTATGTGTTCTCCTGGGACTTTTGTTCTCCAGTCAGATCGGTCTGAAGACCTGGCAGGTAGCCTTTATCGGCGCCCTGGTTATCGCAGCTTCCGGTATCATGACCAAGAAAGAGCTGGTTGAGTCCATGAATATCAGCATGGTACTGCTCTTTGTGGGTGCTCTTGCTATCGGTACCGCATTGTCCGGAACCGGTGTGGCAGATGTGATTGGAAATCAGCTGTCCGGTATCATTTTGAAGGTACACAATAACTACATTGCAGGATTTATTTTCTTCCTGGTACCCTTTGTCCTGACACAGTTTATGTTAAATCTGGGAATTTATTCCATTTTTGTGCCGCTCTACATCATGATTTGCAAATCCCTGGGTGCAAATCCGGTTGGACCTATCATGCTTTGCATGATTGCAGCCATGACTGCTTTCTTCACCCCGCTTGCGACACCGGCTGTACCGCAGATGATGGGTGCGGGAAACTATACGGTAAAGCAGCTGTTTAAGATGGGCTGGGTTCCGTTTATCGTTATTACTCTGGTAAGTGTATTCTGGATTATGACGGTTTATCCGATTTTCTAAAAAGGAGAAAAGCATGAACGAAAAAATAAAGGAATTGGCGGAGCAGTATGCTGCCGAAGCGAAAGTGGAACAAAAGGAGCTTCTGAAGACTCTGGGTGTGATCCCGGCTCCCTCCCATCAGGAAGATATGCGGGCAGCTTTCTGCAGGGACTGGTTTCTGAAACAGGGCGCTGAAGATGTGCATATCGACGATGCAAAGAATGTAATCTGCAGACTGGGCGATCCGGATGCGGAGGAGCTGATTGTCTTTGCTGCGCATACAGATATCGTATTTCCGGATACTACAGAGCTGCCGCTTCGAGAGGAGGACGGAAAGCTCTTTGCCCCGGGTATCGGCGACGATACCAGCAATCTGGTCAATCTGATGCTGGGAGCGAAATATATCATTCAGCATAATTTGAAACCAAAGTATGGTCTGCTTTTCGTGGCAAATGCCTGCGAGGAGGGACTTGGCAATCTGGATGGAACGAAAGCTCTGTTTGCAACTTACGGATCTAAGATTAAGGCCTTTTATTCCTTTGATGGTTATACGCCCCAGTGCTGCAGCTGCGCAGTGGGCTCCTACCGCTACCGGATTACCTGCAAGACGAAGGGCGGTCATTCCTATATTAACTTTGGCGATCCGAATGCGCTGGAGATCCTCTGTGATTTGACGGAGCGGCTCTATAAGATTGAAGCGCCGAAGGATGGAGATGCCTTCACCACCTACAATATCGGACGGATGGAGGGCGGCACCACAGTCAATTCCATTGCTCAGGAAGCCTTTATGCTCTATGAGTTCCGCTCCACATCCCAGAAGTGCCTGGAGGAAATGGAAAGACGCTTTAACGCTGCCGTAGATTCGGTGCGAAGCCGTGGCGGCGAGATAGAGGTCGAGCTTTTAGGCGTGCGCCCGGGCAATGGACCGGTGGACGCGGAGGCCTTGAAGGCATTTACAGCACATACGGCAGAGGTGATTGGAACCTGGTATTCGGATCCGATTGATTTTGACGCTTATTCTACGGACAGCAATGTACCTCTTTCTTTAGGAATCCTGGCCAATACGGTAGGCACCGTGCGGGGCGCTCTGGCTCATACACGGGAAGAGTGGATTGAGCTTGCAAGCCTGGAGGATGGACTTCGGATTGCGCTGGCACTTATGCTGGATTATGTAGAATGATAGGTAACTGTACGGAAGCGTTACGAATTAGAACACAATAAGACGGACGACCCCCGGAGTCGCCTGTGCGAAAATTTTCCTAAGGAGGGCCTATTTGTGCCCGAGCCTGGAAAATTTCCGCACAGGTGGCTCCGGGGGTTTGTTTTTGGTGGTGCAAAACGGGTATAGTATGATAAAATAGAACTATTCATTACAGCCCGGTGTATCGGGGGAAAGGGGCGAAGCAATGAAACCATTTATTATGACAGCGGATAAGGCTCTGAAGAAGCTGAAGGACGGGAACAAAAAGTACCTGGACTCGGAAACCGGAAAGGGGAATATTTCCAGGGCGCTGCGCCTGTATACCAAAGAACACGGACAGCATCCATATGGAATTATTGTCACCTGTTCGGATTCGCGTGTAATTCCTGAGAGCATCTTTTCTGCAGGAATCGGAGATCTGTTTGTGATTCGGGTGGCCGGAAATGTCATCGACGATCATCAGCTTGGCAGCATCGAATACGCGGCCAGTCATCTGGGAAGTCCGCTTATCGTCGTGCTTGGCCATACCTGCTGCGGTGCAGTGGATGCAGCGATTCATCACGATCCGGAGGGCTACATCAAGTTTATTACCGATGAGATCAAGCTGGCCATCGGCGAGGAGAAGGATGATTTCAAAGCCTGCTGTCTGAATATCAAGCGGAGCATGGATATCATCGAGCATAGCTTAGATATTGTAAAAATGGAAGAAAAAGGAATGCAGGTAGTCGGCGCAGTCTACCATATCGAGGACGGTCGGGTAGAATTTATTTAGGTGGCAGGATCACATGGAGGAAAAAATGATTATCAGAACAGCGACAATAGATGATTTAGAACTGATAACCGCTGTGGAGGCAGAATGCTTTCCGGTTGCAGAAGCGGCGACCAGAAAAGATTTTATGGAACGGCTGACACATTATGCCAATCATTTCTGGCTGATGTTTGAGGAGGAAAAGCTCATCGCATTTGTAGATGGCTTTGTCACAGATGAGCCGGATCTCACGGATGAAATGTATGCAGATGCATCTCTGCATAACGAGAATGGTAGATGGCAGATGATATTTGGCGTTAATACGATTCCTTCCTATCGGAAGCATGGTTATGCCGGACAATTAATCCGGAAGGCAATTGAGGATGCAAGAGCTCAGGGACGGTCAGGGCTTGTGCTGACATGCAAAGATAAGCTGGTTGATTATTATTCAAAATTCGGCTTTGTTAACGAGGGTATCACAGAAAAATCAGAGCACGGCGGAGTAGCTTGGAACCAGATGCGACTAAGCTTCTAAGATATGCCAAGTGAAGAATGAAGAAAGTAAAATGAATATCTAGTTGGATACGGACATATAATATTAACGCAGCCGCAAGCTGTGATTTGAAATTATATTTGACCTTGACAGGCGGCACATTTGAATGTATGCTTTAAGTACAGTAAGAGATTACTGCAAATGTTTGTTGCTACTCGATATGCAACTCAAATAAGGTCGAGTTCAAATGTTTGTCGCTACTCGATATGCGACTTAGAAAAGGTCGAGTTCAAATGTTTTGAGGTTTCGTTCGGGAGGACGGAACCTCTTTTTGATGATAGGAGAAGAAATGGAAATAGGACATTTTTATTATATTGATGATCAATACTTTAAGGATTTTCCAGATTCTTATTTGATGCAGAATAAGGAAAAGATAAATGGACAGTTACATGATAGACCATGCTTTTATGCATTCCGGGATAGTAATACGCAACTGTTTTGGATGATACCATTTTCATCACAGACTCCTAAATTTGGTTCAGGTGTCAAAATTGCTTAATTACCAACATTTTATTAGGTAAAGATGGTATAATAGACATATCTAACACGGGGGTGTCGATATGTCTTT
>CAVHYN010000082.1:0-5598 GCA_963640245.1 Bulleidia sp.
CGAGACCCTCTTTCGGAAAATTGCTTCCACCTTTGGTTCACCAAGAGCCTCTTTTGGAAATTTTTGCTTCTAACCTGTGATTCACTGAGACTCTCTTTCGGAAAGCTTCGCTTTCAACCGTGAGTTCCACGCTAAACCAACAGGCAGGTGGCAGAAAAAATTTTCCTAAGGAGGGCCTATTTGCGCCCGAGCGTGGAAAATTTTTCTGTCACCTGCCGTCCGTTTTTTTAGCTGCGGTTCCATCCGTCCGTCTTATATCTCCCTTTTTCCAACCTGCCGTCCACTTTTTACAACTCCCGCACCAGTTCCTCGATCTCCTCCAGACTCTCTGCGCTGTTCATCCTCCCCCGCAGCTTTGCCGAGCCAGGCAGCCCCGTGGTATACCAGGAAATATGCTTTCGCATCTCTCGTATTCCGGTATAATCCCCCTTCAGTTCCACCTGCATCCTTGCATGCCGCAGCATCATCGTCTGAATTTCTTCCTTCGAGGGTCTCTCCGGGATTCTTCCGGTCTCGAGATATTCTGTTATCTCATGAAATATCCATGGATTTCCTCTGGCCGCCCGTCCTACCATGACGCCGTCGCAGCCGGTCTCCTCAAGCAATGCCTTCGCCTTCGCCGGGCTGTCTACGTCCCCGTTGCCAATCACGGGAATCGAAACTGCCTCCTTTACCTGCCGGATGATCTCCCAATCTGCTTTTCCGGAATAGTACTGTTCCCTGGTTCGCCCGTGTACGGCGACTGCTGCAGCTCCGCTTGCTTCGGCGATTTTCGCTATCTCCACGGCATTTACGCAGCTATCATCAAAGCCCTTTCGGATTTTGATGGTCAATGGCTTTCGGATCGCGCGTGAAACCTTCGTGACGATCTCCTCGATGAGCTTTGGATTTTTCATCAACGCAGAGCCTTCCCCGTTTCCTACGATTTTTGGCACCGGGCAGCCCATATTGATATCCAGGATATCAAAGGGACGTTCCTCGATCTGCGCGGCAATCTCCGCCATCAGATCCGGTTCCGATCCGAACAGCTGCAGGGAAACCGGGTGCTCCCGTTCGTCTATCTCCATCAGCTTCTCGGTATTTCGATTGCGATAGGCTATCGCCTTCGCGCTGACCATTTCCATGCATACCAGCCCCGCTCCCTGCTCCCTGCATAAGAGACGAAATGGCAGGTCGCTTACGCCTGCCATCGGTGCCAATAGAACCGGATTCGAAAGTTCTACATTTCCTATTTTTAAATGTCTCATTGATTTTGCACTCCCAAATCACTTTCGCACGCCCTCAGCAGCTAGTCCTTTGCGCTGCGCCGAGCGGTTATATCCAGGCCGAAAAAGAAACCTGCTCCCATCAAAAACATGAAGATCGCGATAAACTGTGAGGTGGACAATACGCCTACACTGCCTCTCTCAAGATCTCCGCGGAAGTATTCCAGAATAAACCGGCCTGCACTGTAAAGCATAAAATAAAGTCCGGTCACCTGGCCGTCCTTTTTCTTCCATTTTTTTACAAATATCAGTAGGATGATAAAATGCAAATAGTCGAGTCCGCTGGAAATAATCTGGGTCGGAATCAAAGCTACCCCGTTTGGCGCATAAGCCGAATGTTCAAAGGTAATCGAAAAGGCGCTCTCTGTTTCCCGTCCATAACAGCAGCCTGCCAGCAGGCAGCCTATGCGGCCAAAGCCCTGTGCGAGAGCCACGGAAGGCAGGGTCAGGTCGAGATAGGCCAGAACCTTCATATCATGTCTCCGGCAATACAGGATGACAGCCAGAAAGCCGCCAATCAATGCCCCGTAAATCACATATCCCTCCAGCAAATCCTGGTACAAAAGGCTGGGATCTGCCAGAATTTTCGGCAAGATCGTGATAAAATAAAGGATTTTTCCACCCAGAATTCCGCCTATGACAGCCCATATCGTCATGCCGAAAACGAGCTCATCCTTCAGTCCAAGCTTTTTGGCACGATACTCTGCGAGGCAATAGGCCGAAAAAATGCCGATGGCAATCATCAGACCGTAACCGTAGACGGTAAACGGTCCGATTTTTAAAAGTTCATTATGCATGCTCGGTCTCCTTATTTAGAAAAAACACTCGATAATACATTTCCAGAGAAGACAAAAGCTCTTCCTTTTCTCTCTGAATTTCTTTGATCTGCAGACTGCTTCCGATCTCGTCAAAGAAGAAGTCATTCTCATGACTCGACACCCGGAAGACCAGGGTGCCATCCGGTTCAAACTCTAAAAGCAAGGTGCCTCCCACCTGATTGACAAAAAGGACACACAGAATCTTCAGCTCCTCTTTGATCGCTGTGGGAAGTGCCCCAAACTGCTCATTAAAAAAATATTTTTCCTCATAGGAGTTTGCTCCGCAGAGTACTGTATTTTCCTGTTCCATAGTTCCTCCATTGCAATGCTTCGCCTTTTATACGTATCCGTATATACCGCGCACCGATACCTCGCCGGCATAGATTTCCTCCAGATGTCCATCCTCGCAGCGCACCAGAAGCTCTCCTTCTTGGTTGATCCCGAGAGCCAGGCCTGTATATTCATGATTCGGCTCCAGAACCCGTACCTGCTGCCCCTGGTTGACCAGAAGTCGGTTGTAATCATCGATCAGGAGGCTCAGATCCTCCGTCTGTTCAAAATGCGTGTAATAATCTTCAAAGAATTTCATGCACAGCGCAATGAGCTCTGCGCGGCGAAAGCTATGTCCTGTCACCTGTCGAAGCGAGATGGCCTGACTCAGTTCCTCCGGAAATTTTCTGGTATTTACATTGATGCCGATCCCGATCACCACGTAATGAATGCAGTCCATCTCCGCACTCATCTCCGTTAGAATTCCTGCGGCCTTCCGCCCCTCGATTACCAGGTCGTTCGGCCATTTGATTCCGGCTCGCTCCTCTCCAAGGAGCTGATTTACCGCCTCTGCCACGGCCATTCCCATCACCAGCGTCAACATCGATGCATGTTCCGGGCGAATCTTCGGCCGCAGAAGAAGGCTCATATAGATGGCCTCTCCGGGTGGTGAATCCCAGGCTCGTCCCCGGCGTCCCCGCCCCTTTGTCTGCTGATCCGAGCAGACCAGAGTGCCGTGTGGCGCACCCTTCTCGGCCTGAAGCTTGGCCTGAATGTTCGTAGAATCCGTATCTGCAAAGCAAACCAGCTTCTGTCCCATCACCTTTGTCTCCAGGCAGCTTCCTATCTCCGATTCCGTCATCGCATCCGGGGACTGCAAAAGACAGTAACCCCGATTGGGTACACTGTCAATTTCATATCCCTCTTCCTTTAATTTGCTGACGGCCTTCCAGACAGCCGTCCTCGATACGGACAATCTGTCGCAGAGCTCCTGTCCGGACAGATATCCGTTTCTTTCCTTGAGTGCCTTTAAAACCTCATCTTTTATCATAAAAACCACGTCCAAATGATATCAAAAATCAAGGCAACAGCCATCAGTCCGGCAAAGACGGAGCAGATATAGCCTGTCACCTTTTTATTTTTTGCCAGTTCCATAATTCCCGTCACGGTCGACATGATTCCGCCCAGCAAAAAGGCAACCGGGCGCAGGAATTCGTCCTGTTCTCCGCAAAAAATCATAAGAGCCAGAATCAGAACCGCGCAGGCAAGGATCAGGGAAATCATTTTCCAGTAATAATACGGATCCCTGCTGACATGACTTGCTTTTTTCACACTTAAGCCCCCAATGTCGCTGCCATGACCGCCTTGATGGTGTGCATCCGGTTTTCCGCCTCATCGAAAACTACCGAGCGCTCGGACTCAAAGACTTCGTCTGTGCATTCCATCTCTGTGATGCCAAACTTAGCCTGAATTTCTTTTCCGATCTTTGTTTTCAGATCATGGAAGGCAGGCAGGCAATGCGTAAAGATGGCCTGCGGTCCTGCATTGTCCATAACCTTCTGATTGACCTGATAGGGCATCAGTTCACGGATACGGCTCTCCCATACCTCATCCGGTTCTCCCATAGAAACCCATACATCGGTATAGATGACGTCTGCGCCCTTCGTGCCGCTCATCACATCTTCTGTCAGCGTGATGGTCGCGCCGGTCTCCTTGGCTACATTCTCACAATATGCCACGAGCTCCGCATTCGGGAAATAATTCTTCGGAGCGCAGGCAGTAAAATGCATACCCATCTTCGCGCAGGCGATCATCAGGGAATTGCCCATGTTATAACGGGCATCACCCATGTATACCAGCTTCACGCCCTTTAAGTGTCCCAGATGCTCCTTTACGGTAAGTAAGGTCGCCAGCATCTGTGTCGGATGATACTCATTGGTCAGGCCGTTCCAGACCGGTACGTCGGAGTACTTTGCCAGCTCCTCCACAATCTCCTGGCCAAAGCCGCGATACTCAATACCGTCAAACATCCGGCTCAGCACTCTTGCTGTATCCGCGATGCTTTCCTTCTTACCAATCTGGGATCCGGACGGATCGAGATAGGTGGTTCCCATGCCCATATCGTGGGCTGCCACCTCAAAGGCGCAGCGGGTACGGGTGCTGGTCTTCTCAAAAATCAGCGCTACGTTTTTTCCTCGCATATCACGCTCTACGATACCTGCCTTCTTTCTTGCCTTCAGACTTGCTGCTAGATCGACCAGATATTCTATCTCCTCCGGTGTAAAATCCTTTAATGTAAGAAAATCGCGTCCTTTTAAATCCATTTCTGTCTTCCTCCGTCTATGTCAATATTATGTCAACCAATTCTAATTTTCTTTCGCTACCTCTGCAACAGCCTTCACCATGCCGGCCAGTCCCTGAATCTCGGACGGGATGATGATCTTGGTAGCCTGACCGTCTGCCGCCTTGGCGAATGCTTCCAGGCTCTTCAGCTGCAATACCGCACTGTCCGGAGAAGCCTCTTTGAGCATTCTCAGTCCGTCTGCGTTCGCCTGCTGCACCTTCAAAATCGCCTGTGCCTGACCCTCTGCCTCGCGGATGGTCGCTTCCTTCTTTGCCTCTGCGCGAAGGATGGCTGCCTGCTTCTCTGCCTCCGCATCCAGAATCGCGGATTCCTTCTGTCCCTCTGCTACCAGAATCGTGGACTTCTTCTCACCCTCTGCACGAAGGATGGCCTCACGACGCTCACGCTCTGCCTTCATCTGCTTCTCCATCGCATCCTGAATCGCAGCCGGGGGAATGATATTCTTAAGCTCTACACGGTTTACCTTGATTCCCCAAGGATCTGTTGCAACATCAAGAGATGCGCGCATCTTTGTATTAATCGTCTCTCTGGATGTCAGTGTCTGATCCAGTTCCAGATCTCCGATGATATTACGGAGTGTTGTGGCTGTCAGATTCTCAATCGCCATAATCGGATTGGCAACACCATAACAGAACATCTTAGGATCTGTGATCTGATAAAATACAACTGTGTCGATTCTCATTGTTACGTTATCTTTTGTGATCACCGGCTGTGGAGCAAAATCTACCACCTGTTCTTTTAAATCCACTCTTCTTGCCACACGGTCAATAATCGGGACTTTAAAATGAAGTCCTGTTCCCCATGTAGACTGATATGCTCCCAGTCTCTCAATAACCAGTGCCTGCGCCTGACGCACGATCTTCACGCAGGAAAGTAATAT
>CAVHYN010000083.1:0-17528 GCA_963640245.1 Bulleidia sp.
GTTCTATAGTATTACTAATATGGAATTTTTCACACTAAAGTAGTGCATTAAGGGGAGATGAAAAAATGAACTTAAATTTAGCAGTCATTTCCGGCGACGGCATCGGACCGGAGGTTGTGCGGGAGGCACGAAAGGTTCTCGACCGCATCGCAGATAAATACGGACATGAAATTCATTACACCGATCTATTGATGGGCGGTGCATCCATCGATGTCCACGGCGTTCCGCTTACCGATGAAACTATCGAGCTTGCCAAAAACAGTGACGCAGTCCTTATGGGCTCCATCGGCGGCAACGCAGCCACCTCACCCTGGTACAGGCTCCCGGCAGATCGCCGCCCGGAGGCAGGACTCTTAAAGCTTCGCAAATCCTTAGGTCTCTTCGCAAATCTGCGCCCGGCCATCCTTTATAAAGAGCTTCAGGATGCCTGCCCCTTGCGGAAGGATATCAGTGACAAAGGCTTTGATATGATGATCATGCGGGAGCTGACCGGAGGCCTCTACTTTGGAGCCAGAGAGACGAAGGAAGTAGATGGCGTGATGACTGCCATCGATACCCTGACCTATAACGAAAATGAAATCCACCGTATCGCAAAGCGCGCCTTCGATATCGCAGGCAAGCGCAGAAAGAAGGTATGCAGCGTAGATAAAGCCAATGTTCTGGACTCCTCGAGACTTTGGAGAAAAGTGGTAGAAGAGGTAGCTAAGGAATATCCGGATATCGAGCTGACCCATATGTTGGTAGACAACTGCGCGATGCAGCTCGTCAAAGACCCGGCTCAGTTCGATGTGATCCTGACCGAAAATATGTTTGGTGACATTCTTTCTGATGAAGCAAGCATGGTGACCGGATCGATCGGAATGCTGGCAAGCGCCAGCCTGAACGACACGAAGTTCGGTCTCTACGAGCCAAGCGGCGGATCTGCTCCGGATATCGCAGGACAGAATATTGCGAACCCCATTGCCACCATCCTGTCTGCAGCCATGATGCTGCGTTACAGCTTCGACCTGGATAAAGAGGCAGACGCTATCGAGCAGGCTGTACAGCAGGTGCTGACCGATGGCTACCGCACCGGCGACATCATGTCTGAGGGCTGCAAGAAGGTAGGCACCAGCGAAATGGGCGACCTGATCGCTGACAGATTATAAGAGTAATGAGCAAAACAGCACTTATATAGAAGGAGAATGAAAAATGAGAAGTGACGCAGTAAAAGAGGGCATGCAGCAGGCACCCCACCGCAGTCTGTTTAACGCACTGGGTCTGACAGAAGAAGAGATGAAGAAGCCGCTTGTCGGCATTGTAAGTTCCTATAATGAGATCGTACCGGGACATATGAACCTGGATAAAATCGTAGAAGCCGTAAAATTAGGTGTGGCCATGGGAGGAGGAACTCCGATTGTATTTCCGGCTATCGCAGTCTGCGACGGCATCGCCATGGGTCATGTCGGTATGAAGTACTCTCTGGTAACCCGTGACCTGATTGCCGATTCCACCGAATGTATGGCGATGGCTCATCAGTTCGATGCTCTGGTGATGGTACCGAACTGTGATAAGAATGTACCGGGACTTTTGATGGCAGCAGCCCGTATCAATGTGCCCACCGTTTTCGTAAGCGGCGGCCCGATGCTCGCTGGTCATGTCCATGGGAAAAAGCGCAGCCTCTCCAGCATGTTTGAGGCAGTTGGCTCCTACGCTGCAGGTACGATGACCGAGGAGGATGTGAAAGAATTTGAGGCTAAGGTTTGTCCTACCTGCGGTTCCTGCTCCGGTATGTATACAGCGAACAGCATGAACTGCCTGACGGAGGCACTTGGCATGGGACTTCCCGGAAACGGAACCATCCCGGCTGTTTACTCGGAGAGAATCAAGCTTGCAAAGCACGCAGGTATGCAGGTGATGGAGCTGTGGAGAAAGAATATCCGTCCCCGCGATATTATGACAAAAGAAGCATTTCTGAATGCCCTGACCGTAGATATGGCACTGGGCTGCTCCACCAACAGTATGCTGCATCTGCCGGCTATCGCGCATGAGGCAGACGTGGATCTGAACATGGAGATTGCCAATGAGATGAGTGCCAAGACCCCGAACCTCTGCCATCTGGCACCGGCAGGACCCACCTACATGGAAGACCTGAATGAGGCAGGCGGTGTCTATGCAGTCATGAATGAATTAAATAAGAAGAATCTGTTGAATACGGATCTGATTACCGTTACCGGCAAGACAGTCGGCGAGAACATCGCTGGCTGTGTTAACCGCAACCCGGAAGTTATCCGTCCGATTGACAATCCCTACAGTGAAATCGGAGGTATCGCCGTCCTGAAGGGCAATCTGGCACCGGATACCGGTGTAGTAAAGCGTTCCGCTGTAGTACCGGAGATGATGGTTCACGAGGGACCGGCACGTGTATTTGATTGTGAAGAAGATGCTATTACAGCCATCAAGGGCGGCAAGATCGTGGCTGGTGACGTCGTTGTAATTCGCTACGAGGGACCCAAAGGCGGCCCCGGCATGAGAGAGATGCTGAATCCGACCTCCGCCATTGCCGGCATGGGTCTTGGCTCTACTGTAGCCCTGATTACCGACGGTCGTTTCAGCGGTGCTTCCAGAGGCGCATCTATCGGACACGTGTCCCCGGAGGCAGCTGTAGGCGGACCCATCGCCCTGGTAGAAGAAGGTGATCGTATCCTTATCGATATTCCGAACAATAAGCTGGAGCTTCTGGTATCTGACGAGGAGTTGGCAGCCAGAAAGGCAAAATGGCAGCCTAGAGAGCCCAGAGTGACTACCGGCTATCTGGCACGCTATGCGAAGATGGTAACCTCCGGAAACAGAGGAGCTATACTGGAGAAGTAAATCAGCATTTTGAAGTAACTATTCAGAGCCATGCAAAACTGCGTTCTGCGAATGCTTGCATTCAGGCAGATAAGCAGTTTTATATGGCGAGGTAACCACATGAGCAAAAGGAAAGCTGCGTAGCAGCGATTTTGCGAATGGGGTTCTGAATAGTTGCATTTTGAAATAGAATGTCCACAGACACTATTCAAAGTGAACAGAAAGGGAGAGCAATATGGAACTGACAGGATCACAGATCTTAGTAGAATGTCTCAAGGAGCAGGGAGTCGATACCGTTTTCGGCTATCCGGGCGGAGCTATTCTGAATGTATATGATGAGTTATATAAGCACAGCGATGAGATTCGCCATATTCTGACATCGCATGAGCAGGGGGCTTCTCATGCGGCAGATGGTTATGCCAGAGCTACCGGAAAGGTAGGCGTATGCCTGGCCACCTCAGGACCCGGAGCGACCAATCTGGTCACCGGTATTGCCACGGCATACATGGATTCGGTTCCGATGGTTGCGATTACATGCAATGTCGGCAGAAGCCTTTTGGGAAGGGATTCCTTCCAGGAGGTCGATATCTCCGGTATCACGATGCCCATTACCAAGCATAACTTCATTATCAAGGATGTAAAGGCCTTGGCTCCGGCTCTTCGCAGAGCCTTCCACATTGCGAGAAACGGCCGTCCGGGTCCGGTTCTGGTAGATATTACAAAGAATGCTACTGCAGATAAGACAGAATATGAGTACCAGAAACCGGAAGAACCGAAGCGTGTGACAGATACCATCAAGGAGGAAGATATCGAAAAGGCACTGGAGATGATTCAGGAAGCAGAGCGTCCCTTTATCTTCGTAGGAGGCGGAAGCGTGATCTCCGGCGCATCCGAGGCTATTAAGACTTTTGTACACAAGGTGGATGCTCCGGTCTGTGATTCTCTGATGGGAAAAGGAGCCTTTGACGGAACCGATCCTCTCTATACCGGTATGCTGGGTATGCATGGAACAAAGGGTTCCAACTTCGGTGTAGCAAATTGTGACCTTTTGATTACCTTAGGCGCACGCTTCAGTGACCGTGTTACCGGAGATACAAGCCGATTTGCTAAGAAGGCAAAAATCCTGCAGATCGATATCGATCCGGCGGAAATCAATAAAAATGTCCTGGTAAGCGGAAGCGTGATCGGTGATGTCAAGTCTGTACTGGATATTTTGAATGCAAAGCTTCCGGATATGAAGCATGAATCCTGGGTAGGCGAGGTAGCGGCTCTGAAAAACAAATATCCGCTGAAATTCGAAACAGACCGGCTGACCGGCCCCTATGTCATTGAAGAATTATACCGGGTGACAGGAGGCGATGCCATCATTACCACCGAGGTAGGTCAGAATCAGATGTGGGCAGCGCAGTATTATAAGTACAAGGAGCCGAGAACCTTCCTGACCTCCGGAGGTCTGGGAACGATGGGATATGGACTGGGTGCCAGCATCGGTGCGAAGATCGGCCGTCCGGATAAGACAGTAGTCAATGTAGCTGGCGACGGCTGCTTCCGTATGAATATGAACGAAATGGCTACAGCAGCCCGTTATCAGGTACCGATTATCGAGTTAGTACTGAATAACCATGTACTTGGTATGGTACGTCAGTGGCAGACCCTGTATTATGGAGAGCGTTATTCGGCAACGGTTCTGAATGACCAGGTGGATTTTGTAAAGCTTGCTGAGGCCATGGGTGCAGTAGGCATGCGTGTGACGAAAAAAGACGAAGTAGCACCGGCACTGGAAAAGGCCATCGCCCTTGGACATCCGGTTCTGCTCGAGTGTGTCATCGATAGTGATGACAAGGTGTTCCCGATGATGTCACCGGGCGCACCGCTGGAAGAGACCTTCGATGCCGAGGATCTGAAAAAATAATAACGATAAGACAGGCATCAAAAAACGAGTGGAGTAAAAGTGAAAAAATGATAGCGGTAGTGAAACGGATGCGCTGGTATCTTTGGGTACTGATCGTTCTTGCAGTGGCATATATCGGAGTTTCCATCTATTTTATGGAGCATTTCTTCCTCGGCACGGAAGTCGACGGATCCAATGTAGAGCTTTATACGGTGAAGCAGGTAAATGAGTTTCTGCTTGCAGCAGCAAATGACTATACTCTGGTTCTTACCGAGCGGGGCGGCAGCAGCGAGACCCTGACACCGGAGGAGCTTGGCATGAGCTTTTCGGAAAGTGATGAGGTTCGCATTCTGAAGCGAAAGCAGAATGGCTTTCTCTGGCCGAGAATGTTCTGGCAGAAGGATTCCTATCAGATCGGACCGGAGATTGCCTTTGATGAAGACAGCTTTCAGGCAACCGTGACTGCCTGCGTTAAGCAGGGGGCTTCTCCGGAAAATGCCTGGGTTGAGATGACAGAGGATGGATATACGATACATCCGGAAGAACAGGGTGCCGAGATTGACAGGGATGCCCTGAAGACAGCTATCCGTTCCGCTGCCGAAAAGCTGGTGGAAAGCGTGGATCTGGAGGAGGCAGACTGTTATGTAAAACCGGAGATCACGACAGAATCCGAGGCGATCACGACTCTGATCGCGCAGCTTGACCAGTGGCTGGAGGCGTCGGTGACCTATACCTTCGGAAAACAGACCGAGGTCGTGGATGCGTCCGTTATCAGCGGCTTTATAACAGTGGATTCCGATACAGATACAGCCAGCCTTTCTGCAGAGGCTGTATCCGAATGGGTGGCGACCCTTGCCAAGGAACGCAATACCTATAAGCAGTCCCGGACATTCCAGAGTACGCTGCGCGGTGCGGTTACGGTAAATGGCGGAAATTATGGCTGGCAGATCGACCAGGAGACCGAAAGTGCAGCCCTGCTTGCCTCGATTGAAAATGGGGAGACTGTCACGAAGGAACCGGCTTACAGTCATACGGCCAATACCTGGGATGGACCAAACGAGGATATCGGAAGTACCTATATCGAGGTCGATATGGGAGCACAGCACATGTGGTGCTACAAAAACGGGAGCCTCGTAGTCGATACCGATGTCGTGACCGGAAATATCAGCAAAGGATATAATACTCCGGCTATCGTAGCCGCGATTCAATATAAGACGCGCAATGCTGTCCTGAAGGGTGACAATTACAGTACGCCGGTTAATTACTGGATGCCTTTCTATGGAAACTACGGAATTCACGATGCCTACTGGCGTTCCCAGTTCGGCGGAGAGGTCTATCTGACGAATGGATCCCACGGCTGTGTCAACACACCGCCGGCAGCGATGGCGCAGGTCTATGCCAATATGGAATCCGGTACACCGGTAGTGTTATATTATTAATCAGGATGATAGCAGGGATAAAATACTTTATCCCTCATATCATATAGAAATGGAAAGTGGGAGGAATGAAAAAATGAGTCGTGTATACAATTTTTCAGCAGGCCCGGCTGTGATGCCGGAAGAGGTTTTGCGTGAGGCGGCAGATGAGATGCTGGATTACCAGGGAACCGGAATGTCCGTTATGGAGATGTCCCATCGTTCCAAGGCTTTTGAAGGAATCTTAAATGAGGCAGAGCAGGATCTGCGTGATCTGATGCAGATTCCGGACAATTACAAGATTCTGTTTATGCAGGGTGGTGCACATCTTCAGTTCGCATCGATTCCGATGAATCTGATGAAAAATAAGGTAGCAGATTATATCATTACCGGCCAGTGGGCGAAGAAGGCTTTTAAAGAAGCGCAGATCTACGGAAAGGCAAATGCGATTGCTTCTTCCGAGGATGAAACCTTCTCCTATATTCCGGATTGCTCGGATCTTCCGATCAGCCCGGATGCAGACTATGTATACATCTGTGAGAACAATACCATCTATGGTACGAAATACCATACTCTGCCGAATACCAAGGGTAAGACTCTGGTG
This sequence comes from Bulleidia sp., assembly GCA_963640245.1. Taxonomy (GTDB): domain Bacteria; phylum Bacillota; class Clostridia; order Lachnospirales; family Lachnospiraceae; genus Laedolimicola. The sequence goes on from CAVHYN010000083.1 coordinate 6,743, forward strand.
TCCGACGTATCCTCCTGCTTCTTATCTGAGCCGGTAGATGTCAGCAAATATGGTGTCATCTATGGAGGCGTTCAGAAAAACGTAGGACCGGCAGGCCTGGCGATTGTCATTATCCGCGAGGATTTGATTACCGAGGATGTTCTTCCCTATACACCGACTTATATGAAATATAAGATCCATGCCGATGCAAATTCTCTTTACAATACTCCGAACTGCTACGGCATCTACATGTGCGGCAAGGTCTTCAAATGGCTGAAGAAGCAGGGAGGCCTGGAAGTCATGAAGGCACGCAACGAAGAGAAGGCAAAGGTACTTTACGACTTCCTGGATTCCAGCAAGCTCTTCAAGGGTACAGTACGCAAAGAGGATCGTTCTCTTATGAACGTACCCTTTGTAACCGGTGACAAGGATTTGGATGCAAAATTTATCAAGGAAGCCACCGAGGCAGGCTTTGTAAACCTGAAGGGTCACAGAACCGTTGGCGGAATGCGCGCTAGTATCTACAATGCGATGCCACTGGAGGGTGTAAAAGCTCTCGTAGAGTTCATGAAGAAGTTCGAGGAGGAAAATTAAGCCATGTATCAGTACAAATGCATGAACCAGATCGCACAGTTCGGTCTGAATCATTTTACAGAAGATTACAAGCAGACAGAGAACGTGGAGGAGGCAGATGCACTTCTGGTGAGAAGTGCAGCCCTTCATGAGATGGAATTCCCGGAGAATCTGAAGGTCATTGCCCGTGCCGGAGCCGGAGTAAACAATATTCCCCTGGATAAGTGCGCCGAGCAGGGTATCGTTGTATTCAATACGCCCGGTGCCAATGCAAACGGTGTCAAGGAGCTGGTGCTGGCCGGAATGCTTCTGGCAGCCAGAGATATCGTAGGCGGTGTCAACTGGGTAGAGTCCGAGCGTATGAATGAGGATATCAGCAAGCTTGCAGAGAAGCAGAAGAAGCAGTTTGCAGGCCATGAGATCCTGGGAAAGAAGCTTGGTATCATCGGTCTGGGTGCGATCGGTGTGCAGGTGGCAAATGCTGCGACGCATCTTGGCATGGAAGTTTTAGGTTACGATCCCTATATTTCCGTGGAGGCAGCCTGGAATCTTTCTCGGAATATTCGTCATATTACGAATGTCGATGATATTTATAAGGAATGCGATTATATTACCATTCATGTACCCCTTCTCGAGAGCACCAAGGGAATGATCAACGCAGAAGCCATCGAAAAGATGAAGGACGGTGTGGTAGTTCTGAACTATGCGCGGGATCTTCTGGTAGATGAGAAGGCGATGGTAGATGCGCTGAAGAAGGGCAAGGTAGCCCGCTACATGACAGATTTCCCGAATACAACCACCGCAGGAGCAAAGGGAGTGATTGTGACTCCTCACCTGGGCGCTTCCACAGAGGAGGCAGAGGAGAACTGTGCGCGGATGGCTGTAAAGGAAACCCGCTGCTATCTGGAGCATGGTAATATCCAGCATTCCGTCAACTATCCAGATTGCGATATGGGTATTCCGACTTACCCCGCACGTGTGGCGATCTGCCATAGAAATGTAAAGAACATGCTGAGTCAGTTTACAACCATTCTCGGTGAAGCAAATTACAACATCGGAAATATGACCAACAAGAGCCGCGGAGATTATGCATATTCTATGTTTGATCTGGAAAGTGCAGCAAGCGACGACTTGATCAAGAAGCTTGAGTCTGTAGACGGTGTATTGAAAGTACGGGTGATCTGCTAATGGCAAAGATTAGACCCTTTCGGGGCATTCGTCCTGCAGCCGGCAAGGAGGCAGAAATTGCAGCCCTGCCCTATGATGTATACAATCGGGAGGAAGCGAGAAAAGCCGTAGAGGGACGGCCGCTTTCTTTCCTTCGCATCGATCGCGCCGAGACGGAGCTGCCGGAGGATATCGACCTTTATGCACCGGAGGTTTACGAAAAGGCGAAGGAGCTTCTCTGGAATATGGTAGAGCGGGGAGATTTCATTCAGGATGAGGATCCTTGCTACTATCTCTACGAGCTTACGATGAATGGACGCAGCCAGAGCGGCATCGTGGCCTGTGCCTCCATCGATGACTACCTGAACGGTGTCATCAAAAAACATGAAAATACCCGTCGTGAAAAGGAAGAGGATCGGGTACGTCATGTCGATATTTGCGATGCACAGACCGGGCCGATCTTCCTCGCCTATCGAAATCAGGAGAGTCTGAAACAGCTGATCGCAGAGGTAAAAGAAACAGAAGTCCTGTTTGATTTTACTTCAGAGGACGGCATCCGGCATCGCGGATGGAAGATCGCAGAAGCCGAGAAAATCCGTGCGATTTCCGAGAATTTCCAGAAGATGAATGCTCTTTATATTGCCGATGGACATCACCGGGCTGCTTCCGCTGTCCGTGTAGGCCAAAAGCGCAGGGAAGAGCATCCGGACTACACAGGGGAAGAAGAATTTAATTATTTTCTGTCCGTGATTTTCCCGGATGACGAGCTTTTGATCATGGATTACAATCGTGTGGTTCGGGATCTGAATGGACTGACCCCAGAAGAATTCCTGGATAGGATAAAAAAAGTCTTTGCAGTGGAAGAGTTGTCCTCTGCCGAGCATCCGAAGAAAAAGGGACAGGTATCCCTGTTTCTTAAAGATAAATGTTATCTTCTGACCTTAAAACCGGAATTTGAGAATCCGGATCCGGTGGAGGGACTGGATGTTTCTATTTTGCAAAATCAGATTCTGAAACCGGTTCTGGGGATCGAAGATCCGAAGACAGACAAGCGCATCGACTTTGTGGGCGGCGTCCGGGGACTTTCTGAGCTGGAGCGGAGAGTTCATACCGATATGCAGGTGGCTTTTGCCATGTATCCCACATCGATAGGTGAACTTTTTTCTGTGGCAGATGCCCATCTTCTGATGCCGCCCAAATCGACCTGGTTTGAGCCGAAGCTTCGAAGTGGCTTATTTATCCACGCTTTAAAGGAAAATGGATGACAAAATTGCTTGCAAACACTGGGAAAATACTCTATAATGGGCGCAGTTAAAAATGGCAAAGGATAAATTTTGAGGAGGATTAGCATGGCTGCTAAGAAAGTAACACAGACCACGAAGAAGGCAGAAAATGTAAAGATAGACGATCCGGCTCAGGCAGTAGAAGCCGCAAAGACAGAGACTGCAGGAAAGGCGGCACCGGTAAAGACAGAGGCGAAGACAGCAGCCCCGAAGACCGATGTAAAAGCTGAGGCGAAGGTAGCCCCGAAGGCTGAGAAGAAGGAACCGGTAAAGGCAAAGCCGAAGAAGACAGCACCGAAGAAAGCAGAGAAGAAAGAGGCAGTACAGAATATTTATGTACAGTTTGGCGGTAAGGAGATCCTGACCTCTGAGCTTGTCGAGAAGGTAACCGAAAAATGGGTATCCCTTGGTCACAGAGCATCTTCGATCAAGTCCCTGAATCTCTATGTAAAGCCGGAGGATCAGGCAGCTTATTATGTCATTAACGGCAAGGAAAGTGGAAAGATTGAGCTTTAATTTTAACAAAGTATGAAACGAACCCCGTCTCAGAAGAGACGGGGTTTTTAAATTTTCTCTTGCCATTCGATTTTAAACGTGTTATACTATGACCCATATTAAGAACCGCGCACAAATGTCTTTGCTATACGAACAAAACAGAAGACATACCGGCATCGTCCGGAATCGCGGACAGAGGAGGAAAAAAGTTATGAAAAAGCGTGCATTATCCGTATTACTGGCTGCAGCGATGGTCAGCACGATGTTGGCCGGATGCTCCGGCGGAAGCAGCTCCAGCAGCTCTTCTGGCAGTGACGCATCTGCTACCGACGGAAATGTAGTAAAGATTGGTGTTTATGAGCCGGCATCCGGAGACAACGGAGCAGGCGGAAAGCAGGAGACTTTAGGTATCCAGTATGCAAACCATGTAACTCCTACCGTAGAGATCGATGGTACCGAGTATACAGTTGAGCTCGATATCGTAGACAATGAGTCCTCAAACGACAAGGGACCTTCCGCAGCAGCTACACTGGTAAGTGATAAGGTATCCGTAGTTCTTGGTTCCTATGGTTCCGGTGTTTCTATCGCAGCTTCTGATGTATTCAAGGAGGCAGGCATCCCGGCTATCGGCGTAACCTGTACCAACCCGCAGGTAACAGAGGGAAATACCCATTACTTCCGTATCTGTTTCCTGGATCCCTTCCAGGGTACTGTACATGCAAACTTCGCACATGACCAGTTTGATGCAAAGAAAGCATACGTACTGACAAAGCTTGGTGATGACTACTCCACAGGACTTGGTTACTACTTTACGGAGGCCTTTAAAGCACTGGGCGGAGAGGTTGTAGCTGAGACCTTCCAGGAAGGAAACAGCGATTTTACATCTTATATTACTTCTGCAAAGAATGCAGGAGCAGACGTATTCTTTGCTCCGAGCTCTACCGAGGCAGCAGCGCTGATTATCGAGCAGGCAGCAGCACAGGGACTGGGTATGCCGATTCTTTCTACCGATACCTGGGATTCCAACGTTATCCTGAATGCAGCAAAGGGCAAAGACCTGGATATCTATGTAACGACCTTCTATCAGGAGGGTGCAAACGAAGAGTTTGATGCAGGCATCAAGGAGTGGATCAACAGCGATTCCACTGCAAAGGCAAACAACGGTGGAGACGATACGGTATCCGGTCTGACTGTTATGGGCTATGATGCTTACTACACCGCTCTGGAGGCTCTGAAAGCAGCAGGTTCTACTGACCCGGCAGCAGTCAATGAGGCACTTTGGAACGTAGATTACACCGGTGTCACCGGACATATTACCTTCAATGAGACAGGTGATGCGAACCGTGATACTGCTTATATTAAGGAAGCAAATACCGAGACTGGTGCTTGGGAGTTTGTTGCAGAGCAGAGTGTAAGCCAGTAAAAAAAGGAAAAGCTTGGATACAAAGCTTTGGTGGCGGGAGCGTGAAATACGCACTCCCGCCATACCTGTGTTTTAAGCGTAATTTTTTGGAGGTTATTGTATGGAATGGATCAACCAGAATCTGCCTTATTTGATGGCAGGTATCTCCGTAGGAGGACAGTATGCCTTGATCGCCATCGGTTATACGATGGTCTACGGAATCTTGAGACTGATTAACTTTGCACACGGTGACATTTTTATGGTAGCAGGCCTGATTATGGTATATGCCATGACGGTGATGCCCATCTATGTAGCCATCCCGCTGATGATCGTTTTGACTGTTCTCCTTGGCTTCACGGTAGAACGCGTGGCTTACAAACCCCTTCGAAGCGCTCCGAGAATGTCCATCATGATTTCTGCTATCGGTGTATCCTATCTTCTGCAGAATCTGGCTCTGTATGTCACCGGAGGTCTGTCCCAGCAATATCCCTCTATCCCGTGGCTCAGCGACACCATTCAGATTTTTGGTGCAACCACAAAGAGGGTAACGGTAATTACACCGCTTTTGACCATTGCCCTGGTTCTGGCATTGGTAGCACTGATTAAGTATACGAAAATCGGTATGGCGATGCGTGCGGCTTCCAGGGATTTTGAGACCTCCCAGCTCATGGGAATCAAGATCAATTCGGTTATCAGCATGACCTTTATCATCGGAAGCTTCCTGGCAGCCATCGGAAGTATGCTCTTTTTCACCAATTATACAGGAGTGACACCGACAGCCGGTGCAATGCCGGGTCTGAAGGCCTTTGTTGCAGCTGTATTTGGAGGCATCGGTTCTATCCCCGGTGCGGTAATCGGAGCCTTTATCATCGGTATCTGTGAAAATATTATCAAGGGATTGGGATGGACGACATTTTCGGATGCCTTTACCTTCGCACTCCTGATTGTGATCCTCATCGCGAAGCCTACCGGCTTGTTTGGTGAGAAAGTCATTGATAAAGTATAAGGAGGCGTTCAATCATGAAACAGAAAACCAAAATCATGTGGAACGTCGGTCTGATCGGAGGCCTGCTCCTTCTGCTCTTCGTACTGGAGCAGATTCTGCCGTCCAGTTCCATGTTCTTTACAGTATTGAAAAAAGGCGCAATTTATGCTCTGGTAGCCGTTTCGATGAACCTGTTAAATGGTTTCACCGGCTTGTTTTCTCTCGGCCAGGCAGGTTTTATGCTGCTGGGAGCTTATACCTATGGTATTCTGACGATTCCGGTGGAATCGAGAGCCAGCGTCTATCAGTATTTTGACGGAGGTATTGTCCAGTTTACCATTCCGGTACCGCTTGCCCTGATTGCAGGAGGTATCATTGCAGCGATCTTTGCTTATCTCATCGGTCTGCCGGTGCTGCGTTTGAAAAGCGATTATCTGGCCATTGCTACCCTGGGATTCGCAGAGATTATCCGTGCAGTCTTCCAGTGGGACAAGCTGGGTCCCTTGACTAACGGATCGAACCTGCTGCGTAATTTCCCGGCTTTTAAGTCTGTTTTGTATCCGTTTATCGTATCCGGTATCTGTATTGCCGTGATAGTGATGCTGATCAATTCCACCTACGGTCGTGCCTTTAAGGCCATCCGTGACGACGAGATAGCAGCTGAGGCTATGGGTATCAATCTTGCCCACCACAAAAGACTGGCATTTGTCATCAGCTCCTTCTTTGCAGGGATCTCAGGAGGACTGCTTGCGATGTATCAGACTACGATTCAGGCATCTATGTTCAAGTCTGCGATGACTTACGAGATCCTGCTGATCGTAGTAATCGGCGGTATCGGTTCGGTAACCGGAAGCTGTATCAGTTCCTTCCTGTTTATTGCCTGCTCTGAGTGGTGGCTGCGTTTCCTGGACAATGATAACCTATATATCGGAAGCTTCCATGTGCCGCTTCTTCGTGCCGGTTTCCGAAAGGTCGTATTTGCAGTCATCATCATGTGTGTCGTCCTGTTTTACCGCAAGGGCATCATGGGTGACAAGGAGTTCTCTATTGAAGGAATCGTGAATTTCTTCCGAACTCGATTTGGAAAAAAGAAAGTAACGGAAGGAGGCGCTTCTAAATGAGTACAGAAAATGTACTGAAGGTAGAAAACGTCACGATGCAGTTTGGCGGTGTCATTGCCGTGGACAATATGAATCTCGAGGTCAATAAAGGAGAAATTGTATCCTTGATCGGACCGAACGGTGCAGGAAAAACGACAGCATTCAATGTCATCACCGGTGTCTACGCACCCAGCAATGGTGTCATCTATTATAAAGGAAATAAAATTGTACAGAATCATCCGCAGGGAAAGATGAAAAAGCTTTACCGCGGTGAAAACCCGGTGATGTATGCGAGCCAGCATGTCCTGGCACCTACCCCGGATAAGATCACCCGTCTGGGTATCGCGAGAACCTTTCAGAACATCCGTCTGTTCAAGAGCCAGACAGTATTTGATAATATTCTGATTGCGAAGCATATGCTGCGTACCAGCAATATCTTTACGGCTACCTTCCATTTGAATGGAAAGGAAGAGGCAAAGATGCGGGAAGAGACCGAGCGGCTTTTGGAGATCGTCGGTCTGACAGATGTGAGAGACGAGCTTGCAACTTCTCTGCCTTACGGAAAACAGCGGCATCTGGAGATTGCGAGAGCCCTCGCAACGAAGCCGGAGCTTCTTCTTCTGGATGAGCCGGCAGCCGGTATGAATCCTCAGGAGACTCAGGAGCTGACTGCATTCATCGACGAGATTCGGAAAAAATTTAATCTGACAGTCTTTATGATTGAGCATCATATGGATCTGGTTATGGAGATTTCCGATCGGATCTATGTACTCGATTTCGGAAAACCCATCGCAGAGGGTACCCCGGATGAGATCCGGAACAATCCGAAGGTAATCGAAGCATATCTGGGAGGTGCGGACGATGAGTAACATTCTGGAAGTCAAAGATTTGAATGTATCCTATGGCGGAATCAAGGCAGTCAAGGATATTACATTTGCCGTGCCGAAGGGCGAGGTCGTGACGCTGATCGGCGCGAACGGAGCCGGAAAGAGTTCGACCCTTCGTTCCATCGTTGGTCTTGTGAAGCCGGAGAGCGGCAGCATTCTCCTAAAGGGTGAAGAATTGGCAGGAGCAGCGACTGAGCAGATCGTTACGAAGGGAATCACCCTGGTTCCGGAAGGACGCCGGGTATTTCCCGATATGACGGTAGCGGAGAACCTGAAAATCGGAGCTTATATGCGGAAGGATTCGATCGACGAGGACATGAACTGGGTTTATGACCTCTTTCCGCGGCTGAAGGAGCGTTCCTGGCAGCTGGCAGGAACGCTGTCAGGCGGAGAGCAGCAGATGCTGGCCATTGGTCGTGCGCTGATGTCGAGACCGGAGATTATCATGATGGACGAGCCGTCCCTCGGTTTGGCTCCTATCGTGGTGAAGGGAGTTTTTGACATCATCCGTGAGATTAATAAGCAGGGCGTGACGATTCTTCTGGTCGAACAGAATGCAAATATGGCGCTGAAGGCGGCTAACCTGGGTTATGTCATGGAGACCGGCCGTATCACGATGACCGGTACCGGTGCGGAGCTTCTGGAAAACGAGGCAGTGAAGGCTGCTTATCTCGGAAAAGCCAAAAAGTAGAGGCAATCATAAGTCAGGATTATAACTAATCATAAATAAACTGAGATTCTCATTTACTTTTTGAGGAAAACAAGGTATACTAGACGTCGGTGCAGAGACTTTTCCTGCACTGACGTTTTTGTTGTCAATTTATAAGACCTAATGGAGGAATACAAGCTATGGTAAAAGCAATCGTAGGTGCCAACTGGGGTGACGAGGGAAAGGGCAAGATTACAGATATGCTTGCTCAGGAGTCTGATATCATCGTTCGTTTTCAGGGCGGTGCTAATGCAGGCCACACAATCGTAAACAATTATGGAAAATTTGCGCTCCACAGCCTGCCGTCTGGTGTATTTTATGATCATACTACCAGCATCATCGGCAATGGAGTGGCGCTGAACATTCCGGTTTTGTTCAACGAGATTCAGAGCATTGTGGAGAAGGGCGTCCCGACTCCGAAGATTCTGGTATCGGATCGTGCACAGATTGTAATGTCTTATCATATCCTGTTTGATCAGTGCGAGGAGGAGCGCCTGGGTGGTAAGGCCTTCGGTTCAACGAAATCCGGCATCGCACCCTTCTATTCAGATAAATATGCAAAGATTGGTTTCCAGGTCAGCGAGCTCTTTGCGGACGAAGCATATCTGCGTGAAAAGATTGCAAATGTATGTGTGAAGAAAAATGTGGTTCTGGAGAACCTGTATCACAAGCCTGCCCTGGACGAGAATAAGCTCTATGAGGAATTGATGGAGTACAAGAAAATGGTAGAGCCTTATGTATGTGATGTATCCAAGTATCTCTGGGATGCGATTCACGAAGGCAAGCAGATTCTGCTCGAGGGTCAGTTAGGCTCCATGAAGGATCCGGATCACGGTATCTATCCTATGGTAACCTCTTCCTCGACACTGGCTGCTTACGGTGCCATCGGCGCCGGCATTCCGCCTTATGAGATCAAGGAGATTATCGTTGTCAGCAAGGCATACTCCAGCGCGGTAGGCGCAGGAGCCTTTGTCAGTGAGATCTTTGGCGACGAAGCAGACGAGCTGAGACGCAGAGGCGGCGACGGCGGAGAGTTCGGTGCTACCACCGGCCGTCCCAGAAGAATGGGCTGGTATGACTGTGTCGCTTCCAAGTATGGCTGCCGTATCCAGGGTGCTACCGGCGTAGCATTTACCGTTCTGGATGTACTGGGCTACCTTGACGAGATTCCGGTATGCGTGGGCTACGAGATCGACGGAAAGGTTACCACAGATTTCCCGACCACTTACCTTCTTGAGAAGGCAAAGCCGGTTTACGAGGTACTGCCGGGCTGGAAGTGCGACATTCGCGGAATCAAAAAGTACGAGGAGCTGCCGGAGAACTGCCGCAATTATATCGAGTTCATCGAGAAGCACATCGACTGCCCGATCACGATGGTATCCAACGGCCCCGGACGAGATGATATCATCTTCCGTAGATAAGCCATGATCGATACAGTGATTTTTGATATCGGGAAGGTTTTAATGGACTATGGCTGGGAAAAGTATCTTCACAGTGTTGTAAGCGATGAGATCGCTTATGCGATTCTGGAGCAGGCGATTTTCTTAAGCCCCTGCTGGCAGGAGCATGACAAGGGTCTGATGACAGAGGAGGAGGAAATTCTGGATTTCGCCTCCAATGCACCGGATTATGAGCCGGAGGTTCGTGCTGTCTACAAAAATCTTGGAGAATGTACGTGGCCATTTCCCTACGCAGACGCCTGGGTAGAAGAGCTGAAGGGAAAAGGCTTCCGGGTTTATGCCCTGTCAAACTGGCCGAAGCATATCTATGACCAGCGAAAGCCCCTGATGACCTTCTTGGACAAAATGGACGGCTATGACATGTCCTATCGGACGCATTTCAATAAGCCGGCTCAGGAAGCCTTTACCGGTCTTTTTGAACATTATGGAATTGTTCCGGAAAGAGCAGTATTTATTGACGATAATAAGGAGAATATCGAGGCGGCAAGGAAGCTGGGACTTCATGTCATTCATTTTTCTTCTTATGAAGAGGCAAAGAAAGAGCTGGAAGGTCTGCTGAAGGAAAAGAATTGATGTTTATACGTAAGAAAGCCTGTGGGTAAAACCGCAGGCTTTCTTACGTAGTTACTATCTCAAACTTCCTACATGAAACAATTAAGAAGAAGCTGTTTACACTTTTAAGTGGTAAGTTTGGTTTGGGTGTCAAAACACCCAAACTTTGGTTACACGGATTGTTCCGTGCTACG
>CAVHYN010000084.1:0-21191 GCA_963640245.1 Bulleidia sp.
GATAAGCTTGGTTCCGATAGAGGAAAATGCAAGAAAGGGAAGGGAAAACCAGAGCAATAACCCCCCGGCCGTCTCCAGAATCTCCCGATTTCGGTTCTTCATTTTCCGCATCCACAGAAAGCCCAGTACAATTCCTGCAGCGCAGATCAGCACCTGCCAGCGATAGATAAAGCCTTCTGCCCCGAATACGGTATCCCAGTAGAAGGAAAAAGGAAAGGCATGGCCTTCAAAATTACTTCCGCCGGTTCTCGCCAGTAAATCAGTCTCGACCATATTTTTCAAGAAGAAAAGGCCATCCTTTGTGAAGCGCCAGCCAAACCAGAAAAGAAGGGGTGCCAGCACGGAGAGAAAGAAGAAAAGCCATTCCCGTTTTTTCAGTCTTCGAAGCTCACCGGTCAGCAGAAGATAGATCCCGCCGATGGCCATAATGATTCCGGCATGCCAGCTCTTGGTCAGAAAGGCTAGGGAAAAGAAAAGGCCGCAGCCGTAGAGATATTTATGCTTTTTTTTCACGAGGAACATCAGAAGAATCGCTGCTGTGAAGAAAAGCAGATAAAGGCTGTCTGCATCTCCGGCTCTGGCAAGATGCGCCGAGAGGGGACGCTCATTCGCGCAAAAAAAACCGAGGGTAAGGAGGGATGCTTCTTTGCTCCAGAGTCTCGCATATAAGGCGCAGAGCATCCCTGTGATAAGATAGGCCAGGGCTGAGAAAAAGCGAAGTCCAAGGATCGTATAGCCGAAGAGCCGGAAGCCCAAAACGATAGCCCAGTAGCTGATGGATGGCTTTAGATTCCAGTCATCGACCTCATAATTATAGGTATGACGGATGTAGTCGCCATTTTGAATCATCTCGTAGGCATTTACACCGTGGCGCGCCTCATCCCAGGAATCCACGTATTGCACATCCAGGCAGCGAAAGCAATAGAAAGCCAGCACGAGTACCCCGGCTGCAAAGAAAAGCCAGAAATATTTCTCAAACAGGTTTAATATCGTTTTGTAAAATTTTGTAAATCTTTCAGTCACTTTTTCACTCCAGCATTTCTTTTAAGGTGCCGCAGTAGACACTGTACATGACCTCGGCAAACTGCTCGTAGCCTGCATCATTTGGATGCAGGGCGTCGCCCTGGTCAAAGTTCGCATCGCTGTTGTGCATCAGCCCCAGGGGAATCAGGGTCACACCCTTCATGTTTCCGAATTTTTTTGCCATGGCCTGCATCAGATCCATGATCCGCTTGTCAGACCGGTTTTTGAATTCTCCCGGCAAAAAAGCGGTTCCATCCTGCTTCAGCATCCGTCCGATGGTCTCCTGGTCACCCCAGTAGATCGTATTCACGAGGTAGATGGGAATCTCCTTGTCATGCCGGCGGATATTGTCCACCATCTGGGCAATGGCATCGACGGTATCCGACGGATCATCCTTCAGACCATTGGTTCCCAGGAAAATCTGGATGACATCGGGATCCTTCCCTGTATAGAGCTTATAATACTTCCAGTCGAACATCTTCTGAACCGGATCGTAAAAAGGCTGGACGCCCTCACTCACGCCCTCGGAGGAATATTCGGTCGGATTCAGATAATCCTCCGCCGAAAATCCGCTTCGTCCTTCGTGACTGTACCGTGTCCAGCCTCTGGTTCCCGTAAATGTGATCTGCTCTCCGGAGAGATGATAGATGGTGCGGTACCACTCCCGTCCGTCCGACAGGCTGTCTCCCATATTCAGGATCGAATACTCACCCTCAAGCTTCTCCACGACATGAAGTGTACTCTTTAGGGTCAGGAGTTCATTTACATTATAATCAAATACGGTCAGAGTCAGAGGATAGTCTCCCACCTGTTCCTCTTTTCCCGTAACCGAAAAGCGATCCTCCAGATTCTCCCCGATGGTACAATCCCAGTTGCAGGCATAGCCATCCCGCAGGCCGGACCAGACCACCTCGTCATTGTAGAGCTCGATGGTGCTTCCGACGGCTACGTAGACATCCTCCGGCAGGTAGGCCTCGATCTGGGGCTTGTATTTTTTCAGTTCCATCTGAAGCAGGATGTTCCAGACCAGCAAACCAAGGATCAGGATCACCGGTATCAGGAGCAGCCATTTTTTCTTATTTTTCATGCTGCGCAACATTTGTCTCCTTGCAGATAAAAATCGGTCTGCGCTTTGTCTCCATATAAGTCTTCGCCAGATATTCTCCCAGGATACCGATGCAGAAGAGCTGGATACCACCCAGGAAAATGATAATGCAGGTCATGGACGGCCAGCCGGATACCGGGTCGCCGTAAATCGCCGTACGTACAATGATAAAGCACAGGGCGAGAAAGGCCACGACGCAGAAAAAGACGCCTAAGAAGGCTGACATGACCAACGGAACTGTAGTAAAGCCTACGATTCCCTCGATACTGTACAAGAGAAGTTTCCAGAAGGACCACTTGGTTTCTCCTGCACTTCGCTCTACATTTTCATATTCCAGCCATTTTGTCTCGAAGCCGACCCAGCCAAAAAGGCCCTTGGAGAAACGGTTATACTCACCTAACCGGAGTAATTCGTCGACAAACTGTCTCGTCATCAAGCGATAATCCCTGGCTCCGTCTACGATATCTGTCTTGGAGAGGCGGTGCATCAGGGCATAGAAGCGTCTCGCAAAGAAGGAACGGATCGGCGGCTCTCCCTTTCGGGTGACACGCCTTGTCGCGACGCTGTCATAGCCTTCTGTCGTGATAATTTCATACATCTTCGGCAGCAAAGAGGGCGGATCCTGCAGATCCACATCCATAATCGCCACATAATCCCCGTCCGCATAGGAAAGGCCGGCATACATCGCTGCTTCTTTTCCGAAGTTTCTGGAAAAGCTTACATATTTGATGCGGTCATCCTGAGCGGCCAGCTTTTTCATTTCGGCCAGGCTTTCGTCCTTTGAACCGTCATTGACAAAAAGTACCTCCAGGCGTACCTTCGGCATCTCGGAGGCTGTCTTCGCGATGGCCTCATAAAAAATCGGAATGGCCTCCTGTTCATTGTAACAGGGCACAATAATTGAAATTTTCTCCATCTTTACTCCTGCTTGTGTTTCTTTTCGTAATCCTCATCGTCAAAGCCACGTATCTGGTCTATCAGGAAGGGCGGACGATTGCGGGCAGCATCGAAGGCTCTCCAGATATATTCTCCCAAAAGTCCCAGCATCACCATCGTGACACCAAAGGAAAAGAGCATCAGAACCATCATGGAGGTCCAGCCCGGCACATCCTCGATACCAGATAGGCGCTGTGCCATCAGAATAATCGCCCAGATGACTGCACCGGCTGCGTAAACACCGCCGAGACCCGTCATAAAGCGTACCGGAAAATAGGAAAAGCTCATCATGGAATCCACCACCAGCTTGACCTTCTTCGACAGCGTCCACCTGGACTCGCCGATCTCTCGGGCTCTTCTGTGGAAATAAACCTTCTCAGTCTTAAAGCCGACCCAGAGCACCTGCAGAGTCAGAGCTGAATTCTTCTCATCCAGCATCAAAAGGACTTCGATCACCTGCCGGTCAAGAAGGTAGCAGTCAAAGCCGCCCTTCGGCATGTTTTTCATAATCAGCTTCCGGGTAATCGCATAGTAGAGGTTGGCGAAGAACTTCTGAACCGCTCCTTCGTCCCGGTCGGCGCGTACCGCCAGCACGACCTTATTGCCCTCTTTCCATTTCTCATATAAGCGCAGAATCAGCTCGGAATCCTCCTGCAAATCCGCCTGCTTTGTCACAGCGCAGTCTCCGGTACAGACGGAAAGGCCGGCCAGGATGGCGGAATGCTCACCGAAGTTTCTGGAAAGCTTTACCAGCCGCACATTCGAATCCATATCGCGGATCTGGTTCATGATTTCCCAGGAATTATCGCCGGATCCGTCATCTACAAAGACGATCTCATAATCTTCCAGCTTATGAAGAATCTTCTCCCGCATATCCTCGTAGAGAAGCATCAGGGTATCTGAGTTCCAGTATACCGGAACAATGATCGAAAGCTTGCTCATCGCGTCCGGGTTCCTCCTACTTCTTTGATAAATTCATCATAATCGCGGATGTACTCGGTGCCGTCGTAATGGGTGTTAGCCAATACTAATAGGACAGAATCCTCGCTAAAATCGTACATATCCTTCCAGACCATCGTCGGAAGATACAGTCCCATACGGGGGCGGTTCAGCTCGATAATTTCCTCCTCGAAGCCATTGTCCACCCGCACCTTGCTCGAGCCGCTGACATTGATGAGTACGAACTCGGAATTGCGGTTGGCATGCTGTCCTCTCATCACATCGCTGTCAGAACCATAAATATAGAAAACACGGCGAATCTCAAAGGGAATATCCTGTGCCCCTTCTACGACGACCAGCTTTCCGCGCTCATCTCCCAGATCGCCAAATTCCAGAATCTTGTACTGTTCTTTAATACTCATATATACTCTCCCGGTTCTTGTTACATCTTATCTAAAACGCATTGATGGCATCGATGACGTAGCTCTGCTCTTCCTCTGTCATGCCATTGTACATCGGCAGGGAAAGAACCTGCTTCGCATACTTCTCGGTAATCGGGAAGTCTCCCACGTGATGGCCAAGATACTGATAGGCCTCTGACAGATGGGGCGGAATCGGATAATGGATAATCGTTCCGATCTCCTTCTCTTCCAGATATCTTTTGAGTTCGTCACGCTGCTCGCTTCGAACCACGAACTGATGCCATACGGCTGTCGCTCCCTCCTGTACACCCGGAAGAATCAGCTTGTCATTCTGAATCTCTGCGAGATAACGAGCCGCGATCTGACGGCGCTCTTCCTCACATTCCTCCACATGGCGCAGACGAATCCGGAGAAGACCTGCCTGCATCTCATCGAGGCGTGAATTCGCTCCTACGACCTTATTATAATAGCGCTTTTCGCTTCCGTAATTCCGGAATACACGGAAATCCTCTGCGAGTCCTGCATCCTTCACCACGACACCGCCACCGTCGCCGAAGGCACCGATATTCTTGGATGGATAAAAGGAAAAGCAGCCTACATCTCCAAAGGTACCTGTCATCTGACCATCGAAGCAGGCTCCGTGGGACTGAGCGCAGTCCTCCACGAGCTTCAGATGATATTTTTCTGTCAGCTTCTTCACCTCAGCCATATTCGAAGCCTGACCATAGAGGTGAACGACCAGAATCGCCTTGGTACGCGGGGTGATCTTCTCCTCAATCTTGGATACATCGATATTATAATATTCATTCGGCTCGACGAAGATGGGTGTCGCACCATTCATGGTGATGCCCATAACGCTGGCAATGTAGGTATTGCCCTGCACGATGACCTCGTCACCCTTTCCGATCCCCAGTACCCGAAATGCAATCCACAGCGCATCCAGACCACTCGCCAGACCGACACAATAATTTCCTCCGGTATAGGCTGCGAATTCCTCCTCGAAGCTTTTCACTTCCTTGCCCAGCACATACCAGCCGGATCTCAGAACCTCCAGAGCCTTTGATTCAAATTCATCCTGATAACGGAAAAAACCTCTATCCATACGGTTTGCCATGATTTTCATCTGAAACCGCCTCGCTTTCTTCTATATTTCATTCAGAACCCCTTCACAAAATCGTCTCCGCGAGGCTCTGAATCGTTACAACTACTCAATATCATAACACGCACGAAAATATTCGTCAATCGGCTTTCCGTCAGCCTCTGTAAGGAGTTCTGTCAGCTTTTCTGCCCCCGATCCATTCAGGTGATCCACGTCGATATAATCCTCCGCTGTCAGATCCAGATACTCTTTCTTGGCCAGATTGAAATCCAGATATTCCACACCATAGCTCTCCGCCAGATCCTGTACGAAGGTATGAGCCGGGTCGTAGGGACCTACTGCTTCCAGGTACCGATCGAGACTCGGCGCCGTCACAAATACCAGGCGGATTCCCTTTTCTTTACAGAAATTTACGATACGATCAATATAAGAAACAGGATATACAAAGTCCAGCTTCATGTCATCGGACACTTTACCAAAATTGTCCCACCAGGTGATCGCATCGACGTCAAGCTTCGCGTCCGACCATACGAAGCCCCGGCCGGCATAGCGGTCTCCTTCCGCAGTCACTGCTTCATAATTCCGATAGCTTTCCGTCTGTTTCTTCTCCAGATTTTCCCGGATATAAGAGAGGTTTCCCAGATCCTGCCAGTTTCTTCGGAAGGGAAAGAAACGATTCGTATAATTCTTCGCATCCGTCGTCGTCAGCAGGAAGGAGAGCTTATTCAGGGAAGGCCGCATATAATCGGAAATGATATTTGCCTGCACCAGATCCCGATCACCAGGATCCATAAACAGGAACTTATAGTGCATGTCCAGATAAACGGTCTGCAGGTCATAAAGCCCGGCTGCCTCCAGAAGAAGATAATAGGAGGTATCGTAGTTCTGGGAAGAGGAACCCAGATTGTAGGCCGCCTTTCCGGTCAGCTCCTGATAAAGCTCCGGGTCGTAGGCGCGGTAGCAATGGGAGCTTCCGAGGAATAAGGTATCCACCGCTTCCCCCGCATCCGCCCTTTGATAAAGCTCATGCATAGTTAGTCTGGTGTAACTCTGGCTGTCGTCCACCAAAAGATAATTGCAAAGCTTCACCAGACCAGTAAGCAGCAGGAGGACAACTGCCGCCATGCAAACGAAACGAAGCAGACTGTATTTTCTTGTTTTCATGATCAGACATTCCTCCTTTCCGCTTACCCTTCCTTTTAAAAACGGGTATACAAAAATCCGCTTGTGTCGTAGGCTGCACCGTAGACACCGAAGATCAATACACTGCCAAGCAGGGCTGTATAAATCAGGCAGCGAAGAACGACAGGTCTCTCCAGAATCCATTCCCGGAAGGCAAAGCCCTTTTCATTGCCGATATCCTTAAAGATCAAGAGCAGGATACCAAGAAGCAGCAGAATCCATTCAAAGCTGCCAAGCTGCATTCCTTGAACATCCTGCAGGCGGAGGTTTGTAAGGATCACCGCCAGCATTCCCTTTAGATCCCCTAGCGAATTGACCCGGAATACCATCCAGGTAAGATCGACAAAAAGGAATACGATTCCTCTCTTTAAAATCCGTGGAAGCTTCCAATTCTTCAGGTCAAAAATCTGTCCCACGCCGTGGAGCAGTCCCCAGAGCAGGAAATGAAAGCCGGTTCCATGCCAGAGGCCGCTGATTCCGAAGGTTATCAGGATATTGGCAGCTCTTCGAAGTCTTCCTTTCCGGCTGCCGCCCAGAGGAATGTAGACGTAATCCCGAAGCCAACCGCTTAGAGAAAGATGCCACCTGCGCCAGAAATCCTGAATCGAATCTGCGAGATAGGGTCTTCGAAAGTTCTCAAGCAGGTCGAAGCCTAAAAGGCCTGCGATGCCTCTGGCCATATCCGTATAACCGGCAAAGTCTGCATAGATCTGGAAGGCATACAGCAGGGTCGTAAGCAGGATTTCCACACCGCCGAAGGCTCCAAACTGGCTGTAGACTGCATTTACCGGAATCGCAATGCGATCTGCGATCAGAAGCTTCTCGATAAGCCCCCAAAGAAGCAGAAGGGCATTTCTCCGGATCCGCTCGAAATCCCTTACCGGCAGGCTATCAAAGCTTTTTATCTGGCGAAGGAGATGATCGCTTCGCTCGATAGGTCCCTGTACAAGCTTCGGAAAAAAAGCCTGAAAGAGGGCAAAGCTCAGAAGATTATGTTCAGCCTCAGCCCTTCCCTGATAGACGTCCGCCAGGTAGCCGATAGCCTGAAAAGTATAGAAAGAGATGCCGATAGGCAGGGCAATATTGCTTCGGTTGTATTTAAAAAGGCAAAGCGCTGCCACGTGAAAGACGATGAGGGCTGTGAAAATAGCCCGTGTCTCGGATTTCCCATTATTTTCCAGTCGCATCCCTGCCACCCAGGTTATCAAAGTCGACGCAAGTAAAACCACGAGGCAGGTAAGACCAAAGCTTGCCAGGAAAAGATAGCAGGCTGCCAGGAGCCAGACCTTCCTTGCACGCCCGGGCAGGCAAAGATAGACGAGCCATACGATTGGAAAGAAGACCAGAAAGGCCAGTGAAGTAAATCCCATAGTACCCTCCCTTTATTCCTTAGCTTTTCCGAAAAAGCAACCATTTGCAGGCCACTTTCCATAGAGAAGGAAGTCAAGCAGCCGCACACGCTTTGTAAGTGCGAGAATCACCGCTGTGATAGCGCTCATGGCCACAAAGGATGCCAGCACGAACAAAAACCAGCCTGCGCTATACTCTGTATATACCTGTCCATGGTTCAGCACCGTGGCAAAGTGGAAATGCACGACATAGATCTCCAGAGTATAGCCTCCAAGCCATGCCAGGAATCTCTTGAAGCGGTTTGGCCTGCTTCTCATCAGGAGCCAGCAGACCGCAGTGCAGCCAAGGAACGATGCGATTAGCTGCCGTCCAAGCAAGGGCAGTGTACTTACATCCTGCAGATCCAAAAAAAGTGCCATAACAAGAAGCCCGACAAGTGCCAGCGCACCACCCGCATTTTTTACCATTTCCGGCAGGGCTTTCAGGCATTCTCTTTGTTCTCCGGCCAGATAACCGGCCAGATAGAAGGGCAGATAAAGCCGGGTCAGGCCGGGACTTAGAAACTCTACGCCCAGCAGAGTCTCCAAAAGAACCACGGCCGCCAGTCCGAGATAAACCACCCAGAATACGACTTTACCGGCAGCTACACCGCACCGCTGCGCGGCAAACGCACCGGCAAGCTGCGCGGTATAAACCATCAGGGTCAGTAAAAATAAGGTCATCAAAAACCACAGCCCCTTGTCGAGGCCAAACAGAGTCTCGACGACATTCGACACCGGATGCAGGGGATGCTGCAGAACAATCCAGAAAAAGAAGGGCGTCAGATAGCTGATTGCCCGCTTTTTCAATATTTTCCCATACTCGGCAAGGCTCGAAACCTTCCGCCCCATTCCGCACAAATAGCCGCTGACCAGAATGAACAGCGGCATTTGAATTACTTTTATGATGTCATAGATGATTCCGTCCTCCATATCGTTCCACACAAGAACGTGCCCCAGCATGACAAGCAGGATGGCAGCACCCTTCGTGGCATCTATGGTAAGACTGCGGGAGTTTTGAGCCATAGGTCTATCACTCTTTTTCGGATTTACTCTTCGTTCATCTTTGCCAGCTTTGCGGCCTGGTCGGCTGCGATGCAGGCATCGATAATCTCCTGAATATCTCCGTTCATGATCTTATCAAGCTTATACAGGGTCAGGCCAATGCGGTGATCCGTCACACGGCCCTGAGGGAAGTTGTAGGTGCGGATCTTCTCGGAACGATCTCCGGTACCGATCTGGCTTCTTCTGGCTTCCGCCTCGGCATCATGTGCCTTCTGGCACTCGATATCGTAGAGCTTGGCACGCAGCAGGGCGAAGGCCTTCGCCTTATTCTGCAGCTGGGACTTCTCCGTCTGGCTGTATACGACAATTCCTGTCGGATAATGGGTCAGACGTACGGCGGAGTCGGTCGTATTGACACACTGGCCACCGTTTCCGGAAGCACGCATAACGTCGATACGGATATCCTTCTCATCGATCTGGACATCCACTTCCTCTGCCTCCGGCATCACAGCCACGGTAATGGTAGAGGTATGGATTCTTCCGCCGGACTCGGTCTCCGGTACACGCTGTACACGATGTACACCGGACTCGTATTTCATCACAGAGTAGGCACCCTGGCCATTGATCATGAAGGTTACACTCTTCATACCGCCGATTCCGATCTCGTCGGCCTCCATCAGCTCTACCTTCCAGCGGCGGCTCTCTGCATAATGCACATACATCCGGTATATCTCCGCTGCAAAAAGTGCTGCCTCGTCTCCGCCTGCACCCGCACGGATCTCCACGATTACATTCTTGTCATCGTTCGGATCCTTCGGGAGAAGCAGAATCTTCATCGTATGCTCGAGCTCCTCGATGCGGTTCTTTGCATCATTCAGCTCTTCCTTTAGCATCTCGCGCATTTCCTCATCATTCTCTTCTTCGAGCATCATGAGACTTTCTTCTACCGTCTCCTTGCATTTTTTATATTCCTTATAAGCATCGATGAGGGGCTGCAGATCGCTCTGCTCCTTCATCAGCTTCCGGAAACGCTCCTGGTCACTCACCACGCTTGGCTCATTCAGCTCATTCATGATGTCCTCGTAACGCAGAAGCAGATCATCCAACTTATCAAACATGCTTCTTTCTCCTTATCAACTATCTATAAAAGCCTTCCACCACCCGGTCGAGTCCGGCCAAATCCCTTATTACCTTTATATCCTGAAAGCCCTGCTCGCGCAAGAGCTCCGATACTGCCTCTCCCTGATCCCAGCCGATTTCCAGGAAAAGACCGCCCCCGGGAGACAGGTAATCCGGAGCCTCCTTCGCAATTTTGCGGTAAAAATAAAGCCCGTCCTCATGGCCGTCCAGAGCCATATAGGGTTCATAAAGCCGCACCTCGTCCATCAGGGTTTCGATCTCCTTCCTCCGGATATAAGGAGGATTGGAGGCGATCATATCGAAGCTTCCTTCTATATTCTCGAATAAATCACTTTCTATCAGACTGGCTTCTGTCCCGAGCCGTTCCCGGTTCTTTTCGGCTACCTTTAAGGCTTCCCGGGATAAGTCCGCACCCGTGCCTTCTGCGCCCGGTCTGAGCTTCAAAAGGCTTAGCAGGATGCAGCCGGAACCGGTACAAAGATCGAGAAACCGCATTCCGCTTTTTAGAAATTTCGCTGCCTCTTCCACCAAAATCTCGGTATCCTGTCTGGGAATCAGGACATGCTCATTTACATAGAAGGAAAGCCCCATAAATTCCTGTTCCCCGGTAATCTGCTGCAGGGGAATCCGTGCTGCCCGTTTTTCCAGAGCTTCCAGATATCGGTTCTCCTGATCCGGGGAAAGCTCTTCCTCCGGCCAGGCCAGGTAGTGGCTGCGGCTCACACCGCTAACCCATTCCAGCAGATACCAGGCATCAATTCCCGCATCCGGAACCTGCTTTTTGGTTAGTTTATCCTTACCAGTTTCCCATGCTTCCCGGAGTGTCATTTTACTTCCTCTTCCAGAATCTCTTCCAGGTCTCCGGCCTGACGCTGGGCTTCCTCACCCGCATCAGTCTCCGGCTCTTCGGTCTCGGTCTTCAGGGGCTCTCTTCCCTGCCATGCGCGCCAGTCAAAGACTGCCTCGACTGCTGCGATGGCGACCTCAATCATGTCCTCGTCCGGCTCTCTCGTGGTCAGTCCCTGCATCCACATACCCGGACGGCTAAGAGCCAGCACAAGCTTATTCTCACTTCTTCCGGCCAGACGGATGAATTCATAGGATACGCCTGCGATAACCGGTACCAGTATGATACGGAAAGCCACGCGCAAAATCGGCGAATCGACCCGGATAAAAAGGAAGAAAATGATGCTGACTACCATGACAATCAGCATAAAGCTTGTTCCGCAGCGCTTATGCTCCCTGGAGCTCTCCTTCACATTTTCGACATTCAGTTCCATACCATGCTCGATGCAGTTGATGCACTTATGCTCTGCGCCGTGATACTGAAATACCCGCTGGATATCCTTCATCCTGGAGATCAGCAGAATGTAGCCGATAAAGAGCAATAGACGGATAGCGCCCTCGATCAAGGCCAGGATCGTATCGGAGACAATGACCCGGTGTAAAAGTGCTGCAGCAAAATAAGGAAGTATCATAAAAATCGCTACAGCCATCACGATGGAGAAGGCCACCGTCAGACCCATAACGACCTTCTCTGCTCTTTCCCCGAACAGCTTATCTACCATGAGATCTGCCTTGGATGGTTCCGCCTCTTCCTCGTCATAAAAGCTGGCAGAAAAGGTCAGGCATTTCATGCCCAGAATCAGGGAGTCCACAAAGCTGATGACGCCCCGCAGGATCGGAAGCTCTTTCAGTTTTTTATTTCCGATTCCCTCGTAGGTACTTAGGTGTACCTCGATCTCTCCGTCAGGCCTTCGCACACCGATGGAATAGACGTCCTGATTTTTCATCATGATGCCCTCCAGGACTGCCTGTCCGCCGATTCCTGAATATCTTGTTGTACTCATGGGTACTTCTTCCTCCGCTAATGTAAACTGGACTTTTCATTGATATGCAAAACGGGATGAGATTTTCCAACCTCACCCCGTGCTCACACTTCTGAATGTTATTTTGTAATGCCGTACTTACGATTGAATTTATCAATACGTCCGCGAGCTGCTGCAGCCTTCTGCTGACCTGTGTAGAATGAGTGGCACTTGGAGCAGATTTCTACGTGGATGTCCTTCTTTGTAGAACCTGTTACGAATGTGTTGCCACAGTTGCAGGTTACGGTTGCCTGATAATACTCCGGATGGATTCCTTCCTTCATGATTTTCACCTCTTCAAATTTATTTTGTGAACTTCTGGTTGCTGTTTCCCGGCCAATGCTGTTCCGATGCTTCCGCAGCAAGCTATCCCGGGCTATCCCTGCAAGTCCCTGCAGTTGAGCTGCCAAACGTCTACATACGACAGCCTCTAGATTATAGCACAGGCTTGAGTAGATTACAAGGGTAAATTTATCGGCTTAAACCTTCTTCAGCTCATATGCTCTCGTTCCGAGACCGACCTTCTCCGCCTGATCAAGGGTGGCTTCCCACTCGATATTCGGGTTGGAATCCTTGAAATGGTCGTGATGGCAATGCCATCCCGGTTCTGCCAGGTGTTCACCCAGCTGGCTGTTCTCGATCGGAGTTGCTTTCAGACAGGCATCTGCGCAGGCCTGATCCAGTGCCACCGGATCGAAGCTTGCGAACATTCCGATGTCCGGAAGGATCGGTGCATCATTTTCTCCATGGCAATCACAGTTTGGACTGATATCCTGCACCAGTGCGATATGAAAATGCGGACGTCCGTGACAGACTGCTTGTGCATACTCTGCCATCTTCCGATCCAGGAGCTCATTGGCGCTGCTGTTTGGATTGTAGACGGCATCGAAGCTGCAGGCTCCGATACACCGGCCGCAGCCCTTGCATTTGTCATAGTCGATGACCGCTTTTTTATTCACATAGGTAATTGCATCACTGCCGCATTCTTTTGCGCAGCGGCGGCAGCCACGACAGACCTCTTCATCGATGGCCGGTTTTCCGCTTGCATGCTGCTGCATTTTTCCGGCACGGCTTCCGCATCCCATTCCGATATTTTTCAGTGCTCCGCCAAATCCGGTTGCCTCATGTCCTTTAAAATGGCTCAGGCTGATGAAAATATCCGCATCCATGATAGCATGGCCAAT
Organism: Bulleidia sp.; assembly: GCA_963640245.1. Classification (GTDB taxonomy): domain Bacteria; phylum Bacillota; class Clostridia; order Lachnospirales; family Lachnospiraceae; genus Laedolimicola. The sequence continues at coordinate 13,292 of CAVHYN010000084.1, forward strand.
CAGCGCTGTTTTGCAATATTCTCCGTTGACTACCGGAACCTCTACCTCATCTGTTCCGCGAAGTCCGTCTCCGATGATGATCTGGCATCCTGTGGTAATCGTATTGAAGCCATTGAGATTTGCACAATCCAGATGCTCCAATGCATTTTTTCTGCTTCCCGGATACAGGGTATTGCAGTCTGTCAAAAATGGCACTCCGCCCTGTTCTTTACACAGATCTGCGACCACTTTTGCATAATTCGGACGAAGGAAGGCCATATTTCCAAGCTCGCCAAAGTGCATCTTGATTGCAACGAACTTTCCGTCCATGTCAATGTCTTTGATCCCGGCTGCGATACAGACCTTTTTCAGCTTATCCAGCTGGCTGGTTCCCACCGGGCACCGAAAATCTGTAAAATAAACCATTGATTTTTCCAACTTGTATTCCTCCCTCTTCTTAGTATCCCAGGGTCTCATTGACCAGAATCACATGAATACGTCCTGCATGTTTGGAATATCTGGTAATCAGAAACTGACAGCAAATGGTATCCGGGGATTTGCAGTCAAAGCATTTTCCCTTTTCCTTGCACGGAGTTTTGATATCAAAACGCTGGGCATTCGCCGGTGCTGCTACATTTCTGGCGCGCTTCATCGCACTGTCCAGATCCTGACAGACCTTATTCATTCCGACGATGAAAACTACCTTTTTCGGTCCCTGGGCAATGCAGGAAACACGATTGGAATTTCCATCAATGTTTACCAGGATTCCGTCATCGGTCATCGCATTGGCGCTGGAAAGAAATACATCTGCATTATAAGCCGCCATAAGGCCTTCTCTCGGCTCCATTTTTGAACGATCCAGATAATTATAATCTCCTTCTTCCAGTGCCTTGATCAGTCCGATTTCATGCGCACTCATACATCCGCCCATCGCAATACTGCTTCCTTTCGGAATCAGCTCCAATGCTTTTTTCACAGCTTCTTCCTTATTTGCTGCATAGTATCCGGACATATTGCGGGATTCCAGACCTTTGATGACTGTCTGCGCAAGGCAGACGTTTCTTTTCTCTACATTTTCATTCATCTGTATATCCTCCTTTGTTTTTATACCTTGGTTTTCTTGACCGTCTGTACGAATTCCTCGTTGTTCTTCGTGCGGGCGAACATGTTCAGAATATTTTCGACAGCCTCATCCGGCTTCAGGCCGTTCAGCCCCTTCCGCATGATATCCATCGCCTCCAGCTCTTCGGCAGTCAGCAAGAGATCCTCGCGTCTGGTTCCGGACTTTGGAATATCGATAGCCGGGAAGACCCGCTTCTCCTGGAGCTTTCGGTTCAGTACCAGCTCCATATTGCCGGTTCCCTTGAATTCCTCGTAGATGACATCATCCATCTTGCTGCCGGTCTCTACCAGAGCTGTAGCCAGGATCGTCAGGCTGCCGCCCTCGCGCATATTACGGGCTGCGCCGAAGAAACGCTTGGGCATATGAAGAGCCGCCGGATCGAGACCACCGGACAGGGTACGGCCACTGGGTGGAACCGTCAGGTTGTAGGCTCTGGCCAGACGGGTGATGCTGTCCAGAAGAATGATAACATCCTTCCCACTCTCAACCAGGCGCTTTGCCCGCTCAATCACCATCTCTGCCACGCGCTTATGATGCTCCGGAAGCTCATCAAAGGTAGAATGAATCACTTCTACATTCGGCCCCTCGATCGCCTCCTTGATATCCGTAACTTCCTCCGGGCGCTCGTCGATCAACAGGATCAAAAGCTGCATATCCGGATGATTCCGGGTCACGGATTTGGCTACGTCCTTCAAAAGTGTGGTTTTACCGGCCTTCGGCGGCGAGACGATCATACCTCTCTGCCCCTTTCCGATGGGGGAAATCACATCTACGATCCGCATCGCCGTGCTTCCGCCCGGGCGCTCCAGATGAATCCGCTGGTTCGGGAAAATCGGTGTCAGATCTTCGAAATTTCGTCTCCGAACTGCCTCCTCCGGGCGCCGTCCGTTCACGGTTTTCAGGTAAAGCAGGGCAGCAAATTTTTCTGTCTGGCTGCGTACCTTGACATTTCCGCAGAGGATGTCTCCTGTCTTTAGATTATAGCGGCGGATCAGAGCCGGATTGATATAAATATCATTTTCACCCGGCAGATAATTATCGCTCCGGATGAAACCATAGCCCTCTGCCAGCACCTCCAGGATACCGTTTGCCACCTGTCCGCTGTCCAGGTTCGCAGGCTGCTGCTCCTGCTGCGGCTGGGATGCCGGACGTTCTGTGCGGTCTGTACGCTCCATACGTTCTGTACGTTCTCCTCGCTCCATGCGCTCTGCTCTTTCCGTACGCTCTGTTCGTTCCTGCCGTCTCGGTCGTTCTGTATGTTCCTTCTGTTCATGGCGCTCCCGACGCTCCTTCTGGAACCTTTCGACCTGTGCGATCTGCTCCTGGCGGCTTGCTTCTTCATCCTTCTTCAGCATCTCTTCAATCAGCTCGCTTTTCTTTAAGCCGGAGGTTCCCTTCATGCCTCTCGTCTTCGCGATACCTTTTAATTCTGCCAGCGGCAGGGATTCGTACTGTTCTTTGGTCATTCTCTCTCCTCCTGTCCCTCTCGTTTCTTAAATCTTTATGTCTTATTTCTATATAATGCTATATTACTCTCAATCTTCGTTTCATTGGGAAGCATGCCCGGAACTGGGCAACACGAAATACTTGTGTTCATTATACCTGATATCCGCATAAAATGCAATTTTCATTTTATGCCAAGTGTGATAAAATCTTTTACATGAAACCTGACAGGATGGTAATGATCATGATAAAGAAAATTATTTTGCCCATCTATCTGTGGGCTCACCGGCTGATGATGAAGGTCTGCTGGAATATTTTTACATTATTTCCGCTGAAGCGGAAGAAAGTTATCTTCAGCAATTTCAACGGCAGCGGCTACGGCGACAATCCAAAGTTCATTGCCCAGGAATTTTTAAGACGGAAATTGGATTGGAAGCTCTACTGGGTTGCAGAAGGAAATTACGATCTTCCGAATGGGCTTATCCCCCTTCGCCCCAATACCATAGCCTTCGCCTGGCAGATGGCTACCGCCGGTACCTGGATCGATGATACACGTAAGCTTTATTATTATAAAAAGCGGCCTAAGCAATTCTATATTCAGACCTGGCATGGGGGCTTGGGGTTAAAGAAGGTGGAAAAGGACTGCGAGGATGCTCTCTCAAAAGAGTATGTCGCCTTCGCAAAAGAGGATTCCAAGCATACCGACCTTTTGCTTTCCTGCTGCCGCTGGGAGAGTGAATCCTACCGGGAAGCCTTCTGGTATGACGGACCGATTCTCGAAAAGGGCATCCCAAAAAATGATATTTATTTTGAGGATCCTGCCCCCTATATTCAAAAGGTTCATGCACATTTCGGCCTGCCGGAGGGAACCAAGCTTGTCCTCTATGCTCCCACTTACCGGGACAGCCGGAAGACCGATATGTACAATCTGGACTATCCAGCCCTTCTTGGAGCTCTTAAGAAGCGCTTCGGCGGCAGCTGGGCTGTCCTCGTCCGGATGCACCCGAACGTCAGCTACAAGGACTATCCTCTCACCTATACGGATCGCATCCTGAATGCCAGCCCCTACGAAAATATGCAGGAGCTGCTCGTAGCCTCCGATATCATCATCAGCGATTATTCCGGCTGTGCCTTCGATTTTCCGATGATTGGGAAGCCCGGCTTCCTCTATGCGGAGGATTATGAGGAGATGAAACGCACGAAGGACTATTATTTTCAGCTGGAGGATCTGCCCTTTACACTTGCCCTCACGAACGAACAGCTGCTTGAGCAGATCGAAAGCTTCGACGAGGCTGCATATCAGAGTAAATGTAAGGAATTCTGCGATATGCTCGGATTCTACGATGACGGCCATGCGTCTGAGACGGTGGTCGACCTGATTCTTGAGAAGATGAACTTTTAAAACTCCACCGCCCGGAAGGTCTTCTTTTCCACATCGTAGAAGAATACCTTCCGGGATAATCGCTCCGCTTCCCCGGCGGAGCTTATTTTTTTCAGTCTTCTCAAAATCCGAATAGGCAGAATGCTTCCGGCCGGATAGATCGCGGCCTCATCCGTATTTAGAAAGGCTACATAGAAGCTTCCGCCTGCCAGCGCTGCCAGTTCTTCCTTCATCCCCGGATAAAAGAAGGCAATGGCACCCTCCCGCTTCTTTCTCGTTGTAAGACGAAATTCATCTTCGAAAGCTCCCGGGACAACCAGTGGCGGTGCCAGTTCCCGTGTATTCTGAATTGCTTCTCCCATCAGGTGCTTCCTTGAAACTTTCCAGTCATCCGCTGTCTGTCGTGGCACCTTCACCATTCCTGGTTTCCTTTCCTCTGCATGGATCAGCAGATGAAGCACCAGAGCCACATCTCCGTACCGCTCATAGACGTATCCCCGCAGCTCCTGTCTGCGGGGATTGTAATAAGTGGGGCGAAGCACCAAAAGCTTTCGGATGGCTTCATAGCTTTTCATTTGCTCCAGGACACCCATTTCACGCGGGATCCTATCGGCTTCTCTGCACTCTGTCTTTGTCACATTCTCTGCTCCTGTTCTATCTTTATTCGCCGCTCTTTCAGCCTCCTTCTCTTTTGTAGACGCCTTCAAGAATAGCATAGTAAAAACGTATTGTAAATTATTTCCAGTCGACAGAGTTTGCGCTTTTGTTTCTTCCTTATGCCAGATGCAGCATATCGATCAAGACCACTGCTACCAGACCATAGTATACCACGATGGCAACCAGGTCATTGATGGTGGTAATCAGGGGACCCGATGCGACTGCCGGGTCGACGCCTACTTTCTTGAAGAAAATCGGTGTCAGGGTTCCTACCAGACTCGATACCACCATGGCACCTACCAGGGAAACTCCGACGCAGGTCGAAATCATCAGAGAATAACCAAGAGCGAAGCCCTTGAAAAGATGGATGTAGCCTCCGAGGAATACAATCGCCATCACTGCCAGCAGCATACCATTGAAGAAGCCGATTTTCATCTCCTTGAACATCAGCTTAACCTTCTGTCCGGTGGTGAGATTCTCGTCCATCAAAACACGAATCGTGACTGCCAGAGACTGGGTTCCGACATTTCCTGCCATATCCAGAATCAGAGACTGGAAGCACATGACGATAGGAAGCACTGCTACGACTGACTCAAAGGCGCCTACCACAGCCGAAACCACCATGCCGAGGAATAGAAGGATGATCAGCCAGGGCAGCCGCTTCCGGATACTCTCACCTGTCGTCTCGTTTAAGTCCTCCTCTGCGGTCAAACCAGCCAGCTTTGCGTAATCATCGCCCATCTCATCATCTACCACCTCGACGATATCCTGGGCTGTGATGATACCTCCGATCGTCCGATCCTCCAGCAGAACCGGGATGGAATCCTCCGCATAGTCCTTGATTTTCTCGATGCATTCGCTGATTTTCTCATGATCCATGACATAGGGATAGGATCGGCTGATCAAATCATCAAGCTCCATATGCTCCCTCGCAATAATCAGCTCCTGCAGCTCGATCGCACCGTAGTAGTGCTCCTGCCGATCTACGACGTAGATGGTAGAAATATTGTCATTTTCCCCGGCCTGGCTGACGAGCTCCCGCATCGCTTCGCGGATCGTCAGGTCATTATGGATCAGGATAAAATTCGTGGTCATATAACTACCGATCTCATCCTCATCATAGGAGAGAAGGAGTTTCACATCTTCGCTGGCTTCCTCATCCAGCATTCCCAGAATTTTACTTTTGCTGTCGTCATCCATCTCCTCCAGGATATCCACCGCATCATCGGAATCCATCTCGGAAATGACCTTAGCCTGCTGTTCCAAGGACAGCTCTTTTAAGTAACTGTCGCCATCTTCCAGGTAAGCGAAAATCTCCGCTACCCGTTCTGCTCCCAGAGCCAAATACAGGCGCTTTCTCTCCTCCGGTGTCAGAAGCTCCAGAGCTTCGGCAATATCATTGTCATGGTAATCGGAAAGTCTGTCCACCAGTTCCTCCCGAGACAGCTTGCCGCGAATAATTTCAATCAGTTCTTCTACATACTTTGTCATCGTCTACCTCCATTTATATCGCGCCATCTAAGTAAAAATGACCGCAAAAAAACACCGCTTCAGAATTTCTAAAGCAGACCGACAGGTTACACGCTGTGAAGTCCGGATGTTCTGATACGGTGTGAATCAATTATCGTAACTGTTTGGTACTGTACAGTTACCACTTTTCATTATCTAAATGGAAGTCATGACACGTAAAAGCATGCAGCTATCTTAAAATTCTCTTGGGAATTTTCACGCACAGCTGCACGTTTTTGCCTGTCCTATTCGCACCGTACTTTCTACTTCGTCCCGTACTATCGCAACTGTCCATGAAATTCACCTCCTGAATCATCTTTGTCTTAATTTCCTTTGAGAGTATAGCATCAAAAAAAGGAGGCGGCAACCCCCCTTTTTCTAAAATTTCTGTTAAGTTTGTGTAAGCTCAGGCTCTTTTTCTATGCCGGCTGATACCTTAAACGCACCTGTTTGCGCACTACAAAGAAGCAGACCACCTGCATCACGATTGTAAAAATCCAGGAACCCGGGTAGGAGATAAATAATACAAATAAGGAGCGATGAAGCGGAAAAATGCCGTATATCCATACGATTCTGGTTCCAACCGTACCGATAATCGACAGAATCATCGGCACACCCGAACGTCCCATACCGCGCAGCGCTCCCGGAAAGAGATCCATGATGCCGCAGAGAAAATAGGGTATCGTAGTGATCGACAGGATTTCCATACCCGCCTGAACGACCTCCGAATCCGTCGTATAAATCCTGAGAACCTCCGGTCCAAGGACGTAAAAGATCGTTCCCAGCGTTACGGAAATGACTACCGTAATAATCATGCAGTCCACCAATACCCGATCCATCCGTTTAAATTTTCCAACACCGTAATTCTGGCTGGTAAAGCTCATGCAGGCCTGTGTGACGGAATTGACAGACGCATAGAGAAAGCCTAAAAGGTTGTTGGCCGCTGTATAGCCTGCCATGGCCGTGGAGCCAAAGGAATTTACTGAGGACTGCAGCATAGCATTCGAAAAATTGATGACCACACTCTGGATGCCCGCCGGAATGCCAACCTGGAAAATCTGCCCCAGATAGACCTTATTGATATGCAATTTCGAAAACCGTAGCTGATAGCTGCTCTCGGATTGATACAGGCAGCGCAGCACCAGTCCGCAGGAGATAAGCTGGGAGACTACGGTAGCGATCGCTACACCCTCCACGTCCATATGGAATTTCACCACCAGGATTACATTTAAAACAGCATTCACTACACCCGCCACAATGAGGAACATCAGAGGCCGTCTGGTATCTCCTACCGCGCGTAGAATCGCTGCACCGTAATTATATAACATAAAAAAGGGCATCCCGAGAAAATAAATCCGCATATAAAGGGTAGACAAATCGATAACATCATCCGGCGTGGCCATGATCTCCAGCGCCCACCGGGACATCAACACTCCCACAAATGCCATTAGGATACCGCTGATCAGTGCCACCAGAATCGCTGTATGTACTGTTTCAGACATCTCCTGATCCCGCCCGGCTGCGTAAAAACGCGCAGCCAGCACATTGACGCCAAGGGAAATGCCGATAAACAGATTGGTAAAAATGTTGATCAGAGCTGTGGTGGAACCTACTGCCGCCAGGGACTGGCTTCCACTGTACTGCCCTACGACAATGATATCTACCGCATTGAACATCAGCTGCAGCACGCTGGAAATCATCAATGGTACCGCAAACAAGATCAGCTTGTCCATCAGCGTGCCATTGCACATATCAATTTCGTATTTATTATTTTTCAAAAAAATTGTTGACACAAAGTGGAGATTCTG
>CAVHYN010000085.1:0-20654 GCA_963640245.1 Bulleidia sp.
TGCGAGGCTTTCCTTTTGCTCATGTGGCTACTTCGCCATATAAAATTTCAAAATCGCCCTTAGAAATGCAAGCATTTCACGTCCGATTTATGAAATTTTGCATGGCTCTGAATAGTTACAAATACATTTTCTTCGCGTTTTGATTCGTAACCCGGATCACTTCGTCTGCGTCCACGCCCTTTAGCTCTCCGATGGCCGCCGCCACATAGGGCAGATTCAAGGAAGAGTTTCGTTTCCCCCGGTTGGGTTCCGGCGAAAGATACGGGCAGTCGGTCTCCAAAAGAATTCTCTCAAGAGGCAGCATCTTCACCACCTCTTTCAGCTTCTTCGCATTCTTAAAGGTCACCACGCCGCCGATCCCGATATAATATCCCATCTTTAGATACTCCTCGGCCATCTCCGGCGAATAGGAAAAGCAATGAATCACGCCGCGAAGCCGCTCATCCTGTGCTTTCTGAATCTCCTCCAGGGTATCCGCGGCCGCCTCCCGGCTGTGTACGATCATCGGAAGCCCCGTCTCCTTCGCGAGCTCCATCTGCGCCCGAAACCATTTCTTCTGCAGCTCATGGTTCTCCTTGTCCCAGTAATAATCCAGGCCAATCTCGCCTACCGCTACAGTCTTCGAATGCCGGCACTGCTCCGCCATCCAGGCAAAGTTCTCTTCATTCAGCTCGCCCACCTCATCCGGGTGAACACCCACCGCCGCGTATACAAAGGGATAGCGCTCGGCCAGTGACAGACTGCTCTTCACTGTCGAAAGGCTGGAACTTACATTTACAATATATTCTATTTTCTCCTGCTGACACCTCGCCAGAATCTCTTCCCGGTCGGCATCAAAGGCTTTGTCGTCGTAATGCGCATGACTCTCGAATATCATCGGATCGTTTCCTTCTTTTTCTAACGATTCAGTTCCATGCAAAATTGCATTCTGCGAATGAGGATACTCCCCGGCTCTCCATTGCCTGCTGCAGTATCCTCATCTTTTTATCTTCTCTGCTCTTTTATCTTTTGTATTATTCATTCGTCTTTCCCTCTGTATTCTACAGAGTCAACTCCTCCAGGTTCATTCCCACAGAGGTCAGCTTTGCAGCTGTAGATTTGATTTGATAATCCAACTCTTTATTCACTGTATCGCCGTTTGCTTTTTTGATACGCTGTAAATTTGTGTACTGGTCAATCAGGATTATCAATAGCTCTTTGTCTTGCATTTCTTCCACTCTTTCCACCGCCTTTCTGTATCTACAGTATAGCGGATGTATCTATTATTTACAAGCTTGGTTACACGGATTGTTCCGTGCTACGCACTCCCACGTCTACGCTCCGCTTCGGTCGGTGCTAAACGTGTGCCACTGGCACACAGCATCCTTCCTCAATTCGGGTTTTCGCGGGGCTTTCGCCCCACTTCACAGTCACACTTTCTTTACCCTTCCACCACATACCGGACGTCTGCAAAAGCGACGGAATCTCCCGGCCTCAGGCGCGCTTTTTCATTGATCCCCAGACGCCCTCCGTTCAGGAAGGTGCCGTTCGTAGAATTGAGATCGGTCAGATAGTAGCAATCTTCCTCCCTGGAGATTTTGGCATGAATTCGTGAGATGCCGCGAACCTTTAGCCAGCCATCCACCGCATCCTTTTTCTTCCCAAGCAGGAAGCTCTCCTTGTTGACACGAAGATCCGGCTGCCCGGCATTTTCACTGCGAAGGAAAAGTCCCGGTTCCCGCAGCTTTGAAAGGCAGGCAGTTCCACCCGGAGTCCCTTCGATCCATTCCGGGAAGTTTTCTGCCAGACGATTTTCCTGTGGTTTTTCCTCCGTTTGTTTCTCTTCACAAGACAGATAAGAAATACTTCTTTCATTCTCAGGACTGCTCTCTCCCCATTCTTCCAGAAGCTTTCGAATCGAGGGATTCTCTTCCCCTGCCATGCGATAAAATTCATATCCCAGGGTTACTGCACCCGAGTCTTGCCGATCCAGGTGATCCAGAAGATACTCTGCCAGCGCCAACAGACTGTCTGCCGGATCTCCCTCATCAAACGGATAAAAGCAGAGCCAGATTTTCCAGTCATCCGGATCAAGATAAATATAATCCGGCTGCAGCAAAATCCGGCCGGTATCCAAAAGATACTCCTCGCCCATTTCTGCTGCCTTCTCAATTCCTTTCAAGAGCTTCACCATCTCACTAAGCCCGATGCGTTTCCGCTCCAGTACAAGCCGCAGGTTTTGCCTCGATGTGATTTCGTAATAAAGGGATGCATCTTGATCAACCCTCGTCATCCGGCAATCCAGAAAACCCGGAATCCGATTCTTCAAGAACATCTCTACCTGATAATTTTCCTCGAACTCTTTTTCCTCTAAAACCAGATAATTGCGATCAAGCTCCCGCCTGTAGCTAACCTCCATCTTCCCATCCCTTTCCGTAACTTTTCATTGCCTTCACCCTTAATCCTTTCCTGTTATTTGCTTCAGCGCCCTGTGCAGTCGAAGGGTACCCACCGGCTCCTGACGCTGGGCACTCTCCTGCTCTCGGGTTTCCAGTCCTCCCAGCAAGGGGCTGGAACCGGTATAGCTCACCGTAATCTTTCCTGCCGACAGCTCGACAGAGCTCTCCGTCACCTGCAAGAGATAGAGCCGCCCTTCTATCAGTCCTGCCGCCTCTGCCTTAAGCCAACTTTCCAAATGGGCATCCGTCTCATACTTTCTGGCTGCGCCCTTTCCGGAAAGCTCTGCAGCGCAGGAAGCCATCACGCTCCGGTCATGCCAGAAAAGGCCAAGGCAAAGCATCACAAACAGAATCAGGATCAGGAAGGGCAATACCATCGAAGCCTCTACCGTTACATTTCCACTTTTCCAATTTTTCTTTATATCAGCATTCGAAGCAGCTGTGCCAGAAATAAGAAAGGCACGAAGGGAACCCGAGTCCGAAGTCGTGTCTTCCCCACAAGTATCCCTATCCCTTGAATCAGCGCGCAGATCAGAAAGCCTGTCCACAGCAACGCAAAATTTCCTACTGCTCCAAGCATTGCACCTGTCGCGCATAAAAGCCATCCGTCTCCCAGACCGATCGCACCTCTGGTAAAGACCGCCAGAAGCAGGATTCCCACTCCGATCCCCAGACCTCCCATCTGTTCCAGACTCCACAGATTTTGCTCCCAGAAATTTCCAATTACTCCTGCTGCTAATGAAATTAGGATACTGATAAAACAAACTTCCCTCTTTTTCCAATCCCATATGCCATTTAGAAAGAGCAGACCGGCCACATAATATTCTCTCCACATCTTTACCCTCCGCATACTGAGCAGGGCGGCAATGCCGTATCCGACAGACGTACCGTACGAATTCCGCGAATCAAAGCCGAGCAGTTCAGGCTCTGGTGATATCTCGTTCCATCCTCCGTCAGGAAAACCTGCTCCGTACCTTCTTTCCAGCATTTCTCACAGGGATAATATTTTCCGCCGGACTCGTTTCGAAGCGTCTCGACCTTCGAGAGCGCACTTTGTCGGATCGACAATTTCAGATAACGACAGCTCAGTTCCCGATGGTAGACCGCCCCATAATCCGTCACATAGACCACCTCACTCTGATCACTATCTCCACTTGAATTTCTCCCCTGAAATCCGGTCCAGCCTCGCACCACTCTTTTTTGCCGGACTCTCACCGGATGAAACCAGCTAAGTCCCGGTGGGAATACTGCCTCTCCCTGAGCCACCAGAGTGATGAGCGACTCTTCTTCGTCCCAGCTGCTTCCCAATGTGGAAATTCCTGCCGTACCTCCTTTTAAAACGGCTGTCGCCGCCCTTCCATCCAGATAATTTTTCAATTTCTGCTGACCATATAGCGTAACCGCTGCGGAAGAACCACCGCCGCCTGCTGTATCCGCATACTCTGCAAGCGTCGCCAGCTGCTTTCCGGTATCTGTCAGGCTTCTTCCCATCTCTGTCTTCAGCTGCATCATCGCCAGCAGATAAATAAAGGCCGTCACTGTCAGCAGAAACAGGGGAAAAACAAGTGCCGCCTCCACTGTGATGCTTCCTTTTTTCTCGGAGATGCACCGTGATGTTCTCTCACATTCAGAGCAAAACACAGATTCGTTCGATTGTATGAGATCGGCAGTTCTGCCGTCATCCACTGCCTGGAGAGCTTTGAAATTTTTTAGACATGTTCTTCTGCGAAAGAACATCACGGTACACCTCCTTCCATTTCACAGTTGTACTTACTCACCATTCATATAAAAATGTACGTTCCGCTGTATATTCCTGTCCGCCGTCTGCAACGACTCGAATCTGAAATGCATCGATGCATTGGTCGATATAAAACCACTGTCCGTCTGTCTCCCGAATGACACCCTCGATGGCATCCAGACTCCTCATGACTCGGTTTTCCCGTCCGGTCAGAGTCAGCAAAATTCCCAGATAATCCCGATATAAAAGTCCATTTTCGTCCTCCGCCTCATCAAACCCCGACAGATCCCCAAGCTCCAGTGCACCGCTCAGCGAAAGCTTCCAGGTTCCCGCATCCTTTTGAAAAGCTACTCGCTTTCCATTCAGAAGCAGCCGCACATCCATCACGCTTTCCGCGAAAGCCCAGGTCAGAAGCAATACCTGCTTAACCGCCTCCACCAGCCCCGGAATCATGGTCGCACCTACGAGAGCCGCTGCCAAAGCAGCGCACTCTGCCACCTTCCCGGAATCCGTCAAAAGATATGCATAGTTGATCCCCTCTCTTATCGCCAGCAATCGCCCGCAGACCGCTTCCAGGTTCTCGATATCCGACTCCTTCCCCGCAATCAGGTATTCCAATTGATAATCGAGCCAGGCTCCACTTTCCTTTTCACCGGTCAGAAACAAGGACGCATAATCAAAATGCTCCAGGAGATAAGACAGAAACCAGGCATCATTCACAAGCCCCGGAGCATTGCGTCCTCTTGCGCCCGCTCCTACGGTCAATGTTCGATGCGTTGGGCTTTCCTCTATATCTGCCCGCTTTCCGGATACCACCCCCGGATCCTTCAGAACCAGTCTAAGAATACTGCTCTGTTTCAAGCTCTCCGTATGCTCCGTCGGGTTTGGCGTTCCCGTTTCCTCTTCCTCTTCCCTGCGTCTTTTCAGCTCCTCCAGGTTCTGGCTTTCCCGACTGTCGGCCTCCTGATAGCTCGCTTCCTTTTCTGCTGCCTGCTGCCCATATTCGCTATATTCCTTCCATTGTTCCAGCAGATTTGCTCCCGTCTTCGCCTTCATAACCGAAACTGCCTGCTCATAATAAGCGGTTCCCCGCTCGTCGGTCGCTCTTGCATAATCGGAGGTGTCCAAAGCCTTTACCGTCCCGCTTCCCAGATTTTGATTCAAAAACTCTTTCGCTCTCTGATTCAGGTATTCCGGCCTTTCGGCTCCTCCTCCGTAGCTCAAATCGAGATAAAAAAGCTCATATTGCTCCCATAGCCCCACATGAAATTCCGAAAGTACGGAATATTCGCTCAGCTCCAGGGCTTCCTGAAACTGACTGCGAAAGAGTGCATATCCGGCTGACTGGAACAAGGCCTGAAAGAAAAACAGCACGACAGATAGCAGCAGACTTAAGAAAACTGTGACTTCTCCCCGTTTCTGCCTCCTCATTTGAACCTATACCAGACGACTCTGGCTTGTAATCTTATCGAAGATTTCATTGACCAGAGAGGTCAGCTGACTCTTAAAAATCAAAACCAGGGCGATCAATACTACGAGAATCAGAATCATCTCCACCGTTCCGATTCCCCGTTCATCCTTCAGAAATTTTTTCCATACCTTCTTCCATCCATACAATAAATCCATCTTTTCATTCCTCCTATCATTACTGTGTTGTAACGATTCAAACCCCATTCGCAGAACGCAGTTTTGCATGGCTCTGAATCGTTACACTGTGTTTATACCTGCATCGACATTCCAGCCGGGATCAGCACCAGCAGCATTACTACCACCAGCATCATCACCATAGGAAATAAAAGCCTTGTGGAAGCTTTTTCTCCCTGTTCCCTGGCCAGCTCCTTTCTCTGTTCGAAAGCCTCTGCCACCTCTGCCTGCAAAAGCAGAGTCAGTCCTTTGTTTCCTTTCTTTAGATTCTGCTCCAGCAGGGCAGATAATTTCAGGTAACAGGGAAGGCGACATCGTGTTCCGAAATTTTCATATGCACGCCCCTCGGAAATTCCGTTTTGCAATTCCCGTCCGGTGAGAGCCATCTCCTCATAGACATAATAGCGCTTTCCACCGGCTTCTTTTTTGCGCTCGTAATCCCGAACCATGGTCTCCCAGGCCGTCCGCACAGCACTCCCGGCTCCCATCAGAAGTACCAGCTTACTGACCACCTGCGCGTAATCCCGGCGAAGCTCCCATTCTCGCTCCTCTACCTTTTTCTTCACCTCCTGATCCTTTGCCATATACATGGAAATCAGACAGAACATCGTGAGTATCGGAATCAGCCATACTACAGAACCCTTTTTCTCCTTCCAGCTTACCTGAATCCCATCTACCAAGGCAGGCAGCTCTTTTCGATCCTCCAATCTGGACTCGCTCTGTGTACCCTGTATCGCCTCTCGAATCGCCTCTCTCCATTGCTCGACCGGACTAAGAAGCTCCGGCAGCACTCTGACACAGGCTGTATAAACGCTCTTTTGCCCCTCACAGGCCAGAATCCCACGCAGCTCTACGATGCTTCCTTCCTCGGTCACCTTATCTGTGCGAATACTCCCGTCCAGATTCAGAACCTCATAGGAATCCAGCTCCCACTCTACAGTAATGGGCGTCCCTTCGATCTCCAGGATCAGATTTAGGTCGCTGCGAACCTCCTCGAAAGACTCATTAGCTCCCAAAATATAACCTTCCATCTTCTCGGTTTCTTCTTTCAGCAAGGTCTCAATCTCTGTCTCCGTCAAAGCCTTTGGCTCTATCTCCAGCATCAGCTCCTCTTTTTCCTTCCCGGATTCCGCATCCGGAATCACAAAAACCTCCCGGCTATATTCCTTTTCCTCTCTGGGAAGAAAGTAACCGTCCTCTAAAAAAGAGGATGTTCCTTCACTGACGGCCACTGCCGCTGTCAGAAGTATCCCTCCTGCCAATACCAGAAGCAGAAGCTTTAATTTGTCCCTGTAAAATGTTTCCAGTTTTGCATCGATATTTTTTTCGGTATTCAGGATTCGAAAATCCTCCGCCACGGCTCCCTGTCCGGGATAGCCCTTTTTTCTCCAAGAAAGTAATTTTCGGTTGATCCGTTCCAACAGCTGCACCTTACACCTCGATTTCCAGCATTCGCTTCCCCAGATACCAGGCAGCCAGATACAAGCCTAAACAGCCCGTCATCACAGCCACGCCTACCACATTTTTATAAACCGGATTCATAAAACCAGGACAACCGACTCTCAGATACAGGACGATTCCAAAAGGAATCAGATTCATGATCTTCTGCTCGTAACGCCTGGAAGCAAGGGCTGTCGCGATAGCTCTCTCGGTCTCCACCGTCTGTGCGATCGTGCGAGCGGTATCATTCAGAATCGCAATCAAATCCCCTCCGTTTCGTTTTCCTACGACGAAAATCTCCGCAAAAGTTTCTGCCTCTGTAATTCCGCTTCGCTCCGCAAAGTCCTGCACTGCCGACTCCAAAGTCTGGTTGGAATCCATCTTCCGCTGCATCGCGGCCAGCTCCTGCACCATATCACAGTCTTCCTCGTAGATCAGGCGCAAATCCTTACCTGCTTCCCGCACCGCATTTTCCACCGAATATCCGGCTGCCAGTGCTGCCGCCATCGCCTGCACCGCTTCCTTGAATTCTTCTTTTAGTCGCTCCCCTCGCTTACTTCGCAGTGTCTGCTTTTTTTCCCGAAAATACCAGTAAGCCACCAGCGGCCACAATAGCATAGCAAGAGGCGAGTT
Organism: Bulleidia sp.; assembly: GCA_963640245.1. Classification (GTDB taxonomy): domain Bacteria; phylum Bacillota; class Clostridia; order Lachnospirales; family Lachnospiraceae; genus Laedolimicola. The sequence goes on from CAVHYN010000085.1 coordinate 7,894, forward strand.
ATAGAAACAAAAAGCAAGCACGCCTGTGATACCGCCCGCCTCCAGTCCGTAGCGCAGATACTCCTTTCGGCTGAAACGGTAAATCCTATAATCCATTCTTTTCTATCCGCCTCCTATTCCCGCTGCCACAAGCTTATCCGTATGCAGAAGATCTGCTTTCTTTACAAGCTGCCCTTTTACCCGCGCGGCCTTTTCCTGCCCCGGCTCCTCTTCAAAGGCATAAAGGGTTCGAAGGCCTATTTCGCCTTCTTCCATTCCATTCAACTCCACAATCTCCTGCACCTTCCTGCTCCCGTCCCGCAGTCTTCCCAGATGCACAATCAGATCCACCCCCGACGCGATCTGGCGTCTGATGGCCGCAAGCGGCAAATCCATTCCCATCAGCACCATAGTTTCCAGGCGGGATAACATATCCCCCGGGCTGTTGGCGTGCCCGGTACTTAAAGAGCCGTCATGCCCCGTATTCATAGCCTGCAGCATATCAATGGCCTCTGCCCCACGAATTTCGCCTACGATAATCCGATCCGGCCGCATACGCAGCGATGTCCGAATCAAATCCCGAATCGTAATCTCCCGCTCGCCCTCCAGATTCGCATTTCTCGCCTCCAGAGTAACCAGATTCTCAACCCGGTCGAGCTGCAGCTCTGCGTTGTCCTCGATGGTAATCACCCGTTCATCCGCCGGAATGTATTCCGACAGCGCATTGAGAACTGTCGTTTTTCCGGATCCGGTTCCGCCGCTTACAAAAATGTTGTATCCGGCTCTCACCACCTTCTGCAAAAAGTCTGCGGCTTCCTTATTCAGTGACCCCCACTCCAAAAGCTTCTGCATCCGAACCGGTTCCTTCGGAAACCGACGAATCGTCACCACCGGCCCGTTCAAAGCCACCGGATCGAGGACAATATTGACACGGGAACCATCCGCCAGCCTGGCATCGGCAATGGGGCTGGCCTTCGATACGCTTCGGTTACAATAGCTGACGATCTGCTGCACCACATCCTCCAGCTTCTCCCGCGAGGAAAAGCTTTGTTCCCACCGCCTTATCCTTCCATTTTTTTCGACAAAAATATCTCTTGGCCCATTCACCATTATCTCTGTCACGTCAGGATCTTCGATGAGCTCCTGCAGCATATCGAGGCGACGCATGGAATTAAAAAGCTCCTTCTTGAGCTGCAGCTTCTCCTCCAAGAGCAGATAAGATTCTCGATTCCGGTGCAGGATCTCTTGATCAATCAGTTCCTGTACCTCCTCATCTGTCAGTTCTCGCGACAGATCCAGCCTTTCCTGTACTCTTTTTCGAAGTGTCTGCGCCAGTTCCTCCCTATTTTGTCTCAAGGTTCACACCACCTTTTTCCCTCTGCCTTGGCCAATAATTCCAGTCCGTCCCGGGCGGACAATTCCAGCTTCTGCGTCCGTTCTGCCATCGTTTCCATTCCAAGCTGCCGCATCGCTTCCTCGTATTGCTTTACCTTCGCTACGGCTCTTTCATCCTCCGCAATCGGCATATAGATCCCCTGGCAAGCCTCCAAAAGCTCATACCAGCCGTCCACCACCCCGCTCAGATCCAGAATCACTACCTCATAACGACTCTCTTCCTCCAGAAGCTTAAGCAGTCTTTTCCAGTCCTCCCTTTTCACACTCTCATACTCCAGAGGTGAACGAAGAGGAGCAATGTAGTCCAGCTCTCCCATCGAGCGAATCAGCCCCTCCAGCTTCCATCCAAAAGCTGGTTTCCCCTGCTTTACAAAGTACAGAAGCTCCGACAGAGTACAGCCCTCCTCCGAAGGATACAGGCTCTCAAAGCCGGAATATTCCTCCAGATTCAGATAGAGGATTCTCTTATTTTTTGCAATCTCTTTTCCCAGCGCCAGCGCAAAATCTGTCTTGCCGCTTCTCGCCACCGGCGAATAGATCCCGATGCGCACAAGATTCCCGCTTCGCAGTACCCGGCCGCTATCGGTCTTCGCCCGCTCCGCATACAGATTCATCGCCCGCCGCAGAATCTGCGTGCAGGACTGATACTTATATAGCATCGGATATTCATTCTCTGAATCGGATAAATACTCCTCACCGGAGAGCAAAATGACACTTCCATATTCCTTTTTCTTTGGCAGATCCACCGCTAGCTCCTCTGATACAAGCAGAATGTCTATCGGATGTTCCTTCGTATAGGCGGAAAGATCTCCGCAATCAGTAAATCCATGGACTGTCAGCATAGAAGCCTGACGGCGGTTTGCAAATTCTACAAATCGCTTCACATACTCCCGTTCCCTGCTGCAGACCGCTATCTGCCTTCCCTTCATCGTCTAAAACCTGGAATACAAAAGCATCCCGGTCATCAGACTGAGGGACAGCTCTACTGCCAGAAAGGCTGCCGTCATCAAAAAGACCTGAGACCAGTCTCCCTCTTTTTTCTCAATTTTTATCAATCTATTTTATTTCCTCCTTCCATTTTTCTTTTGGGAATTGGGGTTTGAATGGAACCTAAGACAGTACCGACAGTTATTCTGCCGATCTTTTGTAAGAATGAGGCTAGTATAAATCCTTGCCCTGAATTTGTCCATTGGGAAAGATCCACAAAAATCTTCTGTAAAATTATCCATTCGCAGCCTGAAAGCCGCTTAAAATAAAGATTTTTGATATACAAAAAGAGCGGAAACATCCAAAGGATTTTCCGCTCTTTTTTGTTATTTCCAATTTTTTACATCGCTCAATGATTCGCTCATTAGCAAATCTCAGCACCTGCCGGCATCTCTTTCTCCGGTGTCATCAGCGCCAGATTACCCTCTGCATCCTCTGCGCAGAGAAGCATGCCCTCAGAAAGAATGCCTGCCAGCTTCGCAGGTTTTAAGTTTACGACAACCATAACCTTCTTGCCGACCATTTCCTCCGGTGTATAATGCGCCTTAATACCGGAAACGATCTGCTTAATCTGGCTTCCTACGCGAACCTGGGAGCACAGAAGCTTCTTCGATTTCTTCACTGCTTCGCAGGCAATGATTTCGCCTACCTGGAACTGCAGTTTTTCGAAATCTTCAAAGGTAATCTCCGCCTTCGGTTCGATATCGATGACATCTGCCGGCTCCTCCGAAGCCTCCTCTGCCTCTGTCGTCTCCGCAGCTCTCTTTGCTTCCACCTTCTCTAAGACTTCATTCACATCCAGACGGGCAAAGAGGATCTCCGGTTTGTCCGTAACCTTATTTCCGGACTGATACAGGCCAAACATATTCATCACTTCCAGTGACCGCTTTCTTGCACCCAGCTGTGCCAGAATCTTCTCTGCTGTCTCCGGCATAAAGGGCTCCAGAAGGCTCGCACCGATGCTGATGCTCTCTACCAGATTGTAAAGCACGGTTGCCAGACGATCCTTCTTGCTCTCATCCTTTGCAAGAGCCCAGGGCATCGTCTCATCGATGTATTTGTTGCAGCGCTTAAACAGGTTGAAAATCTCGGTAATCGCATCTGCGACCCGCAGCTCGTCCATCTTTGCGGCGGCCTTCTCTGCAGCATTTACAGCCGTCTCGCGAAGCTCCCGATCCACCGGCTCCAGGACGCCTGCATTGTTTACCACGCCGTCAAAATACTTGTTGGACATGGAGACAGTACGGTTCACCAGGTTGCCCAGAGTATTCGCAAGATCGGAATTCATCCGCTCTACCATCAGCTCCCAGCTGATCACACCGTCATTGTCAAAAGGCATTTCATGCAGTACAAAATAGCGGACTGCGTCCACGCCAAACATCTCTACAAGGTCATCTGCATAAAGCACATTTCCCTTTGATTTGCTCATCTTTCCATCGCCCTGCAGAAGCCACGGATGACCGAATACCTGCTTCGGCAGCGGCAGATCAAGCGCCATCAGGAAGATCGGCCAATAGATCGTATGGAAACGAATGATGTCCTTTCCGATCAGGTGCAGATCTGCCGGCCAGTTCTTCTTGAACAGATCGCTGGACTCTCCGTCACACTCGTAGCCGATACCTGTGATGTAGTTTGTCAATGCATCCAGCCATACATATACCACATGTTTCGGATCGAAATCCACCGGAATTCCCCATTTAAAAGAAGTACGGGATACGCACAGATCCTGCAGACCCGGAAGCAGGAAATTATTCATCATCTCATTCTTTCTGGAAACCGGCTGAATAAACTCCGGATGCTGATTGATATGATCAATCAGACGATCCGCATATTTGCTCATGCGGAAAAAGTAAGCCTCTTCCTTCGCCGGCTGTACCTCGCGGCCGCAGTCCGGGCACTTGCCGTCTACCAGCTGGGACTGAGTCCAGAAGGATTCACAGGGGGTGCAATACATGCCCTCATAGGCTCCCTTATAGATGTCGCCCTGATCATACAGCTTCTTGAAAATCTTCTGTACCTGCTTCTCATGATAATCATCGGTAGTACGGATAAATTTATCATAGGAAGTGTTCATCAGATCCCAGATCCGCTTGATCTCACCGGATACATTGTCTACAAATTCCTTCGGAGTAACGCCTGCTTCCTCTGCCTTCAGTTCGATCTTCTGACCGTGCTCATCGGTACCGGTCTGAAAGAATACATCATATCCCTGAAATCTCCGGAACCGTGCAATCGCATCTGCCAGCACGATCTCGTAGGTGTTCCCGATGTGGGGCTTACCGGATGTATAGGCAATGGCCGTAGTCATATAAAATTTTTTCTTTTCCATCTTATATCCTCTCTTTTCTTCGTCGCATTTACACATATAAAAGAAGCGTAACACGGGGAAAAACTTTTGTCAAATTTTTAAACCCAGTAGCTTGATTTTCCTAAACTCTTTGTAACTGTTCAATGCCTTCACTTTTACGATTTTTCTATCTTTCTGCGCTCTTTTTTGTTTTTTCCAATTTTTCACTATTTTATACTTTTTTTGTACTTTTATAAGAATTATTTCATAAAATTCTCTCCGTTCAGTACAACTTTCTATTGGAATCTTCTATCTTTTTTGCTATAATATTCGAATCGGGCATTACCATTAAATTAAGGAGGAGAAGCAATGAAGAACACCGGAGTGGTCAGAAGACTGGATGAACTCGGACGTATCACGCTTCCTATGGAATTACGAAAAGTATTCGGAATTGAAGAACGCGATTCTCTCGAGATCTACGTTGAAGATGACAAAATTATTTTAAAGAAGTATGCACCTACGGATATTTTCACTGGAGACCGAGATGACCTTATTGAATTCCATGGCAAAATGGTTTCCAAGAAATCAATTGAAGAATTAGCCAAGAAAGCCAACTTGATTTAATATTCATCGGTATATACGAGAGGGGAGCCCGTGCAAAGGGTTCCCTTCTCTTTTTTAAATGAGTGCCTGATAGATATCCCGCTTAGACACCCCGCGATCCTTCGCCGCCAGGCGCATAGCCTCCTTGCGCTGTATCCCCTGCTTTTCATATAAGCTTACATGCTCTGCAATCGTCATTTCTTCCCAGGCTTCCTGCTTTTCCTTTTTCAGCTCTTCCGGATTTCGTCCCTCCAGAACCAACACACACTCACCGCGCGGTGCTTCCGTTTTATAATGACAAATAGCTTCCTCCAAATCCGTCCGAAATACCGTTTCGTGCTTCTTTGTCAACTCCCGGCATACCGAGATCCGGCGATTGCCCAGTATTTCCTTCAATTCTTCCAGGGTTTTTACCAGTCTGTGAGGCGCCTCATAGAGGATAATCGTCCTCGTTTCCGTCTTCAGTTCTTCGAGAATACTCTGTCGTTCCTTTTTATCCGATGGCAAAAAGGCCTCAAATGCAAAGCGCCTTGTCCCAAGACCCGAAAGTGTCAGAGCCGTCACGCAGGCACAGGCTCCCGGAAGTGTAGTTACCGGAATTCTTGCCTCCGCGCACATCTTTACCAGCTCTTCGCCCGGATCCGAGATTCCGGGCATTCCCGCATCGGTAATCAAGGCAATATTTTTGCCTGCCAGGAGTTGTTCCACCAGCTCTCTCCCCTTGTCGAATTTGTTATATTCATGGTAGCTGGTCATCGGTGTATGAATTTCAAAATGATTCAAGAGCTTGATGCTGTTGCGTGTATCTTCCGCCGCAATGACATCCACCTCTTTTAAGATGCGAAGCACCCGATAGGTGATATCCTCCAGGTTTCCAATCGGGGTTGCACACAGATATAAGGTTCCCTGCATCTTTTCTCCTTCCGTCACACCAGACTCGTAAGTTGTTAATACCCGTAAATATCGTAAATTTCATCCATATAGACACCGGGCTCTTTGTATACAATCAGTGGTTTCTCCACCGTCATCCTCGGCCGCCCGCCGCGGCAGGCCTCCAGAAGTACCATGTTGGGCTCCTTGTCTACATAAGGATAGACTAACTGCATTCTCTTCGGCTCCAGCTTATATTTCGCCAGCGTGAGCACAATTTCCGCCAGCCGGAAGGGGCGATGAACCAGATAAAACCGGCCGCCCGGTCGCAGTAGCTTTGCCGCCTCCCTGGCCACATCCTCGAAGGTACACAGGATCTCGTGCCGCGCAATCGCTTTGGGAAGCTCCGGATTTACAAGCCCATGATTTCCCGTCATATAGGGCGGGTTGCACGTCACTACATCAAAAGAAGCCGCTCCGAAGATCGAAGCTGCTTCCTTGATATCTCCCTGGACAATGGATACAGAATCCGTCAGTTCGTTCAGCTCGACGCTTCGCCTGGCCATATCTGCGCTCTCCTCCTGGATCTCCAGTCCGGTAAAATTCTGCCCCTTCGTCTTTCCGCGAAGCAGAATCGGTATGATCCCCGTCCCGGTTCCCAGATCCAGAACCCGTTCGCCCTCTTTTACCTTTGCAAATCCGGACAAGAGCACTGCATCCATCCCGAAGCAAAATTTGTTTGGATTCTGGATGATCCGATATCCGTTTCGCTGCAGATCATCCAATCGTTCTCCATCCTTCAATTTAATCGTCATTCAGCTTCGATTTCCTCTCCTGCTTTTCCAGCGCCTCCAGCTTTTTCAATTCCTTATCTCCGGAACCGCCTTTTTCGCCCTTTTTCTTTCTTGGACGAAATTTCAATTCCTCTACCGGATATTCCCGAATTTCTTTTTCATCCCCTTCGATAGTCACAACCACCTTTACCTTCTGGCGCAGTACATTGACACTCTGCACTTCGCCCTTCAGGCCGTCGGCTGTCGTCACATAATCTCCGGTTCCAGGCAAATGGCTATTCAGCTCCTCATAGGTCTCCTGCTCATGCTTCAGGCAGCACATCAGTCTGCCGCAGACACCGGAGATCTTGGTAGGATTCAGGGATAGATTCTGTTCCTTTGCCATCTTGATGGAAACCGGTATGAAATCGGACAGATGTGTATGGCAGCAAAGACTTCTTCCGCAGATGCCGATGCCACCCAGGATCTTTGTCTCATCCCGGACACCGATCTGACGCAGCTCAATCCGGGTACGAAATACACTGGCCAAATCCTTCACCAGTTCCCGAAAATCGATACGCCCGTCTGCTGTAAAATAAAAAAGGACTTTATTATTGTCAAATGTATATTCTGCCTGAATCAGCTTCATTTCGAGTCCATGCTTTTTGATCTTTTCCTGACAGATCTTAAATGCTTCCTTTTCCTTCAGCCGATTCGCTGCTTCCTTCTCATCATCCTCACGGGTTGCAATTCGCAGCACCGGTTTCAGAGGCTGAACTACTTTATTTTCCTCTACCTCTTTGCTTCCGACCACCACGTATCCGTATTCCACTCCCCTGGCAGTCTCTACGATGACATGTTTTCCTTTCGGAATATCCAGCTTTCCGGGAGAAAAGAAATATACTTTTCCCGCATTCCGGAATCTGACGCCTATGACTTTTTCCATTCTAATTCTCCTTTATCGTCAGCATGAGAAGCTCCATGGTCAGCTCGAAGTTTACATTCGCATTCAAACGAATTCTGGCCTTCTCGAGCGCATTTAAAATCTGCTCCAGACCCTCATAGGAGCTTTTCTCAGCCTGTACCCGAATCTCATTGATTTCTTCGGTAAAAATAAGCCCGTCGATCTGGCGTGTCGCCTTAAATAAAAGCACATCCCGAAACCACAGCGCCATCAAATCCAGATAATCACCGATCTCTGTCTTGTATTCGGCTACCATACGAACCGCCTCGGTCAGCTCATAGATCTCCATCTCTCGCAGATGCTTCAACAGGTGAATCAGATGACCTTTGAGCTCCGCAAACTGCTCAGACTGTGCCAGGCGCATCGCCTTTCCTACATTTCCTCTCGCAAAGGCCGTGCAGATATCTGCCTGGTAATCCGGGATCTGATAGGTCTCCATCAGATAGGACTTGATAAGTTCACTTTTTACCGGGCGCAGCTTTAAGGTCACGCACCGGGAAAGAATCGTCGGCAAAAATGCATCTGCATTCGTAGTTAAAAGCAGAATCACCCCGTAGGCAGGCGGCTCTTCGATCGTTTTCAGAAGCGCATTCTGCGCCTGTACCGTCATTTTCTCTGCTTCATCTACAATATAGATCTTATAAGGACTGCTATATGGTTTAATCTGTATATCACTGCAAATTCCGTTTCGAATGTCCTCCACACCTATGCTGGCGGGCTTTTCGTGACTTACCCAGAAGATATCCGGCTGATTGTCACTCACCGCCTGCTTGCAGGAATGACAGCTCCCACAGGGCTCGATGCCTCCCTGCTCGCACTGGAGTGTCTGAGCGAAGGCTCTGGCCAGCATTTTTTTCCCGGCTCCCTGCTCTCCGTCCAGGATATAGGCATGGGATATTTTTTTGAGCTGAATGGCATTCTGCAGATGCTCTTTTACCTGCTCATGCCCCAGAATTTCCGAAAATCCTGCCATACTTTCTTACTCCTCCTCTGAATAGTCACAGAACACTTTTCAGTATAACATACATCCTTTTAAAAAGACAGCTTTTGTTATGCCTCTTCTATATAGGCTGTGATTTCCTGTATACACGCTTTCAAGTCCTGATTATAAAACCTTTTTTCAATCCCTGCCTCAGAAATTTTCTCCTCTGAAAAATCCTCACTGTCTGCCAGGAATCGACGGCAAAGCTCCGCATATTTCGGCTCTTTTTGCGCTCTTTCCCGCTCGAGAGCGCGCTGCAGCCTTTCCCCGTCCTCTACCTCGATGTAGATGGGTACCACGCGTTCTTTTCCATAATAATCCCGAAGTGCGCGGTAGGATTCCAGAACGCCGATGCCCAGATAATCCTCAGACGTCAAATCAGTTTCCTCTGTATCAGCTGTAAAATATTTCCATATCCCATGAACCGTCTGATAGGAACGAAGCTCGATCACCTTTCCGGCTTTTTGCAGCTTTGAAAGACCTTCTTCATCTGTAAAATGATACTGTACCCCCTGCTCCTCTCCGGCCCGCATCGGACGCGTCGTATAGAGAACCAGAGGTTTCAGCTTCCGTACCTCCTGCGCCAGAAGTTCCCGAAAAATAGTATCCTTTCCCGTCGCACTTTTTCCGATTACATAAAATAATTTTCCCATCTTTGTCTCCGCTCTATTCCATCTCAACGCAATTGTAACTGTTCAGTACCTTCACAGTTACACCTAATCAATCTTTGACTGTCCGGCCACCTTTAAAAGCTCATGTCCCTCAGAATCCATGTCAAGTCCATGTACGTCATATCCAGCCTTCAGCCATTCTTCTATGCGCTCCAGTAACTCCTCCGTCACCCGCTCACCCGGTGCCAAAATCGGAATCCCGGGCGGATAAAGATAAACATAGGCTGCCGACAGCCGTTCTTTGCAATCAGAGAGTATCCTTAACTCCGTCTCTGTCTCGACTGCCTCACTGATACTCAGAACCGCCTCCAGACGGGGGAGGTTCGTTTCTATACCCTCTCCCAAATTGCTTTTATTTTCTCTCGTATGCAAGTGCTTCGAGCTGTACTGACTGGTTATTTGCCCTGTTTCTATTTTATGGTCTATCTCCTGATCGATCTCATGCAATGCTTTCGACAATCTATGAAAGCCCTCTTCCGAATCTGCGATTCCCGCGATTCCTACGACATAATCCGATCCACTCATCTCCATCTGGATATGATAAGCTTCCCGAAGAATCCGTGAAAGCTCTTCACCTGTTATCTTTGCTCCTGCCTTGTTGGCTCTTCTGGCAGAAATCAGCAATTTGCTCCGGTCAAAATCTGCTGTCTCTCCAAACTCTTTCTCCATTTGCTGCTCCTGCCACACCCCATCTTTCTCTCTATCCAGTCCAGCGAGATACAGCCATTTGAGATCCCGGCAACTCTCTCGAAAGGCCTGCAGCTCCTTTACATGCTTTTCAAAGAAAGCCTCTCCTTCCCGTTCGAGCAAGTCCACACAGGCATCGATGGAAGCCATCAGGACATAAGAAGGACTGCTGCTCTGGTAAATAGACAAAAACCGGCAAATCCTCTCTCGATTCACGAGCCTTCCCTGTATATGCAAAAGTGCTGTCTGCGTCATGGATGGCAATGTCTTATGCACACTGTGAATCACCACGTCTGCTCCGGCGCGCACCGCATCCTCCGGAAAATAGTCCGAAAAAGGAAAATGCGCCCCATGTGCCTGATCCACGATCAGCGGTACTCCGTAGCGATGACAGATTTCCGCAATCCGCCGCACATCAGAGCAGACGCCATCATAAGTAGGCGATACGATCATAACAGCCTGAATCTCTGTCTGTTTCCGATTCCGCTTTTTTTCACCTGATTTACACTGGCTCACTGTAGACTTTTCCAATAGGTTTTCCACATTTTCCGGCAAAACCTGGCCGTTTATCCCCAATTCTTCGATGTATTGTGGATAAATATACACCGTTTTCAACTCCCGAATTTCTGCAGCGTGGTAAGCTGACCGGTGGCAGTTTCGCGCCATTAGAATCGTTCCCTTTGGTTTTGTGCAGCCCGAAATGGCACTCAGGATTCCGGCAGTACTTCCATTTACCAGAAAATGCGTTTCTTCCGCTCCAAAAACCTTCGCTGCCCGTCTTTGTGCCTGCGTCAGAACCCCATCACTCTCCGGATGATGCAGGTCATCAAATCCCTCTATTTCTGTAATATCTATTTGATATGGATTCTCAAATTCTCCCAAAAGACGCTTGTGTCCGGGCATATGAAAGGCATAATAATCCGAGTGTCCATATTCCGCAAGCTTCTGATATAGCGAGCCTCCGAACATTCCCTTCTCTCCTTCGTTTATCTGCCTCATCGCCTTCTTCTGCTCCCTTATAAATATATGTACTCTCGGAATCTTTCTGTGCTTTGCACTCCCACAATCCTACCCTGATATTCGCATATCGTGGGATTGGCATCATAAATATTTTCTCAATCCCTCGATATCCTCGTCCGTCGTCGACCAGCTGGTTGCAAAACGTACTACCGTATGGGTATCGTCCGCCTTCTCCCAGAAGCTGACAGCCACATGCTTTTTAAGCTCCGCGAGTTGATCATTTCCCATGATTATAAATTGCTGATTTGTCGGTGACTCCAGATAAAATGGGTAGTTTTTCTCATGAAGAATCCGTTTTAATTCTTCAGCCTTCTCGATAGCATTCCGGCTAATATTCAGATATAGATTTCCCGTAAACAGCTCGTCAAACTGAATACCCAGAAGCCGTCCCTTCGCCAGCAATGCACCCTGCTGTTTGATCCGCGTCATGAAATGCTTTGGAGCATTTCCCTTCGGAAATACAACAGCTTCCCCACAAAGCGCTCCCACTTTCGTACCCCCGATATAAAAGACATCACAGATCCGCGCAATATCCTGTAAACTCAAATCGGCTTCAGCACTCATCAAACCATAGCTGAGTCTCGCACCATCCAGATACAATGGTATCTCATAATCATGACACACCTCCGCGATCGCTTCCAACTCTGCCTTCGTATAGAGAGTTCCGTACTCCGTCGGCCAGGACACATATACCATCCCCGGAAATACCATATGTTCATAATTTCCATCCGAAAAGAATGTCTCCAAATATGTTTTCAATTCTCCTGCATCGATTTTTCCCAGATGCTGCGGCAACGTGAGTACCTTATGACCGGTATTCTCAATCGCGCCTGCCTCATGCACACTCACATGACCTGTTTCCGCTGCTACTACACCCTCATAAGGCTGCAGCATCGACGCGATAACTACTGCATTTGTCTGGGTTCCACCTACCAGAAATTCTACACTGGCCTGTGGATATCCCACCGCTTCCCGTATCTTTTCCTTGGCATTCTCGCAATAAACATCCATCCCATAGCCGGACAACGGCTCCATATTTGTCTCTATCAGCCTCTGCAGAATGCGTGGATGTGCTCCGGCTGAATAATCATTTTCAAATGAAATCATTGTGAACTCCTCCTATCATATCGTTTGTAAATAGCTCTGAATTGTGTCAATTATATCATGATTCGAACGGAAGGAATTAGAAATTTTTAATTCCATATAAAAGTGGGTTTTGTAAATAAAAAAATCCTCGGGAGTTTTCCGAGGATTCGACATATATGTATCTGTTCCATACCTGGCCAGTCACATATTTATATGTTTATCAATGATTTGGTTACAGTGTCAAAACACCCAAACCATGATTTTAGGCATAAAAAAAGTGCCCAGAACCGGAATCGAACCAGTGACACGAGGATTTTCAGTCCTCTGCTCTACCAACTGAGCTATCTGGGCATCTTAAAAAATAAGAGCACGAGACGCGTGCTTCGTACTCTTTAGTTGCGAGGACAGGATTTGAACCTGTGACCTTCGGGTTATGAGCCCGACGAGCTTCCAGACT
>CAVHYN010000086.1:0-58409 GCA_963640245.1 Bulleidia sp.
CAGGTATTATCTTTGCAAATAAAATAGGTTATCCAGTAGTACTTCGTCCGGCTTATACCCTGGGCGGCAGCGGCGGCGGAATCGCCCATAATCAGGTAGAGCTTGAGGAGATTCTCGCCAATGGTCTTAGACTTTCCCGTGTTGGGGAGGTTCTGGTAGAGCGCTGCATCTCCGGATGGAAAGAGATCGAGTATGAGGTGATGCGCGACAGCGCAGGCAACTGTATCACCGTATGTAATATGGAAAATATCGATCCGGTAGGCGTACATACCGGTGATAGTATCGTCGTAGCTCCTTCCCAGACCTTGGGCGACAAGGAGTATCAGATGCTGCGTACCTCGGCTTTGAATATCATCAGTGAGCTGAACATCACCGGCGGCTGCAACGTTCAGTATGCCCTGCATCCGGAAAGCTTTGAGTACTGCGTTATCGAGGTAAATCCCCGTGTAAGCCGTTCTTCCGCACTGGCATCCAAGGCTACGGGTTATCCCATTGCCAAGGTGGCAGCGAAGATTGCCCTGGGTTATACTCTGGATGAGATTCCGAATGCCATTACCGGCCAGACAAAGGCAAGCTTTGAGCCTATGCTGGACTACTGCGTAGTCAAGATGCCCCGTCTGCCCTTTGATAAGTTCATCAGTGCAAAGCGTACCCTGACTACTCAGATGAAGGCTACCGGTGAGGTTATGGCCATCTGCAACAACTTCGAGGGCGCTCTGATGAAGGCTATCCGTTCCCTGGAGCAGCATGTGGACAGCCTGATGTCTTATGACTTTACAGCTCTTTCCAGAGAGGAGATTCTGGAGCAGCTTCATGTGGTGGATGACCGCCGTATCTGGCTGATTGCGGAGGCTCTCCGCAAGGGTATCTCCTATGAGGAGATTCATGATATCACCCAGATCGATATCTGGTTTATCGATAAGATTGCAATTCTGGTGGAAATGGAGCAGGCGCTGAAGAGCGAGGCACTGACACCGGAGCTTTTGAAGGAAGCAAAGCGCATCGAGTTCCCAGACAACGTCATTGCCCGCCTGACCGGCAAGACCGAGGAAGAGATCAAGGAGCTTCGTTATGCAAACGGTATTACGGCTGTATACAAGATGGTAGATACCTGTGCGGCAGAGTTTGAGGCAAGCACACCTTACTACTATTCTGTATTTGGCAGTGACAATGAGGTTGTCGAGACGAAAGACCGGAAGAAGGTACTGGTTCTGGGCAGCGGCCCCATCCGTATCGGACAGGGTATCGAGTTTGACTTCTGTTCCGTACATTGTACCTGGGCATTTTCAAAGGAAGGCTATGAGACCATCATCATCAATAACAACCCGGAGACCGTAAGTACGGACTTTGATATCGCGGACAAGCTCTATTTCGAGCCGCTGACACCGGAGGATGTGGAGAGCATCGTTCGTCTGGAGAAGCCAGACGGAGCTGTGGTACAGTTTGGCGGACAGACTGCGATTAAGCTTACCGAGGCTCTGATGAAGATGGGTGTACCGATCCTCGGTACTTCTGCGGAAAACGTTGATGCGGCAGAGGACAGAGAGCTCTTTGATGAGATTCTGGAGCAGTGTCAGATTCCGAGACCCAAGGGACATACCGTATTTACTGCTGAGGAGGCCAAGAAGGCAGCCAATGAGCTTGGATATCCGGTATTGGTTCGTCCGTCCTACGTACTGGGCGGCCAGGGTATGCAGATTGCTATCAATGACAAGGATGTGGAAGAATTCATCGGCATCATCAACCGCATTGCCCAGGAGCATCCGATTCTGGTAGATAAGTACCTCCAGGGTAAGGAGATCGAGGTTGACGCGGTTTGCGATGGTGAGGATATCCTGATTCCGGGTATCATGGAGCATATCGAGCGTGCCGGCATCCATTCCGGAGACAGTATCTCGGTTTATCCGGCCAAGAGCATCAGCGATAAGGTGAAGGCCACGATCGAAGAGTATACCAGACGTCTGGCCAGATCCCTGCATGTCATCGGTCTGATCAACATTCAGTTTATCGCGGTAGGCGACGAGGTATACGTGATCGAGGTAAATCCCCGTTCCAGCCGTACCGTTCCCTATATCAGCAAGGTAACCGGTATTCCGATCGTGCCTCTGGCTACCAAGGTGATCTTAGGATACAAGATTAAGGATCTGGGCTATCAGCCGGGTCTGCAGCCGGAGGCTGACTACTATGCAGTGAAGATGCCGGTATTCTCCTTCGAGAAGATCCGCGGCGCAGACATCAGCCTTGGACCGGAGATGAAGTCCACCGGTGAGTGTCTGGGCATCGCCAAGACCTTCAACGAGGCTTTGTACAAGGCCTTCCTGGGTGCCGGCATCCGTTTGCCCAAGCATAAGAATATGATCATGACCGTCCGGGATGAGGACAAGGAAGAGGCCGTAGAGATTGCCAAGCGTTTTGAGGCTCTGGGCTACTGCATCTACGCGACCAAGGGTACCGCAAGAGCCCTGATGGAGGCAGATGTTTCTGTGCGTCTGACTCGTAAGCTTGAGCAGGAGTCCCCGAACATCCTGGATCTGATTCTGGGTCACAAGATCGACCTGATCATCGATACTCCGTCCCAGGGTGTAGATCACAGCCATGACGGCTTCGTGATCCGCCGAAATGCCATCGAGACCGGTGTCAATGTATTGACTGCCATCGATACGGCAAAGGCTCTGGTAACCAGTCTGGAGAATACGGATGTAACGACGCTGAAGCTGGTTGATATTGCAACGATTTAAAGTTAAATAGCTAACCGGAATAATAGAGGGCTTTCCTGAAAGGGGAGCCCTTTTTTCTTCCAAATTTCTGAGTGTTCCAAAGCGGACACTTTTGTGTTACAATGATTAGCGGATTTTTGAACAGAAAAGGCGGTGCGCGATGGAAAAACAGTTATTTACCGAAGAGCTGGCAGAAAAAGTGCTGCCGGTGCGTCGCCCGGACGGGCATAAGGGCGATTTCGGACGGATCAGCATCACAGGCGGCAGCGTAGGATTTACAGGGGCACCGGTGCTGGCGGCTTATGGGGCGGCCAGAAGCGGAAGCGGGCTGGTATTTCTGGGAGTGCCGGAAGAAGTATATCCGATCGTAGCGGGTCATTGTCTGGAAGTGATGCCGTCCCCGCTTCCGGGGATTCAGGGAAAGATATCAAGGGACGCCTTTTTCCCGATTCTGGAGCGGCTGAATGGCTGTGATGCCGGACTTATTGGTCCGGGACTTGGCCGGGATCCGAAGCTTTCGGATATGATATGTAAAATATTGGAAGAAACAGAGACGCCGCTTGTGATAGACGCGGACGGGCTGTATGCCATCAAGGAGCGCAAGCAGGAGCTGCAAAAGCGGGCGGAAAAAGGTCTGCTTACGATTTTGACACCCCATGAAGGGGAGTTCTGCTATCTGGGCGGCGATTTGACGCCTGGCCGGGAAGCGGCGGCAGTGGCATTTGCGAAGGAGTATGGTTGTATTCTGGTGCTGAAAGGGCCGGGAACCGTGACCGCATTGCCGGATGGAAGCTGCTATGTGAATACCACCGGTAACAACGGAATGGCCAAGGGCGGCAGCGGGGACGTGCTGGGCGGTATGATTCTGGGACTTTTGGGACAGCTTATGGCATCGCGGAAAAATGCCGAAATGAACATGGAGAACTCTGTGACAGCTAAGAGAACGGAACAGGAGCAGAAAGAAAATGCCCTTGTGAGAGAAGCCGGGTGCATGACCGCTCTGGCCGTCTATCTTCACGGTCTGGCCGGAGATCTGGCCCGGAAAGAACTGGGTGAATATGGTATGCTGCCCTCCGATCTGGCAGCAAGGATCCCTGCGGCGATCCTGGATGTACAGAAAAAGCAAGCATTGGATCTTGGACTTCTATTACGATAAAAACTGACAGCGAAAGAGGAAAATACAATGGTAGATATGAAAAGCCTGCTGACCATGCAGGGAATGATGTTTGCAATGCTTCTTGTAGGTGTGTGGATTCGAAAAAGGGGAATCGTGACAACGGAAGGCCGCAAAAGCCTCACGAACCTGTTGGTCAAGCTGATTCTCCCCTGTAATATTCTCTATGCCTTCTCGAAATCAGACGCCTCGGCCTTCGGATCTCTGATTGTCGTGATTGTCATGTCGGCCTTGATTCAGCTGACCTGGTATATCTTAAGCAAGCTTTTATGGAAAAATATGGATGACAGCCGCCGCGGCATTATGCGCTATGCCTTCCAGTTTGCAAACTGCGGTTATCTGGGCAATCCGGTGATCGAGGGCTTGTATGGTGCGCCGGGGCTTGTGTATGCCTCTGTCTTTTTGCTTCCGGTGCGGATTTTTATGTGGAGCGTAGGGCTTGAATGCTTTCAGGAGGGGACAGGCAGCTTCTCCAAAACCTTGAAAAAAATGCTGACGCATCCCTGTGTTGTGACCACGATCATCGGTGTAATCTGGATGTTTTTCCCGCAGGTGAAGCTGCCGGACTTCCTATATAATACGATTTACGGCTTCAACCAGTGCCTGACCCCCATGACCATGCTGACTATCGGCTTCATCATGGGTGAGACGGATATGCGAAAAATCTTCTGTAAGGATCTGGCCGTCATCACTGTGCTGCGCCTAGGTCTCCAGCCGCTTTTTGTGCTGGCAGTCTGCTACCTGCTTCATCTGGAGCCGCTGGTCGCAGAGGTCATCACCGTGCTGGTCTCCATGCCGGTAGCAAATACAACGGCGCTTCTCGCATCGCAGCACGACTGTGATTATGGCTTTGCCAGTGGCCTGGTGGTATTTACGACGCTCGTATCCATGGTCACGATTCCTCTTTACGGAATGCTGGTGGGTCTTGTCTTTGCGTAAATTTTGTGTTATCCTAATTCCAAGTGTGGGCACTTGGAAGGGTGCCTCTTTTGTTGCGGTATAGTAAGTGCCTGGAGGTAACATTTTATGAAATGGATCAAATATACATTGAAGACCAGAACGGAAGCTGAAGATCTCATCAGCAGTATGATGCAGGATGCAGGTATCGAGGGCATCGAGATCGAGGATAAGGTTCCGCTGTCCGAGAGAGAAAAAGAACAGATGTTCGTAGATATTTTGCCGGATGGCCCAGCGGATGACGGCATCGCTTATATCAGCTTTTACCTGGAGCCGGAGACGGATCAGGAGGAAATGCTTGACCGGGTGCGCGCTGGTCTTGAGGAGATTGCCGGCTGGGGCGTCGACATCGGCGAGGCTGAGATTAAAAGGTCCGAGACAGAGGATAAGGACTGGATCAACAATTGGAAGGAATTTTTCCATCAGTTCTACGTGGACGACATTCTGATCAAACCCTCATGGGAAGAGGTAAAGCCCGAGGACAGGGAGAAGCTTCTGATTCAGATCGATCCGGGAACGGCATTCGGAACTGGCATGCATGAAACGACACAGCTATGTATCCGTCAGCTTCGCAAGTTTCTGACTCCGGAGACAGAGCTTCTGGATGTGGGAACCGGCAGCGGAATTCTTTCTATTATCAGCCTGAAGCTCGGCGCAAAGCATGCAGTGGGAACCGATCTGGATCCCTGTGCTTTGGAGGCAGTCAAGGAAAATATGGAAGTGAACGGCATCGACCCGGCTTCCTTTGAAATGATGATTGGCAATATCATTACCGAGAAAGAAATTCAGGATCGCGTGGGCTACGCGTGCTATGATATCGTGGTAGCAAATATTCTGGCAGAGGTGCTGGTGCCTTTGACACCGGTGATTCTCTCTCAGCTGAAGCCGGGCGGCGTCTACATTACTTCCGGTATCATCGATGATAAGGAAGAGCTGGTTGTGGAGACTGTGAAGAGATGTGGCCTGACCGTTTTAGAGGTTACCCATCAGGGCGAGTGGGTCAGTGTGACGGCTCGTAAGGAGTAAGTAGGATGCATCGTTTTTTTGTAGAACCTGCCAACATTGGGAAAAAGGAAATTGTAATCACCGGTGCGGATGTAAATCATATCCGGAATGTCCTTCGGATGCGGACAGATGAAGAGCTGTTGATTGCTGACGGCCAGGGCGCAGAGTACCGCTGTAAGCTCACCGACCTTGGTGAAAATGAGGTGCATGCAGAGATTCTCTGGAAGCTTAGTGGTAATGCGGAGCTCTCTTCGAAAATTACTTTGTTTCAGGGACTTCCAAAGAGTGATAAGATGGATCTCATCGTCCAGAAATGCGTCGAGCTCGGTGCCAGCCGTATCGTGCCGGTATCTACGAAGCGAACCGTGGTAAAGCTGGATGCGAAAAAGGAGCAGACCCGGATAAAGCGCTGGGCGACTATCTCCGAGAGTGCGGCCAAGCAGTCGGGGCGGGGTGTGATCCCGGAAGTGAGCGGGGTTATGACTTTTACGAAGGCTCTGGAAGAGGCAAAAAAACTGGATATGCTTTTGATTCCCTATGAGCGCGCCGAAAATATGACCGAGACCAGGCGGGTTATGAGTGCCATCAAGCCCGGACAGTCAGTGGGCATCTTCATCGGACCCGAAGGCGGCTTCGAGGAAAGCGAAGTGGAGGAAGCCGTGGCAGCAGGAGCCCGGGCTATTACACTGGGTCGGCGGATTCTGCGGACGGAGACGGCAGGGCTTGCGGTGATGGCCATGCTGAGTTACCTGTTGGAAGAATAAAGCTATAGAGAGTGTGTTTTATACATTGCCAGAAATACGGTAAGTATAGAGGATAAAAAAGAAAATGGAAATTTATTTAGATAATTCAGCCACCACACGCTGCTTCCCGGAGGCAGCCAAGCTGATGTATAAGGTCATGACCGAGGACTACGGCAATCCTTCCTCCCTTCACCAAAAGGGAATCGATGCGGAAAAATACGTGCGTGAGGCAAAGGAAATCATTGCAAAAAATCTGAAGGCAGAGCCAAAGGAGATCTATTTCACTTCGGGCGGTACGGAGAGCGACAATCTGGCACTGATGGGTGCAGCTCATGCAAATCAGCGCGCAGGCAGGCATCTGATTACTACAAGGATCGAGCATCCGGCTATCTTAAATACCATGAAGGAACTGGAAAATCAGGGCTTTCAGGTAACCTATCTCCCGGTGGATGATAAGGGCATTGTAAGAATCGAGGATCTGGAGGCGGCATTGACGGAGGAAACCATTTTAGTATCCGTCATGTATGTCAACAATGAGATCGGATCTGTGCAGCCCATCGAAGCCATCGGAAACCTTTTGAAGAACCGCGAAAAACCGATCTTATTTCATGTAGATGCCGTTCAGGGCTACGGAAAATTTCGAATTCTGCCGAAAAAAATGGGCATCGACATGTTGAGTATCAGCGGACATAAAATTCACGGCCCGAAGGGAATGGGAATTCTGTATGTAGGTGAGCATGTCAAGATTCGTCCGATTCTCTTTGGCGGCGGCCAGCAGAGAGACCTGCGTTCCGGCACGGAAAATGTTCCGGGTATCGCCGGACTTGCAGAGGCGGTAAAGGAGATTTATACAGACTTTGAACCGAAGATGGAACGCCTGTATGAGCTTCGCGCATTTTTTATCAGCGAAATGGACAAGCTGGAAGGTACTACGGTAAACGGCCCGAGAGGAAGAGAAGGTGCACCGCATATTGTCAGTGTCAGCTTCGCAGGAGTCAGAAGTGAGGTTCTGCTTCATGCACTGGAGGAAAAAGGAATCTATGTCTCCTCCGGCTCAGCCTGCGCTTCGAATCATCCGGCAGTCAGTGAGACACTGAAGGCCATCCATGTAAAAAAAGAACTTCTGGATACGACGATCCGTTTTAGCTTCAGTGAGTTTACGACAAAAGAAGAACTGGAAACTACGGTAGAGACACTTGGGAGCCTGCTTCCCATGCTCCGGCGATTTACCAGAAGATAGAAGAGGGAGGAAAAGATGTTTTTCCACGCATTTTTAATTAAATACGGAGAGATCGGGATCAAAGGAAAGAACCGCTATCTCTTTGAAGACGCCCTGGTGGCACAGATTCGGCATGCTCTGAAAAAGGTAGAAGGCTCTTTTCGGGTAACGAAGGAGCAGGGGCGCATCTATGTCCATACAGAAGGAGATTACGACTACGATGATGCGGTGGCAGCGATGCAGCGCGTTTTCGGTATCGTCGGAATTTGCCCAGTGGTGATCCTGGAGGACGAGGGCTTTGAAAAGCTGGGAGACGATGTGGTAGCTTATCTGCAGACCCGTTATGGTGCAGATTGCAAAAAGACCTTCAAGGTGCAGGCTCGCCGCGCACGCAAGACCTATCCGAAGGAATCCATGGAAATCAATGCAGAGCTTGGCGGACGCATTCTGGATGCCTTTCCGGCTATGCAGGTAGATGTACATGAGCCGGAGCTGATGATTCATGTAGAAATCCGGGAGCATATCTATCTCTATTCCGATGTCATTCCGGGTCCCGGTGGAATGCCTATCGGTACAAACGGAAAATCCATGCTGCTTTTATCCGGTGGCATAGACAGCCCGGTGGCTGGCTATATGGTGGCAAAACGAGGCGTGAAGATCGATGCGGTCTACTTCCATGCACCGCCTTATACCAGTGAGCGGGCAAAGCAGAAGGTCGTGGATCTGGCAGCCAAGGTGGCACGCTATACCGGCCCGATTTATCTCTATGTCGTGAATTTTACGGAGATTCAGCTTTATATCTACGAGAAATGTCCACACGATGAGCTGACGATTATCATGCGCCGCTATATGATGCGGATTGCAGAGCGAATCGCGGAGAAGACAGGGTCTCTCGGCCTGATTACCGGTGAGAGCATCGGTCAGGTGGCCAGCCAGACCGTGCATAGTCTCGCAGCGACAAACGAGGTATGCACGATGCCGGTATTCCGACCTCTGATTGCATACGATAAGGAGGATATCGTAACGATCTCCAAGCAGATCGATACCTACGAGACCTCCATCCAGCCATTTGAGGATTGCTGCACCATCTTTGTGGCGAAGCATCCGGTAACCAAACCGAATGTCAATGTGATTCGCCGTTCTGAGCAAAAATTGATGGAGCAGATCGATGCGATGGTAGAAAAGGCCATCGAGACAGCAGAACTTATTGTTGTAGGTTAAGAAAAGGAGAAAACCCATGGGAGTAAATTCAATTGATGCAGAAGATGACCAGTTTGCTTATCGCTATGATACGCAGCTTCTGATTGAACGCCGGGATGAGGATCTCGATGAGGATGAGATTTCGGATTATATCACCGAGCATTTTGAGGGAAACAGCCTGATTGCGGCCGGAGATGAGGACTTGGTAAAGATTCATTTTCATACCAATGAGCCTTGGAAAATTCTGGAATATTGCAACAGCATCGGCGAGATCTTTGACATTGTAGTGGAAGATATGATCCGCCAGACCAATGGACTGCACGGATAAAAACCAGCCCGGCAATGCCGGGCTGGTATCTGACAGAAACTTTTATGACTCGATAAGGTAAGGCTTCAAAATATTCAGAATGGAATCAAGTTCCTCATCGGCATGGATACTTAAATCGATGGGCTTTGAGAGATCCAGACTGAAGATTCCCATAATGGATTTCGCATCGATCACATAGCGACCGGATACCAGGTCGAAATCTACATCGAACTTTGTAATATCATTTACAAAGGATTTCACTTTTTCAATAGAATTCAGACAGATTTTGACTGTTTTCATGATACACCCTCCTGAAATATAGTTACAAATTAACTTATTATAGTTTTATTCTAGTTAGGATCTTAATACCGGGTGCATAAAAAGTCAATGGGGAATCATAGATATTTTTGGAAAGAGGTTTGGAAATGAAAAAGGTAGCACTCCGGAATTTGGGCTGCAAGGTAAATGCATATGAGACAGAAGGAATGCAGCAGCTTCTGGAACAGGCAGGATATGAGATTGTGCCCTTTGAAGAGATAGCAGATATCTATATTGTAAACACATGTTCTGTTACCAATATAGCTGACCGAAAATCACGTCAGATGCTTCACCGAGCAAAGAAACAGAATCCGGAGGCACTGGTAGTGGCGGTCGGCTGCTATGTACAGACGGCCGAGGCAGAGCTTCGGGAAGATGCAGCAGTGGATTTGCTGATTGGAAATAATCGGAAAAAAGATTTACTGACTATCCTGAAGGCTTACGAAGAAGGCACAGAGGATGACAACATCATAGATATCAATCATACAAAAGAATATGAGAACATGACGGTCACGAAGACGGCGGAGCATACCAGAGCCTATGTGAAGGTTCAGGACGGATGCAACCAGTTCTGCAGCTATTGCGTGATTCCCTACGCCAGGGGACGGGTGCGCAGCCGGAAAAGCGAGGACGTCTGTGCAGAAATCCGCGAGCTTGCCGAGGCAGGCTACCGGGAAGTCGTTCTGACCGGAATTCATTTAAGCTCCTATGGCATCGATCTGGAGGGGGAAAATCTTCTCACTCTGATTCAGGATGTCCACGAGATAGAGGGAATCCACCGCATTCGCTTAGGTTCCCTGGAACCGCGCATCATCACTCCGAAATTCGCGACGGCACTTAGCAAAATGCCGAAGTTTTGTCCGCACTTTCATCTTTCCCTTCAGAGTGGCTGCGATGCGACGCTTAAGCGGATGAACCGGCGTTATTCTGCCGAAGAGTACGAAGAGAGCTGCAGACTTCTTCGGGAAACCTTTTCCCATCCGGCTCTGACTACAGATGTGATCGTAGGCTTTCCGGGAGAGACAGAAGAAGAATTTGCGGAGACAGTGGCCTTTTTGAAACGGATCCGCTTATTTGAAACCCATGTGTTTAAATATTCCAGACGAAAGGGAACCCGTGCGGCTGTGATGGAAAATCAGGTTCCGGAGCCGGTCAAGAATGCACGAAGCCATGTGCTTCTTGGGATGGATGCAGAACATTCCAGACAGTACATGGAGGAGCTTCGCGGACAGACGGCAGAGCTCCTTATGGAGGAGAGAATCACGATCGACGGTGTGGAATATCAGGTGGGTCATACAAAAGAATACATCCGTGCGGCGATTCGGGATGAAAAAGACCTGACCAATCAGGAGGTTCGGGTAATTCTGGGTGATGTGATCGGGGAAAGACTTTGCCTGGCTCAGGAAATACAGGAAGATTCCCGGTACTAGCACTTGTATTTTCCAAAAAGATAGAGTACAATAATCTGTAGTGGCGTCAGGAGCGTGATGAATGATGAGCAAGATAGATAGCACACAGAATTTCAAAGTACTGCCGGAGACGGAAAACCGGGTAGGAGATATCCTGCAGCAGGTTTACCGGGCGATGACAGAAAAGGGATACAATCCGGTCAATCAGATCGTGGGTTACATTATGTCCGGAGATCCGACCTATATTACCAGCCACAACAATGCCCGCAGCCTGATTATGAAGGTAGAGCGTGACGAGCTGGTAGAAGAGCTTTTGAAGGTTTATATTGAAGCAAAATTATAAGTATAAGGAGAGACTATGAGAATTCTCGGACTGGATTTTGGCTCAAAGACAGTGGGAGTGGCAGTCAGTGATCCCTTGGGAATTACTGCCCAGCCGGTGGAGATTGTTCGGAGAAAATCGGAAAACAAGCTTCGGCAGACCCTTGCCCGGATCGAAGAGCTGGTAAAGGAATATCAGGCCGAGAGCTTTGTTCTGGGACTCCCGAAAAATATGAACAGTACCCTTGGCGAGAGAGCTGAAAAGTCTCTTGCCTTTAAGGAAATGCTTGAAAAGAGGACGGGACTGCCTGTTGTAATGTGGGATGAGCGGCTGACTACGGTAGCTGCCAATCGTGCGATGATGGAAGGCGGAGTGCGCCGGGAAAATCGAGGAGAATTTGTAGATTCCATGGCTGCTGCCTTGATTTTGCAGGGCTATCTGGACAGCTTAAAGGACGCAAAACCTGTCGCCGGCTTAGAAGATGAGGAGTAAGGCTGATGGACAAGATTTCATTTATCCATAAGGAAACCGGAGAGACAGCAGATTTTTATGTATTGGAAGAAACCCGTTTAAACGGTGTAGATTATATCCTGGTGACAGATTCCCAGGAGGATGACGGGGAAGCATTGATTTTAAAGGATCTTTCTGCAGACGGAGACAGTGAGGCACTCTATGAAGTGGTAGAAGATGACTGGGAGCTGGAAAGCGTGATGGGCATTTTCTCTCAGCTTCTTGAGGACGTCGATCTGACTTTATAAAGCGGACAGAAGGAGACTGTTTTGCGACGAAACAGTTTCGGGATAAGAAAAATGTACTCTCGGAGTCTTTCCTGCACTCGCTTTTGCGGCCGATTTTCCGCCAGTCGCACCCGAATTTCATCAACGTACGCACCGCGTACGCCTCAGAAATTTGGGCACAACTGACAAAAAATCTTCTCGCAAAATCAAGCACAGAAAGATTCCGAGAGTACATAAAAAAAGACAGGAGGAAAGAGTTTGAGAAATTTGAACAATTCAAAATTGCGGATCATTCCACTCGGCGGACTGGAGCAGATCGGGATGAACATTACTGCCTTCGAATTTGAAGACAGTATTATTGTTGTGGACTGCGGTCTGTCCTTTCCGGAGGATGATATGCTGGGCATCGACCTGGTGATTCCGGATGTCAGCTATCTGAAGGAGAATATCCAGAAGGTAAAGGGCTTTGTGATTACCCATGGACACGAGGATCACATCGGAGCTCTGCCTTATGTACTCAGAGACATCAATGTGCCGATCTATGCGACGAAGCTGACCATCGGCCTGATTGAGCATAAATTAAAAGAGCACAACATGCTGAACCATGTGAAGCGCAAGGTGATTCAGCATGGACAGTCCATCAATCTGGGAGCATTCCGGATCGAGTTTATCAAGACGAATCACAGCATCGTGGATGCTTCTGCACTGGCTATCTACTCACCGGCCGGTATTGTTGTCCATACCGGAGACTTTAAGGTAGATTATACGCCGGTCTTTGGAGATGCCATCGATCTGCAGCGCTTCGGTGAGATCGGGAAAAAGGGTGTCCTGGCTTTGATGTGTGACAGTACGAATGCAGAACGGCCGGGCTTCACCATGTCAGAGCGATCGGTAGGAAAGGTCTTTGATGATATCATGACGGAGCATAAGGATTCCCGTATTATCATTGCGACCTTCGCTTCCAACGTGGATCGTGTCAGACAGATTATCAATTCTGCTTATAAGTACGGACGGAAGGTTGTGATCGAAGGCCGAAGCATGGTCAATGTCATTTCGACCGCATCCGAGCTTGGCTATCTGAATATTCCGGATAAGACCTTGATTGACATCGAACAGATGAAGAATTATCCGGATGATCAGGTTGTCCTGATCACGACGGGAAGCCAGGGTGAGTCCATGGCAGCTTTGTCCCGTATCGCAGCCAATATTCATAAGAAAATCCAGATTAAGCCGGGCGACACAGTCGTATTCAGCTCCAAAGCTATTCCGGGCAACGAGAAAGCTGTCTCCCGTGTCATCAATGAGCTTTCAATGAAGGGTGCCAATGTCATTTTCCAGGATGCCCATGTATCCGGTCATGCCTGCCAGGAAGAGATTAAGCTGATTTACTCCTTGGTACGCCCGAAGTATGCGATTCCGGTACACGGAGAGTTCCGTCATCTGAAGGCGCAGGCAGAACTTGCGCAAAGTCTCGGAATTCCGAAAGAAAATGTCTTTATCATGAACTCCGGAGACGTTCTGGAGCTGAATGACAAGAGTGCAAAGGTAGTCGATCATGTACATACCGGTTCGATTCTGGTAGATGGACTGGGCGTTGGAGATGTAGGAAATATCGTACTGCGGGATCGCCAGCACCTGGCAGAGGACGGCATCATGATCGTGGTTATGACGCTCGAGAAACACAGCAATCAGCTGCTGGCCGGACCGGATATCGTTTCCAGAGGCTTCGTTTATGTCCGGGAATCTGAGGATTTGATGGAGGAAGCAAGACAGGTTGTTACAGATGCAGTCAGTGATTGTCTGGATCGGCGTGTCACGGATTGGGGCAAGCTGAAGACCGTCATTAAGGACTCCCTGAACGACTTTATCTGGAAGAAAACAAAGCGCAGTCCCATGATTCTGCCTATTATCATGGAAGTGTAAAGAATTCTAGTATCTGTTTGGCACAGCCCGAAGCATAGAGGAAACGGAATGAATACAAAAAAAGCAGCATGGACAGTTTTATGGATTGCATTGAGAATGGTCATTATGGCAGTGATTGCCATAGGGATTTTCCGTCTCGGAACCATGGCCTTTTCCTATGGTCATTCTGTATTTCAGGAAGAGGCTCTGGATGCTATGCCAGGAAGGACGATCGAGGTAACTGTGCCGGAGGGAGCCTCCAAGACGGAAATGGCCAAGTTGATCGAGAAAAAAGGACTGGTGGAGGACTGGAAGCTCTTTTACATCCAGATCCTCTGCTCAAAATATGCAAGTTCCATGAAAGCCGGAACCTATACCCTCTCCACAGCGATGAAGCCGCGTCAGCTTATGGCAGTGATGTCCGGAGAAGAGATAGATTTTGACTGGGGACAAGAGGAAGATTCATAAGTGATAGCAGGAGAAAGAACTACGGCTTATATCAATTCTTTGGATATGGGCAATTCAGAGCTTTTAAATCAAATAGAGAGAGAAGCCTTAGAAACCTATGTGCCGATCATACGACGGGAGACCCAGAGCTTTCTGAAAACGCTGCTTGCAGCCAAGAAGCCGAAATCTATCCTGGAAGTAGGAACGGCCGTAGGCTTTTCTGCGCTTTTGATGGCAGAGTACAGTCAGCCCGAGACGCGAATTACGACCATTGAGAAATACGAAAAAAGAATTCCCATCGCGGAGGAGAACTTCAGGCGGGCAGGACGGGAGAAACAGATTATCTTCCTGAAGGGCGATGCAGCAGAAGTTTTAAAAAAGCTGACCGGAACCTATGATTTTATCTTTATGGATGCAGCCAAGGGGCAATACATTCATTTTCTGCCGGATGTTCTGCGGCTTTTGACGCCCGGAGGGATCCTCTTGTCGGACAATGTGCTGCAGGACGGTGAGATTATCGAATCTCGTTTTGCGGTAGAACGCAGGGATCGAACCATTCACAGCCGAATGCGGGAATATCTCTATGTACTGACCCATCATCCGGAGCTTCAGACCTCGGTACTGCCTCTGGGCGATGGAGTTACCTTGAGTGTAAAAAAGGAGCAACTATCATGAAAGAGAGAAAACCGGAGCTTTTGATACCGGCCAGCAGTCTGGAGGTCTTAAAGGTTGCCGTCATGTTTGGCGCAGATGCAGTCTATATCGGTGGTGAGGCCTTTGGACTTCGAGCAAAGGCAAGAAATTTCTCGGCCGAGGATATGAAGGAGGGCATCGCTTTCGCCCATGAACACGGGGTAAAGATCTATGTGACAGCGAATATTCTGGCTCATAATCGCGATTTAGAAGGAATTCGTGCCTACTTTGAAGAATTGAAAACCATCCGGCCGGATGCCTTGATCATCGCGGATCCGGGTGTCTTTATGCTGGCAAAGGAGATATGTCCGGAGATCGAGCGCCATATCAGCACCCAGGCCAACAATACAAATTATCTGACTTATCAGTTCTGGCATCAGCAGGGTGCGAAGCGCGTGGTGTCAGCGAGAGAGCTGTCGATGGAGGAAATCAGGCAGCTGCGGGCGAATATTCCGGAGGATCTGGAGATTGAGACCTTTGTTCATGGAGCCATGTGCATCTCCTATTCCGGTCGTTGTCTTCTGAGCAATTATTTTACAGGAAGAGATGCAAATCAGGGAGCCTGTACCCACCCCTGCCGCTGGAAATATGCAGTGATGGAGGAAAGCCGTCCCGGAGAATATCTGCCGGTTTATGAAAATGAACGCGGAACCTATATCTTCAATTCAAAAGATCTGTGTATGATCGAGCATATTCCGGAGCTTTTGGAAGCAGGTATCGACAGCTTTAAGATCGAGGGACGGATGAAGACGGCACTTTATGTGGCAACCGTAGCGAGAACTTACCGGAAGGCCATCGATGACTGTCTTAAATCCCGGGAGCTTTATGAGAAGAACATGCCCTGGTATAAGGAGCAGATTGCAGCCTGCACGTATCGGGAATTTACGACCGGCTTCTTCTATGGAAAACCGGATGAGAGCTCTCAGATTTATGATAATAATACCTACCAGAAGGGTTATACCTATCTGGGTATCGTAGAAGAAAGAGACGAGGATGACTTTGTTTACCTTGAACAGCGAAACAAGTTTTCCGTCGGTGAGCAGATCGAGATTATGAAGCCGGATGGCGAAAATCTGCTGGTTACCGTGAAAGCTATCTACAATGAAGACGGCGAATCTATGGAAAGCGCGCCCCATCCGCAGCAGAAGCTAAAGGTAAAGCTGAGTGGAGAAGCTAGCCAGTATGATATTTTGAGACGAAAAGAAAATGATTAGAGAAAAGGAATCCTGAAAGGCAGGATTCCTTTTTTGTATAAAATGCTGATAAAAATAAAAAAAATATAAAAAAGGAGATTTTGGATTTTGAATAGGATATACTGAAAAATAGTTACAAAATTCATTCCGGGATTCTCCGGGTATTCCAATTTACAAATGAGAAAAAAGAGAGGAGATAGAGGAGGAAATTTATTGTTTTGTAAAGTAATATCGGCGGCTATCGGAGGTGTGGATGGTTATCCGGTTCGCGTAGAAGCGGATGTCAGCGAGGGCATGCCGGGCTTTCAGATGGTAGGATATCTGGCTTCCGAGGTTCGTGAGGCAGCTGACCGGGTAAGGACGGCTCTTAGAAATACGGGCTATTCGCTGCCACCGAAGCGAATCACGGTCAATCTGGCTCCGGCAAGTATACGAAAGGAAGGCTCACGTTTTGATCTGGCTGTCGCTGCTGCGGTTCTTGGTGCGATGGAGAGGATACCGGTAAAAAATCTGGAAGGCCTTATGATTGTGGGGGAGTTAAGCCTGAGTGGTCAGGTTCTGGGTGTTTCCGGAGTGCTTGCTTTGGTGCAAATGGCGAAACAGATGGGGATTCACCGCTGCATTGTCCCGACCGTCAATGCCAAAGAAGGAGCTGTCATGCAAGGCATTGAAGTAGTAGGCGTGTCAGAACTGGAGGAAATGATATGTCTTTTGCAGCATCCGGAGAAGGCAAAAGGAACAATCGTAGATGTGGAAGGATTGTTTTCAGAAGAGAATATAGCGCAGACTTGTTTCGAAGATTTTTCCCAGATACACGGGCAGAGAGAAGTGAAGCGGGCAGCAGAAATCGCAGCAGCCGGGATGCATAATTTTTTGATGATAGGCCCACCCGGATCCGGGAAGACCATGATAGCCAGGAGAATCCCGGGCATTCTGCCCCGCCTTAGTCTGGAGGAAAGCCTGGAAATTACCAAAATTTACAGCATCGCCGGGCTTTTGCCGGAGCAGGAATCCTTGATTTTAAGCCGTCCCTTTCGTTCTCCGCATCATACGACCACAGCGGAGGCTCTGGCCGGGGGCGGACGTATGCCAACCCCGGGTGAAGTGTCATTGAGTGCAAAAGGAATCCTTTTTCTGGATGAGCTGCCGGAATTTCGCCGGACAGCTCTGGAAATTTTGCGGCAGCCTCTGGAAGAAAAAAGAATCTGCATCAGCCGTACAGCCGGTACCTTTCTGTTTCCGGCAGATTTTATGCTGGTTGCGGCCATGAACCCATGTGCCTGCGGCTACTACCCGGATCGAAATCGCTGCAATTGCGCGCAGAGGGATGTCGTCCGTTATCTCGGCAAGCTGTCCCAGCCTCTTCTAGACCGCATCGATATTTGTGCTCAGGTAGCGCCGGTAGGTTTTTTAGATTTGCAGCCTTCGGGAGAAGAAGAAAGTACCACAGAGATTCGGGTGCGGGTCGAAGGAGCCCACGAGATGCAAAAGGAACGTTACAGGGGCTTGAAGCTACAGTTTAATGCCCAGCTAGGTGCAGGGGATACGGAAAAATATTGCGAGATCGGTGAAAACGAGAAAGAAATGCTGGGCGCGGCCTTTGAAAGGCTGCATCTGAGCGCCCGTTCGTACCATCGTACGATCCGGGTAGCCAGAACCATCGCGGATCTGGACGGAAAAGAAAAGATAGAGGAGGAACATATTCTGGAGGCACTGGGATATCGTGCACCGGATCGGAACCTCTGGATGAAGGGGGTATAGCTGTGGAGGAAAAGGAATACTGGCAATGGTTTTGCAGCACCTTGTTTTACAATTCTGGTCTGCAGCAAAAATTGTTGGAAAAATATGGAAGTCCCGGCAGGGTTTTTCATTGTAAGGAAACGGAAGTGCTGGAGTCTTTTCCCAAGAACCAGGAGATGTTGATGATGATGTTAAAAAGCCGGAAGAGCTGGGATTTCTCCCGCGAGGCTTTAAGACTTGAAAGGCTGGGAATCCGTTTTGTCAGTCGTGCAGATGCGGATTTTCCAAAAAGGCTCATTGGCATTCCAGATGCACCGTGGGGGCTATTTGTCCGCGGAGAGCTTCCAAAGGAAGAAAAACCGGCAGTAGCTATCGTCGGGGCACGGAATTGTACGATTTATGGACAAAATATTTCCAGGTGGTTTGGCAGTGAACTGGCAGCGGCCGGGGTACAGATCTTAAGCGGTATGGCCAGAGGCATCGATGCATACAGCCATGAGGGTGCTCTGAAAAAAGGAGGAAATACTTATGCGATCCTGGCTGGCGGGGTAGATATGTGTTATCCGGAATCAAACCGGGCACTCTATATGGAGATGGAAAGACATGGCGGCATCATTTCCGAGAGTCCTCCCGGAACCAGGCCATTCAAATACTACTTTCCGCTGCGAAACCGGATTTTGAGTGGAATGTCGGATCTGGTACTTATAATAGAAGCAAGAGAAAAAAGCGGATCCCTGATTACAGCTGATTATGGACTGGAACAGGGACGGGAGGTTTATGCGGTGCCGGGACCTCTGGGAGAAGCCTTGAGCACCGGCTGTAACAACCTGATTCGTCAGGGAGCAGGCATCGCTCTTTCACCGGATCAATTACTGGAAGTCCTCCATGTTTTACCAGATTTTAACAAGAAAAAAATAGGGAAAAATAAAATTGCGCTTGAAAGCCCAGAAAAATTAGTGTATAGTTGTTTACGCTTGCAGGCCAAAAATCTGGCAGAAATTTGTGCAGAAACCGGCATGACGTCTGGGGAGGCCTTAAGTATTTTAACGAAGCTGCAAATAAAAGGTTACGCAAAAGAAGTATATAAAAATTACTATACACTGGCATAGATAGAGTCACAAGAGAGAAAGTGAGTAAGCAGTATGGCAAAAAATCTGGTGATCGTGGAGTCTCCGGCAAAGGTAAAGACGATAAAAAAATTTTTGGGTTCCAACTATGAGGTCATGGCATCCCAGGGACATGTGCGGGATTTGCCCAAGAGTCAGTTAGGCTTTGATGCAGAGCATGACTATGAGCCCAAATATATCACGATCCGCGGTAAGGGAGACATTCTGGCGAAATTGCGAAAAGAAGCAAAGAAGGCAGATAAAGTTTACTTGGCTACCGACCCTGACCGGGAAGGAGAAGCGATTTCCTGGCATCTTTCACAAGCCTTAAAACTGGATCCAAAGAAAATGTACCGCATTACCTTCAATGAAATTACCAAGAGTGCAGTCAAGGAATCCCTGAAAAATGCACGAGAGATTGACATGGATCTGGTAAATGCCCAGCAGGCACGCCGGATGCTCGATCGCATGGTAGGCTATCGCATCAGTCCGATTCTCTGGGCGAAGGTAAAGAGAGGACTGAGTGCAGGAAGGGTACAGTCTGTAGCCTTAAGGCTTATCGCAGATCGGGAAGAGGAGATCAATGCCTTTGTACCGGAGGAATACTGGACCTTAGATGCTTTCTTTCAGACCGGGGAAGCGAAAAAGCCCCTCCAGGCTCATTTTTACGGAACCGCCGACGGCAAGATGACGGTGAAGTCCAAGGATGAGATGGATCAGATCCTAAAAGAGCTGAATGGAGTTTCTTATAAGGTCAGTGAGGTGAAAAACGGCGAGCGTATCAAGAAAGCACCGCTGCCCTTTACCACCAGTACGCTGCAGCAGGAAGCATCCAAGACGCTGAATTTTTCTACGCAGAAGACCATGAGTGTCGCTCAGCAGCTCTACGAGGGTGTAGATATCAAGGGAAGCGGCACCATTGCTTTGATTTCTTATCTTCGTACCGATTCTACCCGTGTTTCGGCAGAGGCGGCAAAGGCTGCGCACGATTATGTGCTGGAGCAGTATGGAGAAAAATACATCTCAAAGGGTACAAGCAGCAAAACAAACAGCAAGAAGATTCAGGATGCCCATGAGGCCATCCGCCCGACTGATTTGTCCCGGACACCGGCACTTGTGAAGGATTCTCTTACGAGAGAACAGTTCCGCCTGTATCAGCTGATCTGGAAACGGTTTGCAGCCAGTCAGATGGCGGATGCCATCTACGAAACCTCATCGGTAAAGATCGACGGCGGCAAGTATCGTTTTACGATGTCAGCCTCCCGGGTTTCCTTTGACGGTTTTATGGCTGTCTATGTCCAGGATGAAGAAAAAGAGGGTGACAGCCGTCTTTTAAAAGGCTTCAGCAAAGAAACGAAACTCAGCTTACAGAACTTTGAAAGCAAACAGCATTTTACCCAGCCGCCGGCTCATTATACAGAGGCAGCACTTGTGAAGACCTTGGAAGAGCTGGGAATCGGACGCCCCAGTACCTATGCGCCTACCATCACCACCATCATTGCCAGACGCTATGTATCCAAGGAAAATAAAAACCTCTACCTGACAGAGCTCGGTGAAGTGGTGAATCAGATGATGAAGCAGGCTTTTCCGAGTATCGTTGAAACAGATTTTACCGCAAATATGGAGGGACTTCTGGACTGCGTTGAAGAAGGTACCGTAAACTGGAAGACCGTGGTAGAGAATTTTTATCCCGATCTGGAAAAAGCAGTGGAAGCGGCGGAAAAGGATCTCAAGGAAGTTAAGATAGAAGACGAAGTGACGGACGTGGTTTGCGAAGAATGTGGCCGCCATATGGTCATTAAATACGGTCCGCATGGCCGGTTTCTGGCCTGCCCGGGCTTCCCGGAATGCCGCAATACCAAGCCGTATCTTGAAAAGATCGGCGTAGACTGCCCGAAATGCGGAAAGGCTGTTGTCCTGCGCAGAACGAAAAAGGGACGGAAATATTACGGATGTGAGAACAATCCGGACTGTGACTTTATGTCCTGGCAGAGACCTTCGAAGGAGCGCTGCCCGGTCTGTGGCAGCTATATGGTGGAAAAGGGCAGCAAGCTGGTATGTGCCAGCGAGACCTGCGGCCATGTAATGCCGAAGAAAAAAGAAGAGGAATAGTCTGAATATTCAGAAATTTAAGCTTGAAAAAACAGTGAAATTGTGCTAGAATTCCCTTAAATCGTTACAAAAATACAACGGAGGAAGTGCAAGTGAGTGTACAATTATTGGATAAGACAAGAAAGATCAATAAGCTTTTGCATAATAATAATTCCAGCAAGGTAGTATTTAACGATATCTGTGAGGTGCTGACGGAGATCCTGAATTCGAATATCCTCGTGATCAGCAAAAAGGGAAAGGTTCTCGGTGTAGGACGCTGCGACGGAGTGGAAGAGATCCGGGAGCTCCTGGTAGACGAAGTGGGAGCCCATATCGATGAAGCACTGAACGAGAGACTTTTAAGCATTCTTTCTACCAAGGAAAATGTGAACTTACAGACACTTGGTTTTGAGTCTGAGAATGTACGTGAGTATCAGGCTATCATCACCCCCATTGATATCGCAGGAGAACGTCTGGGAACTTTATTTCTCTATAAATATCAGGAACAGTACGATATCGATGATATCATCCTCAGCGAATATGGAACGACGGTTGTCGGTCTGGAAATGATGCGCTCCGTGAATGAAGAAAATGAGGAAGAAAAGAGAAAGGTACAGATTGTAAAATCGGCTATCAGCACTTTGTCTTTTTCTGAATTGGAAGCCATCACCCATATTTTTGACGAATTGAAGGGAAATGAAGGCATTTTGGTAGCCAGCCGGATTGCAGACAGTGTAGGAATTACCAGATCTGTGATTGTCAATGCACTTCGAAAATTTGAAAGCGCAGGCGTCATCGAATCCCGATCCTCCGGTATGAAGGGAACCTACATCAAGGTTGTCAACGATGTCGTCTTTGAAGAACTGGCAAAATTGAAAAAAGAATCCCAATAAAAAAGCAGGAATCCGACAAATGCCGGGTTCCTGTTTTTTGTAAGAGGAAATAAAAAAATCTGTTGACAAAGTGGAGGGAAAGTTTTAATATAATAAACGTAAGTTAGCACTCAAACAAAGTGAGTGCTAATAATGAAAATAAGAATGAAACGAGAATCAAGGAGGAATAGAAATGAAATTAGTACCATTGGGAGACAGAGTTGTACTGAAGCAGTTTGAAGCAGAAGAGACGACAGCATCCGGAATTATTCTGGCAAGCAAGTCACAGGAGAAACCGCAGCAGGCAGAGGTAGTAGCCGTAGGACCTGGCGGAATGGTAGACGGAAAAGAAGTTACCATGCATGTTAAGGCCGGAGATAAGGTAATCTATTCAAAATATGCAGGAAATGAAGTAAAGCTTGGCGATGAGGAATATATCATTGTAAAGCAGAATGATATTCTTGCAATTGTCGAATAAATGTAACTATTCAGAGCCATGCAAAACTGCGTTCTGCGAATGCTTGCATTCAGACAGAAAAGCAATTTTATATGGCGAGGTAACCATATGAGCAAAAAGAAAGCCTCATAGAGGCGATTTTGCGAATGGGGTGCTGAATAGTTACGAATAAATATAAATTGGAAAAACTGGAGGAAGAAAGAAATGGCTAAGGAAATTAAATATGGCGTAGACGCCAGAAAAGCATTGGAAGCCGGAGTAAATAAGCTGGCAGATACTGTAAGAGTTACCATCGGACCGAAGGGAAGAAATGTTGTACTGGATAAGCAGTATGGCGCTCCGCTGATCACCAACGACGGTGTAACCATCGCAAAGGAGATTGAGCTTGAGGATCCGTTCGAGAACATGGGTGCTCAGCTGGTAAGAGAAGTAGCGACCAAGACCAACGATGTAGCTGGTGACGGTACTACCACAGCAACGGTTCTGGCTCAGGCTATGATTCATGAAGGAATGAAGAACCTGGCTGCAGGTGCAAATCCCATTGTCCTGAGAAAGGGAATGAAGAAGGCAACTGATGCAGCTGTTGAGGCTATCAAGGAGATGAGCAGCCCGGTTACCGGAAAGCATCAGATCGCAAGAGTTGCTGCAGTTTCTTCCGGAGATGAAGAAGTCGGAAATATGGTAGCAGATGCGATGGAAAAGGTAACAGCTGACGGTGTTATTACCATCGAGGAATCCAAGACCATGAAGACAGAGCTCGATCTGGTAGAAGGTATGCAGTTCGACAGAGGTTATATCTCTGCTTACATGGCAACCGATATGGAGAAGATGGAAGCAAACCTTGACAATCCGTATATCCTGATTACAGATAAGAAGATCTCCACCACACAGGAAATTCTTCCGCTGCTGGAGCAGATCGTACAGTGCGGCAGAAAGCTTCTGATCATTGCAGAGGATATCGAGGGCGAGGCTCTGACTACTCTGGTAATGAACAAGCTGCGCGGTACCTTTACCGTAGTAGGTGTAAAGGCACCGGGTTATGGCGACAGAAGAAAAGAGATGCTGCGTGACATTGCAATTCTGACCGGAGCAAATGTAATTTCCGAGGAGCTGGGTCGTGAGCTGAAGGACGCAACCCTGCAGGATCTTGGTACCGCGAAGTCTGTTAAGGTTCAGAAGGAGAATACCATCATCGCAGAGGGCGCAGGCTCTAAGGAAGATATCGATCAGAGAATTGCACAGATTCGTGCACAGATCGAGGAGACAAAGTCTGACTTTGACCGTGAGAAGCTGCAGGAGAGACTTGCAAAGCTGGCTGGCGGCGTAGCAGTAATCCGTGTCGGTGCTGCAACCGAGACAGAGATGAAGGAAGCAAAGCTTCGTATGGAGGATGCATTGGCAGCGACCAAGGCAGCTGTAGAAGAAGGTATCATCGGAGGCGGTGGATCCGCATATATCCATGCAAGCAAGGAAGTAGCAAAGCTTCTTGACACCACAGAGGGCGATGAGAAGACCGGCGTAAAGGTTATCCTGAAGGCTCTGGAGGCACCGCTGTTCCATATTTCTGCAAATGCAGGTCTGGAAGGCGCTGTCATCATCAACAAGGTAAGAGAGAGCGAGCCGGGCATCGGTTTCGACGCACTCCATGAAGAGTATGTAAATATGGTAGATGCAGGCATCCTGGATCCGGCAAAGGTAACCAGAAGCGCTCTTCAGAATGCAACCAGCGTAGCAGCTACCTTCCTGACCACAGAAAGCTGTGTAGCAAATATCAAGGAAGAAACTCCCGCAATGCCCGCAGGCGGCGGAATGGGCGGAATGATGTAAGTCCAAGGAAGAAAAACAAGCACCCTCGAGGCAGGATTTGTCCTGCCTCGGGGGTATTTGTTTTTTCCCTTGGGCTTAGCGACAGAACGGAAGTGTGCGTCAGCACAGATCCTCAAAATCCCCGCTTGCACCCTAATAAAAAAAGTGTTATACTCGGATAGAAAACTGAACAACAAGCTATATGGGGAGCTGGCAGAAGCCGGCTGAGATTTGGACTGAAACTGTTCATGACCCGATGAACCTGTTGGATAATGCCATCGTAGGGAGTAGATTTGTAAATGTAAGCAATACGCAGAGCGCTCGGCGAAGGCCGGGCGCTTTTTATATAATAGGAAACTCTGAGGGAATCCCCTATTACATAAAAATGATCACACTGCGACGCAAAGGTAGATTCCACGAGGTACAGTTTAATCTTACTATCAGGAGGAATGGTAACATGTCAACAAGAAAATGGGAATTGAAGGACATCATTATGATGGCGATTTTGGGAGTCGTCTTTTCGGCCGTATATCTGGCTGTATTTGACGGTGGCGTTGTACTTTCTACGGTACTGGCTCCGACAGGACTTTCCAATTTTGCTTTCGAAATCATCTATGGCGTATGGTTTATGGCAGCCACACTGGCAGCCTATATTATCCGGAAGCCGGGTGTTGCCCTGATCACGGAGGTTCTGGCTTCCGTGGTAGAGCTTTTGATGGGAAATTCCGGAGGAATCACGGTAGTATTGACCGGTATCATTCAGGGAGCCGGTGCAGAGCTTGTATTTGCACTCTTTCGCTACAAAAAATGGAATCTCGCTAGTATGTCGCTCGCAGGTATCTTTTCAGCCATCTTTATTTTCTGCTATGAGCTCTATTATCTAAATTATATTGCCCTGGCACCGTCACTTTTGATTGCCCAGCTGGCGGTACGTTTCGTGAGTGCTGTTGTATTTTCCGGCATCATCTGTAAACTGGCGGGAGACGGCCTTGCAAAGACAGGAGTTGTAAAAAGCTATGCCATCGGTGCGACAGCAAAGAGCGGCAAGGTTTATGATGAGGAGGATTAAGACAAATGGATAAGCTGAAGGTAGTTCTTGACTGGTTCCCGAATACAAACCATACGGGATTTCTGCTGGCGCAAAAACGCGGCTGGTTTCAGAACGCCGATCTGGATGTAGAGATTTTTGGTGAAGTACACGGCGATATGGAACTTCATGGTGCAGATTTTGTCTGCGGACCGGAGATTGCGATGCTGGAATGCCGCGAGCGGGGCATCCATCTGACCGGTGTCGCAGTGATGACACAGAAATGTGATTCCGGTATCGTATCTCTGAAGGAAGCGGGCATCACACGCCCCAGAGAGCTGGAAGGAAAGAGACTGACCCACTGGAGTCCGGCCTGGTTTCATGCAGCGATTCGACGCATCATAGAGGCAGATGGCGGAGATTATGATAAGATCAGGCTCGTAAATCTGGATGTAGGAGATATCGAGGCAACACTGGGAAATGTAGCGGATGCGACCTGGGTTTATGAAAACTGGGAAAATCAGGTGCTTCTGGAAGCAGGAAAAGAGATCAACTATTTCAATTTGGGAGACATCGATCCGATTTTCGATTTTTGTGCACCGGCCATGGCAGCTGCGGAGGAAACCCTGAAGACAAAGCCGGATGCCGTGCGGCGGTTTTTGAAGACTCTGGATCTGGCTTACCGTGAGGTGGCAGCCCATCCGGATGAGACAGTTCTTGAGGTGCGGGATATGCTGCCTGCAGATGCCACGGATTCCCTTCTGATTCGCAGCCAGAAGCATCTGGCTCCGATTTTGCTTGATGGAGAAGGACGCTGGGGAAGAATCGAAGCAAAGAGATGGGATCGCATGGCAGATTTCCTGGTAGAATGCGGTGTGATTTCGGGAAGAACAGAAAAAGAATTTACCAACGAGTATTTTGAAGCATGAGTATCCAGATTGATGACTTGAAATTTACTTATTTTGAAGACCGAAAGGATGTCCTTTGCGGTTGTGATGCGCAGTTTGATGCCGGTGAGATAACGATTTTCACCGGCTCTTCCGGCTGTGGGAAATCTACCCTGCTCTATCTGACAGCCGGAATTTATCCGAAAAATGCCGGATTTGTCCGCTCCGGAACAGTGACTATAGACGGCATAAATCCGGCAAGCTTAAAGCCGTCAAAGCGATGTAGACTGGTTGGCATGATGTTTCAAAATCCGGAGCTGCAGTTTTGTATGGATACGGTCGAAAACGAACTCCTGTTCTGCCTGGAAAACATCAGCACGCCGAAGGAAGCTATGATGGAAAAGGTGAAGGAAGCCCTGGAGTTTTGCGAGATTCAGGAACTGAAAAATCGCGCGCTCCATAGCCTTTCCGGGGGAGAAAGACAGAAGGTGATGTTAGCCTGTCTGACCTTATTTTCACCGAAATGGCTCTTGCTGGATGAGCCCTTTGCAAATATTGATGATGAGTCAGCAAGGCTGATTGCAGCAAAGCTAAAAGACTTAAACCGCAGGAAGGGAATCGGGATTCTGGCGGTCGATCACCGGTTGGAAAACTGGCTGGGGATCGCGGATCGGATTCGCATCATGGAAGAGGGAAGATTGAGAGAGGAGATCATGGATCCGTCAGACCTTGATCGGAGTCTTTTAAAGAGCCTTGGAGTGATTGTCCCCGGGGAAGCTTATGAAGGAAGGCGGACAGAGGCAGTACCGGGTGAGGTTGTACTAAGACTGGAACAGCTTACCCTGAAGCATGGAAAGAAAGAAATCCTTCGGGGGATCGATGCCGAATTTCGTGCCGGCTGCATCTATGCGATCCTTGGTGAGAGCGGCTCTGGAAAGAGCAGTCTTTTTGGTGCCCTGTCCGGTTTGTATGCCTATCAGGGGCATGCACTTTTGGAAGGCAGGGAGGTACGAAAACTTCGAAAAAAAGAACTTGGGAAAATGGGCTTTGTCACCCAGAATCCACAGGATCAATTTGTAAGTGATACAGTCAGAGAGGAAATCGAGGTCGGACTTAAGGGGACAGAGCAAAGGAATGAAAAAACCGAGGAAATTCTTCGGGGCATTCAGCTTTGGCGCTACCGCGATGTCTCCCCCTATATGCTGAGTCAGGGGCAGCAGCGCCGGCTTGGTGTGGCAGCCTTGATGGCATATCCCTGCAAGGTTCTGGTATGCGATGAACCGACCTATGCACAGGATGGCAGGAATACGGTAGCCATCATGGATGCACTGTGCCGACAGGCCAGGGAACATGGGGTAGCCCTGATTTTTTCCACGCATGACCGGCAGCTGGCACAGGATTATGCAGATCAGGTTTTGGAAATGAAGGGAGGACGGTTATGCGTACACTGAATCCGGCTATGAAATTTTTGACGCTTCTTTGCGTTACCTTTCTTTTGGCCTTCCGCTACAATCCACTCTTAAATCTTCTGGTCTTTGTCCTTTGCCTGCTATCCCTTTTTCTTTCCGGGGTCAGAACAAAGACCGTGGGGCTTCTTATGCTCCCTATACTTTTGGCAGCCACGGGGATGTTTTTCACCGGCTATCGTTTTTCGCAGGCTCAGGCTATGCCGGTGGCGGCAGCCGACTTTCTGCTCAGTGATTCCAGAATTTATAATGGTATTGCCCAGGCCAGCCGTGTGCTGGCTTATGCGGGCGTAGGCTTTCTTTTTACGCTGACGACGGATCGGATCGAGATGATCAAGTCCTTTGAAAAGCAATTTCATCTGCCACAGGTATGGGCTTATGGACTTTTGGCTGCCTGGGGGATTTTCCCGCAGGTGGTGCAGGAATACCGGCGTACCAGGGCCGCCTTTCGGGCACGTGGGCTGCGTGTTTTTCCGTTTTCACCGGCACTTTTAAAACCCTTGCTTGTAAAATCCATTCGCTGGTCGGAAGAGCTTTCAATTGCGATGGAATCGAAGGGCTTCTCGGGGGATGAAAGGCGAACTGAGTATCGGAATCCGAAGGTTCGCATGCGTGACTTAATCTTCCTTATTCTTTGCGTCGGTCTTACCTGCCTGGCCTCAAGTTTTCTTCGCTAATGTCTTGACAAGGCTAAATCTTTTCGATAAGATACAATATTAATAACATCAAACAAGGACATGGGAGGAAAGAAGAAAATGGGTAAGATTATTGGAGAAAGCATTACCTTTGATGACGTGCTCTTGGTGCCGTCCTATTCCGAGGTGATTCCGAATCAGGTAGATCTGACAACACATCTGACGAAAAAAATTAAGCTGAATATTCCGATGATGAGTGCCAGCATGGATACCGTTACCGAACATCGGATGGCCATTGCGATGGCGAGACAGGGCGGTATCGGAATCATTCATAAGAATATGACCATTGAGCAGCAGGCAGAGGAAGTCGACAAGGTAAAGCGTTCTGAGAATGGCGTAATCACAGATCCCTTTTATCTTTCCCCGGAACATACACTGGCGGATGCCAATGAGTTGATGGCAAAGTTCCGTATTTCCGGTGTGCCGATTACGGAAGGCCGGAAGCTGGTTGGTATCATTACCAATCGTGATTTGAAATTTGAGACAGATTTCTCTAAGAAGATCAAGGAATCCATGACTTCAGAAGGACTGGTGACTGCAAAGGAAGGCATCACTCTGGAGGAGGCAAAGGCGATTCTTGCAAAGGCAAGAAAAGAAAAGCTTCCGATCGTA
Source organism: Bulleidia sp. (assembly GCA_963640245.1). Lineage (GTDB taxonomy): Bacteria > Bacillota > Clostridia > Lachnospirales > Lachnospiraceae > Laedolimicola. Next base: position 29,103 of record CAVHYN010000086.1, read on the forward strand.
GACGATGATTTTAATCTGAAGGGTCTCATTACCATCAAGGATATTGAAAAGCAGATCAAGTATCCGAATTCAGCAAAGGATGAAAAGGGCAGACTTCTCTGCGGTGCAGGTGTAGGAATCACCAGCAATGTCCTGGAGCGTGTAGAGGCTCTGGTAAAGGCACAGGTCGATGTGATCGTACTGGATTCCTCTCATGGACATTCTGCAAATGTTATCCGTTGTTTAAAGATGATCAAGGAAGCCTATCCGGATCTGCAGCTGATCGCAGGCAACATTGCCACAGGCGAGGCAGCCAGAGATTTGATCGAGGCTGGCGCAGATGCGGTAAAGGTTGGTATCGGACCGGGCTCCATTTGTACGACGCGTGTCGTATCCGGTATCGGTGTGCCGCAGATCAGTGCGATCATGGATTGCTACGAGGTGGCAAAGGAGTACGGTATTCCGGTCATTGCGGACGGTGGTATCAAGTATTCCGGAGATATCACCAAGTCCATCGCGGCAGGCGCGAATGTATGCATGATGGGAAGTATGTTTGCGGGCTGTGATGAAGCACCGGGTGAGTTTGAATTATTCCAGGGAAGAAAGTATAAGGTATATCGTGGTATGGGCTCCATCGCAGCGATGGAAAACGGCAGCAAGGATCGTTACTTCCAGGAGGGAGCCAAGAAGCTGGTTCCGGAAGGCGTGGAAGGACGTGTCGCATACAAGGGAAGCGTGGAAGATACTATTTTCCAGATGCTTGGAGGTCTGCGTTCCGGTATGGGACTTTGCGGAACACCGACTATCGAGGAGTTAAAGCAGCGTGGACGTTTCATTAAGATTTCAGCTGCATCCCTGAAGGAAAGTCATCCCCATGACATTCATATCACAAAGGAAGCTCCGAACTACAGTACAGAGGCTTAGTGCATCAGAACACAAAAATAAGAAAAAGCTGGCATTTCCATGCCGGTTTTTTCTTTTCTGCCCAAATCGGTATCTGATTCCCATGAAAGTTTATAAAAAATTAACGATTTGTTGTAGTAAAATGCAGACAGATTGCGTTATAGTAGATATAGAAGTAACTATTGACGACCCCATTCGCCATATAAAGCTGCTTATCTGCCTGAATATAAGCATTCGCAGAACACAGTTTTACATGGCTCTGGATAGTTACCTATACAACAATATTTCTGGAGGAACCGTGCATGCTGATGTATTTGTCCATACTGGATAGTCAGGATGAAAAAGATAAATTTACAGAGATCTATGAGCAATATCAGCATTTTTGCTGGTATGTGGCAAACCAGATGCTGAACGATGCACATCTGGCGGAGGATGCTGTGCAGGAGGCCTTTCTGGCGCTGACCAGACATTTGGATAAGATTGATGAGGCAGAAAGTACCGGAACCCGGAAATTTCTGATGACGATTGTAAAAAGCAAGGCTATAGATATTTTACGAAAGCAAAAAGGCGAATTATACCAGGAGGAGTTTTTTTATGATATTCCGGATAGCGAGCCGGATGCCTTGAGTCAGTATATTACCAGGGAGCATTATAACGACATCGTAGCCTGTATCCTGGAACTGGAGGAAGAATACCGCGTGATCTTCGAGTACAAATATGTACACGGGCTTTCAGAACGGGAAATCGGCGACATACTGGGAATTTCCTCCAAAAATGTCGGTGTGCGTTACTACAGAGCGAGAAAAAAGCTTCAGAAAATGCTGACAAAGGAGGTGGCAGGCAGTGAGAGATGAGAATTGGAAGGATGAATTGGAAGGAGAACTGCTTGCCGAGGCCTTTGATGAATGTATGGAAGAACAGCTAAGCTTCCTTCCGTCGGAACGGGAAATCGCGCGGATGCATCAGTATTCCGAAGAATTTCAGGAAAGTATGGGAAAGCTCCTGGAAGCAGGAGGCACGCAGAGACGGGGGAAGGGCATTTTTTCCGGACATGGCACAGCTCACAATATCCAAAGAACCGCAGCCTGTATCGTGGCAGTCCTCCTCGTAGGCGGCATTGGTGCAGGAATCTTTCTGACAGACGAAAAGAAGGGCGGTGAAACAGCAGATCGGGTTTCTACGGAAACCGCGGCTGTCAAGGAAGAAACCGTCAGGGATACAGCAGACGAGGATGATAAGGATACGGTTTCTGCATCATCCAAAGATATCACTGCAGCACCGGATAAGGTATCCTTTGCCGGTCACGATATCTATCTGGCTGAGAACCAGACTGTAACAGGGGAGACGGATAGTGTAAAAACCCTGGTTTCGAGCCCGGTGATAGCAAGGGACGCAGAGGTAGTGAAGATCACAATTGGAAATATCAGCGAGACGCCCATTTCCTATAATTCAAATATGGAATTGCAGGTGCAAGTGGGGGGAGCCTGGTATATCGTATCCAGAAGAACAGAACCGGTGGGGCAGGAGGATACCACGGTAGTGCTGGAACCTGGCATGGCGCAGGATGAAGAGTTTTCTCTTACGGACTACGATCTGGATTATGACGCAGAACTTTATCGGATCGTTACCTATGTAGATCGGGTAGCATATAGTGCCGAATTTCGATTTGAGAGTGTAGAACAGGGATTGGAAGAAGTACTGGAGGAAAATGAATGAAAAAGGGAAAATGGATTCTGGCTATCCTGGCAGCGGGATGCCTCGCGGCAGGATGTGGCAGCGCAGCGAATACGATGATGGAAAACGAGAGTGTGTCGAGGGAGGCCAGTGTAGATTATGAAACCTACGAGACGGTTGATACAGCCGCAGCTTTGACGGATGAGGCTGCTTCTGGAACGGTGACAGATACGACCGGCATTGAAACACCGGTAAATACCAGCCAGAAGCTGATAAAAACCGTAACCCTGAACATGGAAACCAAAGAGTTTGACAGTCTGCTTTCCGGTATTCAGGATAAAGTCGAGGAAACCGAAGGCTATACGGAGACCTCTTATATCTCAGGCAACGGCTACTACGAAACGGGAAATCGTTCCGCACAGATGACGGTTCGCATTCCGGTGGACAAGCTGGATGGCTTCGTTACTACAGTAAGCGGCCTTGGCAATGTCACCAGCAAAAACGAGAGCGTTGAAGACATTACCCTGCAATATGTAGATACCGAAAGCCACAAACAGGCGTTAGAAACAGAGCAGGAGCGCCTGCTGGCTTTGATGGAGCAGGCTGACAATGTGGAAGATACCATCAAAATCGAGACCAGACTGTCTGAAATCCGTTACGAGCTGCAAACCTATGAATCGACTTTACGCACCTATGACAATCAGGTCTCTTACAGCACGGTTTATATCAATCTTTACGAGGTAGAGCGGGAAAGCAGTCCGCAGAAGCAAAGCTTTGCAGACGAGATCAAAACCCGTTTATCCGACAACTTTTATCAGATCGGGAGTAGTCTTAGAGGCTTCGCCGTCTGGCTTGTTGCTTCCTTGCCATACTTTGCTATTCTTGCAGCCGTGTGCTTTATCGTATTCCGAATGATCCGTAAAAAGATGAAAAAGAATAAGAAAAATGATAAGGAAGAGAGGAACGGTGATTGATGAAAATTCCGGAAACATCATTTAACTATGCTGTAAAGACGGGATCCTATCATCGTCCCGGGATCCAGAAGATAGGGACGTGTACCTGCTTTACGGCTGTCGTTCCCGCGGGAAAGGACTGTTCCTTGCTTCTCTATAAAAAGGGGAGTCGGGAAGCGAAAATTGAGATTCCGATGAAAGAGGATACGCGCTACGGGGATTTGCGTTCCGTCGAGATCGAGGGCCTCCAGGCAGAATCCTATGAGTACAACTATCGAATCGATGGCAGGATTGTGACGGATCCCTATGCCCGCCGCATTGTAGGACGGGAAATCTGGGGAGAGGTGCCGCAGGAAGCGGAGACTCTGCGCGCCGGTATACCTGCGGAGGATTTTGACTGGGAGGATGATAAGCCTCTGCAGCTTTCTTATAGTGATGCGATCGCTTATGTGACACATGTGCGTGGCTTTACCAAACATCCCACCTCCGGAGTCCGTGCGAAGGGTACTTTCGCAGGTGTACGAGAAAAGATTCCATACCTGAAATCCTTAGGAATCAATCAGCTGGAACTGATGCCTGTCTATGAATTTGCAGAGGCAGAAGTCTGGGATGAAAGACGTCCGCCGATTCGAAGAGGGGGAAAGGCAGACGAACCACTGATCAATTATTGGGGTTATACGGACAGCTATTATTTTGCACCGAAAGCCTCCTATGCTGTCTCCGGAGATCCGGTAAGAGAGCTGAAAACTCTCGTAAGAGAGCTTCACAAACAGGGAATCGAGCTGATTCTGGAATTTTATTTTCCAAAGGGGATGCAGACCGCGAGGGTTCTGGATTGTATCCGTTATTGGGTGCTGGAATATCACATCGACGGGATTCATGTGAACCGAAATCATACCCCGGTGGAGGCACTGGCACAGGAACCCCTGCTTAGTCATACGAAAATCATGTCCGAGAGCTTCTCTATCGATGAAATCTACAAGGAGCGCTCGCTTCCTGCATTTCGAAATCTGGCAGAGTATAACGATGGTTTTCTGACCGATATCCGTCGTTTCCTGAAGGGGGACGAGGGCTTGATTCCAGACTTTATCTGGAGAGAACGGAGGAATCCCGGGACTTATGCCGTGATGAATTACCTGGCTGGACACAATGGCTTCACTCTGATGGATGCGGTATCCTACGATGAGAAGCATAACGAGGCCAACGGTGAGGATAACCGGGATGGCACGGACTACAACTATAGCTGGAACTGCGGGGAGGAGGGGCCAAGCCGCAAGAAAAAAACGGTAGAGCTTAGAGCGAGACAGCTTCGCAATGCACTGGTGATGCTCTATCTCAGTCAGGGCGTGCCGGCCTTGTACGGCGGCGACGAACAGGGAAATACACAGTTAGGTAATAATAATGTCTATTGCCAGGACAATGAGCTCTCCTGGATAAAATGGAAGCCAGGAAAGAAATGGGAATTTCTGGAAGAATACGTGGCGCAGCTGATCCGGTTTCGAAAGAAGCATCCGGTATTTCATCAGGAGACAGAGCTTCGACAGACGGATTATCTCTCCTGCGGCCATCCGGACGTATCCTATCACGGAAAGAGAGCCTGGCTGGGTGATTTTGAAAATTACAGCAGAAGCGTGGGCATTTTATATGCCGGAGAATATGTCTCAGCGAATACAGGCGGAGTAAAGAGAGATGATTCCTTTTATCTGGCTGTAAATATGCACTGGATTCCGCATGAATTCGCTTTGCCAAAGCTGCCGGGCTCACAGGTCTGGAGGCTGGCCATCGATACCGGAAGAGACGAATGCAGTGGAATTTTTCCGGAAGACACGGAAGAGATGCTTACTGATCAGCGTTCGGTCACAGTGCCTGAACGAACGATCCTGGTACTTCGTGGACAGGAGAGGCAGCCTGAAAGACAAAGAAGAAAAAAACGGGAGCAAAAGTGAAATGAAGGCTTGGAAACATTTTTGTACCATTACAGAGCATAAGATTATGGTGCTGCGGCATTGCTTTCGGATCGGGCTGTACCGGCAGGGAATCTTACATGATATGTCAAAATATACACCGACGGAATTTATACCGGGCTGCAAATACTATCAGGGATACAGAAGCCCGAACAATGCAGAACGCGAGGACAAAGGGTATTCTTCCGCCTGGCTGCACCACAAGGGGCGGAACAAGCATCACTACGAATACTGGATCGACTACAGCACAGGACCGGTCAAGGGAATGACCGGTATGAAGATGCCGAACCGGTATGTGGCAGAGATGATGATGGATCGGATGGCCGCGTCAAAAATCTACAATAAGGGACATTACAACCAGCACGAACCTCTGGAATATTATGAAAAGGGCAAGGATTCCTATATGATTCATGAGGAGACCAGAGCACTCCTGGAATATCTTCTGGAGGTACTGGATCAGCAGGGGGAAGAGGCTTTGTTTGCCTACATCCGAGAAAATCTGGTAGGGAAAAAAGATTATCCGAAGATTCCGCCGCGTCCCTGGCAGCTTTCGGGAGACGGACATTATAAAAAAGAGGAAATTTAAGATTCGCGCAGAATAATATTATAGGGAAAGAGGGTGACCTATGACGATACGTGAAAGTACAGAAAGCTGGGAAAGGGCTTACTTAAGTCCTTATGCCTCCCTGAGTATGGATTCGAAGGGAAGGGAGAAAGACGAACCGCCCTGCGATATCCGGCCGGTCTATCAAAGAGATCGGGATCGAATTTTGCATTGCAAATCGTTTCGGCGCTTGAAGCATAAAACCCAGGTCTTTCTGACACCGCGGGGGGATCATTATCGGACACGGCTGACCCATACCCTCGAAGTCTCCCAGATCGCAAGAACGATGGCGAAGGCTTTGCGTCTCAATGAGGATCTGACAGAAGCGATTGCCCTGGGACACGATCTGGGTCATACACCCTTTGGCCATGCAGGCGAGAGAGTTCTGAATGATCTTTGCAGCACAGGCTTTGCCCATGCGCTGCAGAGTGTGCGCGTCGTGGAAAAGCTGGAAAAAAATGGAAAAGGCTTAAACCTTACCTGGGAGGTGCGGGATGGCATTTTGCACCATCGAACCAGCGGAAATCCATCCACACTGGAGGGAAAGCTGGTGCGCTTTTCCGATAAGATTGCCTATATCAATCACGACACCGATGACGCGATCCGCGCAGGAATTCTGACGGAGGAGGATATTCCAGAGGAATATCGGAAAGTCCTGGGGGATACGACGCGAGAGCGGCTGAATACTCTCGTGCATGACATCATTGCCCAGAGTATGGAAAAACCGGACATCTGTATGTCGGAAGGAGTCGAGAAGGCCATGCACGGGCTTCGAAGCTTTATGTTCACGAACGTCTATACAAATCCTGTCGCAAAGGGAGAGGAAGTCAAGGCCAGAAATATGCTGGAGGGTCTCTTTTCCTATTATATGGATCATCCGGAGGAGCTCTCAGAGGAATTCCGGGTGATGCTCGAAAGCGGCCGGGATCCGCTGGAACGTGTGGTTTGTGACTATATATCCGGCATGACGGATCAGTATGCAATTTATAAGTTTGAGGAGTATTTTGTTCCAAAGGCATGGAACGCATAATAGGTGACAGAATCGATGTATTATGCAGAAGAATGGATTGAAGAGGTAAGGTCACGAAATGATATCGTAGATGTGGTTTCCGGATATGTGCGCCTGCAGAGAAAGGGTGCCAATTATTTTGGACTCTGCCCCTTTCACAGTGAGAAGTCGCCTTCCTTTTCGGTATCGCCGGGCAAGCAGATGTATTATTGCTTCGGCTGCGGTGCAGGAGGCAATGTCTTCACATTTTTAATGGAATATGAAAATTATACCTTTCCGGAAGCCGTGAAAGCCCTGGCAGAGAGAAGCGGAATTGAGTTGCCGGAGGCTGAGTACACGGAGGAGACGAGAAGGCAGGCAGATCTGAAGACACAGCTTTTGGAGATTCAAAAGAAAGCAGCAAAGTATTATTATTATCAGCTTCGCCAGTCCAAAGGCCGCATGGGATATGAGTATCTGAAAAATCGTGCCCTTACGGACGAGACGATACAAAAATTCGGCTTGGGCTATGCCGGGCAGCAGACCAAGGAGCTGTACCAATACCTGAAGCATGAGGGGTATGAGGATACACTTTTAAAGGAAGCAGGCCTTTTCAGCTTTGATGAAAGAAACGGTGTCTACGACAAGTTCTGGAACCGGGTGATGTTCCCGATTATGGATATCCATCATCGGGTCATCGGCTTTGGCGGACGGGTCATGGGAGATGCGAAGCCAAAGTACTTAAATTCTCCGGAGACGAAGATTTTTGATAAGAGCCGGAATCTCTATGGCTTAAATTTTGCCCGCAGCTCCAGAAAAAATCATTTCATTATCTGCGAAGGCTATATGGATGTGATTGCCCTGCATCAGGCAGGTTTTTCGGAGGCAGTCGCTTCTCTTGGAACGGCTTTAACGACGCAGCAGGCGATGCTGATGAAGCGCTATACGCAGGAGGTGCTGGTCACCTATGACAGCGATGAAGCCGGAACCAAGGCAGCCCTTCGGGCGATTCCGATTTTGAAGGAAGCAGGCCTTCAGATGCGTGTGATCAATATGAAGCCCTATAAGGATCCGGATGAATTTATCAAAAATATGGGGCGGGAGGCCTTTCAGCAGCGTATCGAGGAGGCGCAGAACAGCTTCTTCTTTGAGACGGAGGTGCTGGAGCGGCAATACAATTTAAAGGATCCGGCAGAAAAGACGCTCTTTTATGATGAAGTCGCGAAAAAGCTTTTGAACTTTTCAGACGAGATCGAGCGCAATAATTATATCGAAGCAATTGCCGCGAAATATGGCACCGGTTACGAGGCGCTCAGGCGCAAGGTCAATCAGCTGGGACTGACCCTTGGCGGGCAGAAACCGACGGCAAAGCCGAGAAATACTGCCGCAAATAAGAAGGAAAAGGATGAGGGAACCATCGCTTCGCAGAAGCTTTTATTGACCTTCCTTATCTCGGATGAGACCTATTTCCGGGAGATTCGCCGCTATATCCGCCCGTCGGATTTTGGCCTGCCGCTCTATCGGGAGATCGCAAGGCTGCTCTATGAGCAATACGACGGACAGGGACGGCTGAATCCGGCGGCCATCCTCAGTCATTTTGAAAATGCCGATGAACAGCGGGAGGCCGCTTCCGTCTTCAACGCAAGGCTGACGCAGGTAGAATCCCAGGCGGAGATGGAAAAAGCCTTACAGGAAATGATTGTAAAAATCAGGAAAGAGGCTCTTGACCGACAGGGGAAGGAGCTCGAACCGACAGATATGGAAGGGATGCAGCGCCTGATTCGGGAACGGCAGGAGCTTCAGAAAATTCATGTCAATCTGGATAGATGATTTGTTAGGATAATAGATAGCTTGAAAGAGAGGAAAAAAATGGAAGAAAACGCAGCAAAGTTTGAGGAGAAATTAAAAGAAATTCTGGTCATGGCCAAGAAGAAAAAGAATATTCTGGAATATCAGGAGATCAGTGATTTCTTTGCGGAATTCGAACTGGATTCGGAACATATGGAGAAAATCCTGGAATATCTGGAGTCAAACAATATCGATGTACTTCGGATTACAGCAGAGGGAGAGGAGCCGGATGACGCCCTTCTTTTGAACGAGGATGAGGATGACGTAGATGTAGAGCAGATCGACCTCTCGGTTCCGGATGGTGTCAGCATCGAGGATCCGGTTCGGATGTACTTGAAGGAAATCGGAAAGGTGCCGCTTTTGAGCGCAGACGAGGAAATCGAGCTGGCAAAGCGGATGGAGGAAGGCGACGAGGAAGCAAAGAAGCGTCTGGCAGAGGCAAACCTCCGACTGGTGGTCAGCATTGCGAAGCGCTACGTAGGCCGCGGTATGCTTTTTCTCGATCTGATTCAGGAAGGAAACCTGGGTCTCATCAAGGCGGTTGAAAAATTTGATTACCGAAAGGGCTATAAGTTCAGTACCTATGCAACCTGGTGGATTCGTCAGGCTATTACAAGAGCCATCGCCGATCAGGCGCGAACCATCCGTATCCCGGTGCATATGGTAGAGACGATCAACAAGCTGATCCGGGTATCCCGTCAGCTGCTGCAGGAGCTCGGCCGCGAACCTACCCCGGAGGAGATCGCTGCAGAGATGAAGCTTCCCGTGGAGCGTGTGCGTGAGATCCTGAAGATATCCCAGGAGCCGGTATCTCTGGAGACCCCGATCGGTGAGGAGGAGGACAGCCATCTGGGCGACTTCATTCAGGATGACAATGTGCCGGTTCCGGCAGATGCAGCGGCCTTTACTCTTTTAAAGGAGCAGCTGGTGGAGGTTTTAAGTACCCTGACCGATCGGGAGCAGAAGGTTTTGAGACTGCGTTTCGGTCTCGATGACGGAAGAGCCAGAACTCTGGAGGAGGTAGGAAAAGAATTCAATGTAACCCGTGAGCGAATCCGTCAGATTGAGGCGAAGGCGCTCAGAAAGCTGCGTCATCCGAGCCGCAGCCGGAAGCTTAAGGACTATCTGGATTAAAATGATGAATATTTCAAGACGACTGAATCGACTGGCAGAGCTGGTCACGGAGGGCAGTCGGCTGGCAGATGTGGGAACAGATCACGGATATGTTCCCATTTGTCTTTGCAGACAAAATAAGATCCCGTCAGCCATTGCCATGGATATCAATGAAGGGCCTCTTTTGCGGGCCAGACAGCATATAGAAGAGGCAGGACTTTCAGAGAGGATCGAAACAAGACTTTCCGACGGCTTGCAAAGGCTGCAAGCTGGAGAAGCTGACACGGTGCTGATTGCCGGAATGGGAGGAGCATTGATGGAGCGAATCCTTTCCGAGGGGGAAGCAGTCCTTTTTGGAGTGAGGGAGCTGGTGCTGCAGCCCCAATCCGAGATCGCGGAGGTACGGCGCTGGCTGGTCGCACATCACTGGCAGATCAAAAAGGAAGAGATTTTGCTGGATGAGGGGAAATATTATCCGATGTTCAAGGCTGTTCCGGGCGAGGCGGAAGATTATACGGAGGCAGAGTACCGCTTTGGAAAGCTTGAGATGCAGGAGTCGCCGGAGGTACTCACCGATTTTCTGAAAAAAAGACTTTCTATAAACCGGCAGATCGAGGAGGGACTTCCAGAAAGCGGGGAGGAGCGAATTCAAACCCGCCGCCTGGAGGTGAAAAAAGAGATGCGACTTTTGACAGAAACATTAGCCTTGATTTCGGAAAATAAAGAAAGAGGAGCGTGATAAGAATGAGATGTCAGGAGATACTGGAAATCATTGAGAAGCGATATCCGAGAAAATATGCCTGCGAATGGGACAATGTGGGCTTGCTCGCAGGAACCAGGGATCAGGAAGTAGATACGGTCTACATCGCTCTGGACGCTACTGACGAGGTCATAGATGCGGCGATCGAGTGCGGTGCGAAACTTCTTTTGACGCATCATCCGATGATTTTTGGAGGCATCAAATCAGTAACTACAGATACCTACGTCGGCAGACGGCTGGTTCGCCTGATTCAAAATGACATTTCCTATTATGCGATGCATACGAATTACGATGTGATGGGGATGGCAGAACTTGCTGCCGATATGCTGGAATTAAGGGATAGACAGGTGCTCGATGAGGTACAGGACGGCGAGGGAATCGGCCGAGTAGGAGAATTGCCAAGAAAGATGACGGTAGAAGAGTGTGCAGGCTTTGTCAAGGAACGATTCTCCCTTCCGAATGTAAAGATCTTTGGCTCACCGAAAAAAGAGGTGCAGCGGGCTGCCATCTGCCCGGGCTCCGGAAAAAGTGATGCCGGGAAGGCACTTTCCATGGGGGCTGAGGTCTATATCACCGGGGATATCGATCATCATACCGGAATCGATATGGCAGACTGTGGCATGGCGATCATCGATGCCGGACATTACGGTGTAGAGCATATCTATATTGCGGACATGGAACAGTTCCTGAAGGAAAACTGTCCTAAGCTTCGCATTTGCAAGGCTCTGATCAAGCAGCCGTTTCAGGTATTGTAGCAGGGGATAGTGTAAAGAAAATGTGGAGGTAAAGCGGATGAAGATGATAAAGGTTCTGATAGAGGGTAAGGCTTACGAGTATCCGGAGGAAACGAGGCTTCAGAAAGTAGCTGCCGATCTACAGGTGCAGTATGCCCACGACATTGTATTGGCATCGGTCAACGGACGCCTGCGGGAATTGAATAAAAAGCTTTATGAGGATGCAAAAGTCATTTTTTATACGACAGCGGATACGATGGGAGCGATGGCTTACCGACGCAGTCTGACGATGCTTTTGATGAAGGCGATTTACCGCGTTACCGGTCAGGATCACGACGTGCGGGTTCAGGTTCATTATTCGCTGAGCAATGGTTATTATTGTACCGTGGACGGCGATACAGAGGTAAATGAAGATTTTCTTACCGCAGTCCGCGAGCAGATGAAAAAATATGCCAAGCGGGAGCTCCCGATAGAAAAGAAGAACGTCAGTACGGACAAGGCGCTTCAGATCTTTCACAATCACCGGATGTTCGATAAGGAAAAGCTGTTTCGCTATCGTCGGGCTTCCCGTGTAAATATCTACAATATCGGAAAATTTGAGGATTACTATTATGGCTATATGGTGCCGAATACCGGTTATCTAAAGTATTTTGAACTCTATCCCTATGATGAGGGCTTTGTACTCCAATTCCCCACACTGGAGGAACCGGAAAAAATTCCGCCTTTTCAGCCGCAAAACAAGGTCTTTCAGGTTATGAAGGAATCTGCAAAATGGGGAAAGCTGCTAGGAATTTCTACGGTAGGAGATTTGAACAATTGCATTGCCCGCGGTGAGCTTCAGCAGCTGATTATGACCCAGGAGGCTCTGCAGGAGCGAAAGCTTGCCGAGATTGCCAGCCAGATTGCAGCGGATCGCAGCCGGAAATTCATCATGATTGCAGGCCCTTCCTCCTCCGGAAAGACAACATTTTCGAAGAGGCTGTCGATCCAGCTGCTGGCAGCAGGACTGAAGCCCCATCCCATCTCTGTGGACAATTATTTTGTAGAGCGGGAAATGACACCGAAGGACGAAAACGGAAATTACAATTTCGAGTGCCTCGAAGCGATGGACATAGAGCTTTTCAACCAGCAGATGAGTGATTTGCTGGCAGGAAAAACCGTAGAGCTTCCCACCTTCAATTTTAAAACCGGAAAGAAGGAGTACAATGGAGATTTCCTGACGATGGGCGAGGATGATATTCTCGTCATCGAAGGCATCCATTGCCTGAATGACAAGCTCTCTCACAGCCTGCCAAGGGAGAGTAAGTTCAAAATCTATATCAGCGCCCTGACTCAGCTGAATGTAGACGAGCATAACCGTATCCCGACTACCGACGGCCGTCTGATTCGCCGCCTGGTTCGTGACGCGCGCACCAGGGGCTCCGATGCAGCCCGCACCATTGCAATGTGGCCTTCTGTACGCCGAGGAGAGGAGGAGAATATCTTTCCTTACCAGGAGGAGGCAGATGTGGTCTTCAATTCTGCCCTAATCTATGAGCTTTCGGTTCTGAAACAGTACGCAGAGCCCCTGCTTTTTGGAATCGACAGGGATGCTCCGGAATATCAGGAGGCGAAGCGACTTTTGAAATTCCTGGATTATTTCCTCGGGGTAGACAGTACAAATATTCCGGACAACTCGCTGGTGCGGGAGTTTATCGGAGGCGGGTGCTTCCGGTTGTAGAGAAAATAATGTTTCGAAAGACGGACGGCAGAAAAATTAGCTTTCTACGTTTGAGGCAGAGATACTATAGTGAAGAACAGGAAGCGGGGAGAAAAACTTTCCTAAGGAGGGGCTATTTGTCCCCGAGCGTGGAAAGCTTTTCTCCCCGCTTCCGTCCGTCTTGTAAAACTTTCCTCACCTTTTCGTAGCAATGCACAAAAAACTTTGATTCATTTTGTACAATCCCCCGATTGACACGCACCTTTCCCCATGCTACTATAATGCTGTCTCGTGAATACGTATTCACAAGCATAAACACTGGATTTATGATATATTATAATAAAGCAGAATCCGAGCAGAAAACGACCCAGACAGGAGACTTGAAACGATGATTACCATGACCGAAATTGCTCGCCTCACCGGCGTCTCGCAGCCTACCGTATCGCGTGTGCTAAATGGCAACACCTCTGTGAATCCAGAAGTGCGGGAAAAGGTGCTGGCCTGCGCCAGAGAGCATAATTTTCAGCCTAATGCCATGGCTCGTGGGCTCGTGGGCAGCGGGACCAGGCTGATCGGCGTGGTGCTGACCGATATCTCCAACTCCTTCTTTGCAGACCTGGAGAAATACATGGAGCAGGCGGCGCGAAAGAAGGGCTACAGCCTGATCCTCTTTAACTCGGATTATGACCGGGAGAAGGAAAAGCACTGCCTGGATGTCATGCGGCGTTATCGGGTGGACGGCCTGATTATTGTGCCGGTAGCAGAGCAGGAGGCAGAGTTTCGAAAGGATATCGAAGTCTTAGATATTCCGGCAGTAGCTATTACCCGTGAGACAGATCAGATGGATTGCGTCTACATCGAGCATGCCAAGGCAGGTGCACAGGTGGCGGAGCATTTGAAAACGGTCGGCTGCGAGCATTACATTTTTGTTGGAACAACCAACGACAAAAAGTATCAGGGCTTTGCGGAGAAAATGAAAGAAAGCGATCCGGATTTTGAACAAAAGTTGCTTCGGATCGAGACAAAGGATACACAGAAAATCGAAAGCATATTGAAGTCCCATTTTGACACCCATCCGGGAAAAACCGGTATCTTCGCTTACAATGACCGCCGCGCCGTACAGATTCATGGTATTTTACAGAAGCTGGGTGTCCCGATGCCGGAGTGTGCCGCCCTGGTCGGCTTCGATAATACCTATACCTGCGAATATCTGTATCCGGCTCTGACAAGTGTCTCTCAGCCAAACCGGGAGATGGCGACAGAAGCTGTGAACATTCTGATAAAGAAAATCGAACAGCCGGAAGAAAAGGAGCGTGTGAATCATCCGATGGAGGCACAGCTTATCATCCGGGAAAGCTCAAAGCGAGCAGAAAAGGAGAGAACAAAATGAATGCATTGCATCGCACCTGGGAGAAGATGATTTCCCGAACCTTGAAGGAAGCGGAAGCTATGCCGGAGCGTTGGCGTCCCGCCTTTCATATCGCTCCGCCGGTAGGCTGGCTCAATGACCCGAATGGCCTTTGCCAGTATCAGGGTCTTTACCATGCCTTTTACCAATATTCCCCCTTTGAGGAAAAAGGAGGACTGAAATTCTGGGCTCATTGCACCAGTAAGGATATGCTCCACTGGGAAATGGAGGGGGTTCCGCTTTCTCCGGATCAGCCCTATGACTGCCACGGCGTTTACTCCGGATCGGCTGTCATCGAGGATGATCACATGTACCTGTATTATACAGGAAATGTCAAGGAGATGGGAGAGTACGACTACATCAATCAGGGTCGTCAGTCCAATACCGTTCGTGCCACGAGCCTGAATGGCATTCACTTTGAAAAGAAGGAACTGCTTCTGACCAATGCCGATTATCCGCTCGATCTGACCTGTCATGTCCGGGATCCGAAGGTCTGGAAGAAAAACGGCCGCTGGTATATGGTACAGGGCGCCCGCACCAAGGAGGATCAGGGCGTCGTGCTTCTCTTTACCTCCGGTGACGGTGTCAAATGGCTTTGCACGCACCGTCTGAAATCATCGAAGCCCTTTGGCTTCATGTGGGAATGCCCCGATCTCTATGAGGTAGACGGATATACGGTCTTAAGCATCTCGCCCCAGGGTGTGGAGGCGGATGGCCTGAAGTATAACAACGTCTACCAGAGCGTGACCACCTTCTTGGAAGGAGATTTCCGCACGGCTTCGGTCAATAACAGCTTCCGGGAGCTGGACGGTGGTTTTGATTTTTATGCACCGCAGACCTTCGAGACGGAAGATGGACGCCGCATTGAAATAGCCTGGATGGGCATGGCAGACGTGGATGAGTATTATACGAATCGCACCACCGAGGATGGCTGGCAGCATGTCCTGACCCTGCCAAGAGAGCTGTCAGTGAAGGACGGTATTCTATGTCAGAACCCGATTCGTGAGTTAGATACTTATTGGACAAAGGAACAGTCCTTTGAAAATGATTTCGAAGGAAAGATGGGAAAGGCCTTCGAAATCGAGCTTCCGGATCTGAATAAACTGGAAGAAACTGTAAAAATTACATTGGCGAAGGATCTGTGGCTGACCTGGAATGGCGAAGAACAGATTTTCCGCATGGAATTCAAAGATAACTTATTGGGATCAGGCCGTACAATGCGCGGACGGGAAATGACGAGACTGACAGATATGCGAGTGATTGTGGATGCCTCCTGCGTGGAAGTGTTCTTAAACGGCGGAAAAGATGTATTTTCCACCCGATTCTATCCGGACGGGGAGGAGATAGAGGTAAGCGTGAGCGCCCGGGGAGCTAAGGGGCGGCTTCGCAGCTAATCAAAAAAGAGAAAAGGGGAGGTAATCATGGATTACAGAAAGACAGCAGAAGCGATCTATGAAAAGGTCGGAAAAAGAGAAAATCTTGTGTCGGTGGCACATTGTTCCACGAGACTGCGCCTGGTGCTGGCAGATGACAAAAAGTGTGATGCCAAGGCAGTGGAGGACATCGACGGCGTCAAGGGCGTGTTCAGCGCCTCCGGACAGCTGCAGGTCATCTTAGGGACAGGCGTTGTCAATAAGGTATATGACGAGTTCCTTGCTATTTCCGGTATGACCGGTGCCAGTAAGGAGGAAGCAAAGGAAGCAGCGGCTCAGAAGCAGCCCTTCTACAAGCAGGCTATCAAAACATTGGGCGATATCTTTGTGCCGATCATTCCGGCCATCGTAGCCAGCGGCTTTCTGATGGGTATCATGGAAGCACTGAACTTTATGGTAAATAATGGCTTCCTGAACCTGGACAATACAAGTTCCTTATTTGTATTGGCAAATCTGTTTGCAAATACAGCTTATACCTTCCTGCCGATTCTCATTGCCTTCAGTGCTGCAAAGGTATTCGGCGGCAATCCGTATCTTGGCGCAGTTATCGGTATGATGATGATCCATCCGAATCTGCAAAATGCCTGGACCGTAGCGACAGAAGGCGTGAAACAGACCCTTCCGGTATGGTTCGGTCTCTACAAGGTAGACCTGGTAGGTTACCAGGGTCATGTCATTCCGGTTATCATCGCAGTTTATGTGATGTGCCAGATCGAAAAGCGCCTGCATAAGATCGTTCCGGCTATGTTTGACTTGTTCGTAACACCGCTTGTCAGCGTCTTTATAACCGGTTACCTGACCTTCTCCATCATCGGACCCATCTTTGTTACGGTAGAGAATGGCATCCTGAACGGTGTACAGCAGCTGATTACCCTGCCCTTCGGTATCGGAAGCTTTATCATGGGCGGTCTGTATTCCACTACGGTAGTAGCAGGTGTTCATCACATGTATACACTGATCGATGTAGGACAGCTGGGTCTCTATGGAAAGACTTACTGGCTGCCGCTGGCTTCTGCCGCAAATATCTCTCAGGGAGCAGCAGCCCTGGCCGTAGCACTGAAGACAAAGAACGGAAAGACAAAATCCATGGCAGTTCCTTCCGCTATGTCCTGCTTTATGGGTATCACGGAGCCTGCGATTTTTGGTGTCAACTTACGTTTCTTCAAGCCGTTTATCTGCGGTGCAGCGGGCGGTGCGTGTGGCGCACTATACGCTTCCATCGTGGGTCTTGGCGCGACCGGAACCGGTGTTACCGGTATCTTCGGCCTGCTGCTTTGCCTGAATGATCCGTTGAATTATATCATTATGTTCCTGATCTCTGCAGCAGTTGCCTTTGCACTGACCTGGCTGTTTGGCTACAAGGATCCGGTAGAGGAAAAGGCTGCACCGGCAGAAAAAGCACCTGCCGGAAATGAGAATGCAGAAGAACATCAGGGACCGAGAGGCGGCGCGGTATCTGCTCCGGTTACCGGTGAAGCGATTTCCTATACCGAGATTGCAGACCCGACCTTTGCGTCAGGTGTCCTGGGCAAGGGCGCAGGCATCCGCCCGGAAAAGGGTGAGGTAGTGGCTCCCTTCGACGGAACCGTAACCATGGTGTTCGACACGAAGCATGCCGTAGGTCTTGAGAGCGAGGACGGAACCGAGCTTCTGATTCATGTAGGTATCAATACGGTAGAATTAAAGGGAAAATATTTTGAAACCCTTTGCGAAAGCGGTCAGAAGGTAAAGAAGGGTGACAAGCTTCTTACTTTTGATGTGGAAGCCTTGAAGGCAGCCGGATATGATACCACGGTAGCAGTACTGGCTTCCGCTCCGGAGCAGGTGCAGGAATTGAAATCTGGTCATGTAGAGGCGGGAGAGAAACTGTTTGAGACCTCTGAAAAATAGTTGCGATAATGTTTTTTATGTAATAGGGGATTCCTTCGGAATTTCCTATTGCATAAGAAAGCGCCGCAGGCTCTGTGCCTGCGGCGTTTATGCGTTTACCGGGACTGCGAAGCCAGTTCCTTTAATTCTTGAAAAAGCTCCAGATCCTCCTGGTTGATCTTCAGGTTCGAACGATAGGTTTTCCCGTCCGGTTCCGTTACGGTAAATTCCAGAACCGTACCCTCATGGATTCCGTCCTGCATCACGGAATTCAAGAACTGCGGAAATTTCGGATGCGCTGTGCGGAAGCGATCCCAGGCGGATTTCATTTTCAAAAGCTGCATTGGATTCATAGGTAAATTCTCCCTTAATTACAAGATGAGACAGATCATAACAGGTTTTGAGACTTTCGGCAAGGGAAACCGTTGTCGACACAAAGGAAAAGAAGGAGAAATTAGTGTCGAAGCAGAAAATTTCTATCAAAGACTGCAGCTTCGGAAGCGGGCAGAAGATGGATTTGTGTCTAAATGCTGTCCGAAATGCCGAAATAATAGACGCATTCACAAAAGAAAACAGAAATAAGCTATCCTAACTTCAGCAGGAGGTGAGAAGATATGAAATATATTGTACTGATGTCACACGGACATCTGGCTTCAGGCATGAAAAGCACGGTGGAACTGATTGCCGGCAAAAACGAAAGCCTGGTTTCCTACGATGCCTATGTGGACGGAAACGGCGATATTCATTCGTTTTTTGATGCTTTCATCAAGGAGCATCCGGAGAGCGAGATCATTGCAGTTACCGATGTATTGGGAGGAAGCGTCAACAACGATGCCCTGACCTACAATCATCTGCCGGGGGTGCATGTGGTAACGGGAATGAACGTGCCGATGGTTCTGAATCTGGTTTTAAAGATGGAAGAGGATACAGAAACGATGATTCAGGAAAGTATCAGCGAAAGCCTGGGGTTAATTACCTGCTGCGCCAAAGAAAACGTCGGGGAAGACGAAGATTTTTAGGGAGGAATGAGTATGATTCAGTTATTGAGGGTCGATCACAGACTGCTTCATGGACAGGTTGTATTTTCCTGGTGTTCCCAGCTGAACCCCAATTGCATCCTGATTGCCAATGACGCAGTGGTGAATGATGAAGTACGAAAGGCAGCACTGAAGCTTGGAAAACCAAGCAGTGCCAAGCTGGTAATCAAAAATATCGAGGATTCCATTCAGGCGATCAATGCAGGGAAGACCGACAAGTATTCCTTGATGATTGTGACAGGCAATATAGCAGATGCCGTGAAGCTTGCAGAGTCCTGCGAGCAGATAGGGAGCATCAACCTGGGCGGAACCAAGGCGACATCCGAGACACATCCGCTCTCCAATATGGTCAATGTAACCGACGAGGAAGAAAAGCTTCTGAAAAAGGCAGCAGCGGACGGAATTGAGATATTTATTCAGGCAGTACCTAGTGACACAAAGAAAATTTTCAGATAAAATAGGGAGGAAAAACTTATGATGCAGGCTATTTTTATCGGTATCGTGGCATTCATCGGCTTCCTGGAGTGCGGTGTAGGTAATTCCATGATTCAACGACCGATTGTAATGGGACCCTTAGTAGGTCTGGTACTTGGAGATGTGCAGACAGGCTTGGCTGTAGGAGCTACACTGGAGCTTGCCTTTATGGGAAATGTCACCATCGGAGCAGCCCTGCCGCCCGAAATCACAGCGGGAGGCATCCTTGGAACGGCGCTGGCCATCAGCTCGAATGGCGGTACTGAGGCAGCGTTGGCACTGGCTATCCCCATTGCTACCGTAGCTCTTCTTTTAAAGAATACCTACTACCTGGTAGTCAGAGCATGGTTCCTTCACAAGTCCGATGAATATGCGGCAAAGGGAGACGCAAATGGCGTCGACAGAATGCATCTGTTTAGTTTCTTTTCTTATGCTCTTGTAATGGCTGTGGTAATGGCCGTATGCTATAGCTTCGGCGCACCGGCAGTAGAAAAATTCCTGACGGTCATTCCGCAGTTCGTAAAAGACGGTATCAGTGTAGCTGCAGGTATCCTTCCGGCTCTTGGCTTTGCCCTTCTGGCTAGTATGCTTCTGACCCCGAAGGTAGCACCGTTCTTTATGCTTGGCTTTATCCTTTCCGCATATCTTGGTATGCCGGTTTTAGGAATTGCCATGCTTGGAATTATCATTGTAGCACTGATGCTGACCCAGGATACCCCGGCAGCGGTACAGGCAGAGACAGAAGGAGGAGACGACGATGACTTCTAATGAAAACGCAAAGAAATTAACGAAAAAAGATATCAATAAAATGTTCTGGCGTTCCTTTACGGTAAATGCTTCCTTCAACTATGAGAGACAGATGAGCCAGGGCTGTCAGTATTCCCTCTCTCCGATTTTAAGAAAGCTGTATCCGGACAAAGAGGATCTGGCGGAGGCTTTAAAGAGACATGCCGAGTTCTTTAACTCTACACCGATGGTCAATCCGTTTATCTTCGGCATCGCGGCAGCGATGGAGGAGGAAAATGCAAACTCAGAGAATTTCGACGCGAATTCTATCAACTCTGTAAAGGCCAGCCTGATGGGACCTCTGGCAGGTATCGGAGATTCCGTATTCTGGGGAACCTTAAGACCCCTGGCAGGCGGTATCGCTTGCTCCCTGGCACTGGCAGGCAATCTCTTTGCACCGATTTTATTCCTTTTGCTGTTCAATATTCCGAACGTGCTGGTACGTTATTTCGGAGCGCATCTGGGATACAATTCCGGTATGAAGGCTCTGAATCAGTTTGAAAAAATGGGCATCACCGATAAAATTTTCCGCGGCGCAGCCATCCTTGGCCTGATGGTGATCGGCGGCATGGTAGCCTCGATGGTATCGGTAAATCTGGGAATCAGCATCGGAAGTGGGGATTCCGCAATTGCGCTGAATGATGTATTGAACGGTATCATGCCGAAGATGCTTCCGCTTCTTACCACATTTGGTATCTACAAGCTGATTCGGAAGGGCGTAAAGGTCAATGCGATCCTGCTTGGCATCATAGTTTTGAGTATTCTTGGAACCTGGGTGGGAATTTTTTAAAATAAGACGGGAGGAAGTCGGAGATGTCTCTGCTGACAGAATTTTTACAGAAAATGAAAGAAAAGGACGTGGTGCTTCATTACGTTCAGGTATGGCATAAAGATGAGCTTTTGGAAGAATATAGCCGTCTGGAACAAAAGACCAGATTGAATGTCTATTCGGTAGCCAAAAGCGTGACGTCCTTAGGCGTAGGAATTGCGATGGATGAAAAATTGCTGACAGCAGAGGATAAGCTCCTGGACTTCTTTCCGGAATACCGTCATCAGGACATTCATCCGAATATCAAGAAAATCACAGTTCATGATCTTTTGACCATGAACTGTGGTCTTACCGAAAAGCTCTTTTTCTCGGATGATCCGAAGCGCTACGAAGAGCGGGATTGGGTGGATTTCTTTTTCAAAAATGATTTTGGCTATGAGCCGGGCAGCCATTTTGCATACTGCAATTTCAACACCTATATGTTAAGCTGTATCATAGAACGGTTGACGGGGAAAAGCCTGCTGGAATATATGAAGCCGCGGTTTTTTGAGCCCCTTAGAATCGGAAATGCAGACTGGCTGACCTGTCCGATGGGACATTCGGCGGCAGCCAACGGCCTGATGCTGACCATCGATGAGATGTCCGCGATAGGAAGACTGCTGCTTCAGAAGGGCAGCTGGGAGGGAAGCCAACTGGTTCCAAAGTGGTATATCACGGAAGCTACGAAAAACCAGATCACAAAGGATATTCCCAAATGCGGTTACGGCTATCAGTTCTGGATTAATCCGGACTATCAGTCCTACCGGGCGGATGGAAAATATGGGCAGTATATCGTAGTTGTGCCGGAGCAGGAGCTTGTCGTAAGCTTACAGGCACTGGATTCAAAGAAATTCTTTCAGGACGTATGGGACGAACTGGTCGTTCCGTATAGAAATAAGCTTAGTTAAAATGGAGAGAGGCAGCTATGGGATGCATCAATACCAAGCAGGAAATACTGGATTATATCGCACAGGAGACGGGAAAGCTGGAGAGTGGGCATTACGACGCGTTCACAGCCGCGGCAGTCTGCGAGCGGCTGAGTGTAAGCAGAAATCTGGCCAGCCAGTATCTGAATGAGGGATTCAAGGACGGAAGCCTTCTGAAGGTCAGTACCCGTCCGGTATATTTTCTGGATAAGAAGGTGCTTCTGGAACGCTTAAGCCTCACCGCGATCAACGATGAATTTTGTGATTTGGATGAACTTACGGAATTTATCGAAAAATATCTAAAAAAGAAACAGAATTTTGAGCAGGCAGTCGGCTGCAGGCTTTCGCTGAAATCCGCCGTGGAAAAATGCAGGGTGGCCGTGGATTATCCCCCGGCCGGCCTGCCGCTTTATATAGAGGGAGCCAGAGGAACGGGGAAGAGTTTTCTTGCCTGGCTTTCTTATTGTTATGCGAAGGATACGGGAATCGTGCCAGAAGAGGCACAGTATATTGTGATTGACGCGAAGACCTTAAGTGCACAGAAGCTTCCGACGGAGCGCGTACGGGAGGAACTGGAGAAGAAGCTCCAGAAGATCGGAAAAGGCGATTTTGTCATTTTTGAAGACTATGACAAGCTCCCGGAAGAGCTAAAGCTCTACATCCTGCACCAGATAGAGGAACGACAGACGACAGAGGAGGAGAGCCGTGGCCGTTATGTGCTGACGCTGGAAAATGGGGATTGCTACGAGGAATACCGAAAAAAGCTGACCTTTATCCGCGTGACGATGCCCGGGCTTTCCGAGCGATCCCAGGTGGAAAAGGAGATGCTGATTTCTCATTTTCTGAAAAAAGAAGAGCAGAGACTCGGAAAACCGATTCGGATCAGCGAACGGGCTTACCGGATCCTAAGCCAGCATCTGTTTGCGGAAAATGTAGGAGAGCTCAAACACTGTGTGAAACAGCTCTGTGCGAAAGCCTTTTCTGTGCGACGAAGCCTAAGCGAAATCCGGATTGATCTGCTGATGCTTCCAAGGGAGCTGCTTTTGGGCATTCAGATGGATTTTCAGCGCCAACTCGGAGAAGAGAAGTATCTGACACTTTCCGAGATCCGCCAGGATTCAGAGGTTTATCGGGAAATTCGACTGTACAGCCAGGTCTTAGAAAAGTTTGAGCTATATTATGAAAATCAGATGAGCTATCCGGAATTTCTGGAGGAAAGCAGCCGGATTCTGGATGAGTACAGCGAATACATTCTTTTTCGGCGAATTGCGGAAAATGAGAAGCTTCGTTTGATTGAACAGATGCTGATTCGAATTTTCGATTATGTCCGCAGCATTTACAATGTAGACGTGCCAAACAGCTTCGTGCTGACCTTTTCACGCTGGGTCTATCACAGCGATGTCTTTAATGAGATGATGCAGGAATGGTGTGCAGCGCACCGGACTTCCCTGGAGAGGCTGCGGGAGGTTTTGCAAAAGGAATCCCGTAGTGAGACACTGATTGCCAGAGAAATTGTGGTACTGATCCGGCAGAATCTGGAGGTGACCCTGTCCGAGACAGAGCAGGCAGCACTGACGATTCTTTTGAATCATATTCGGGAGGCACACAACGCACTGCCCATTCAGGCCTTTATCATCTGCCACGGCTACGCAACGGCCAGCAGTATCGCCGACGTCTGCAATAAGCTGATGAAAAAGCATGTATTTCATGCGATTGACATGCCCTACGACATGTCTGTAGTAGAGGTGGGAAAGCAGCTTCGCAATATCCTGTATTACAATGAAAACCGGGATGTGCTGATGCTGGTAGACTTAGGCTCGCTGGAGAATATCGAGGAAGTGATCGGTGATGTCTCCAATATCAACCTGGGAATCATCAACAATGTATCCACGAACCTGGCGCTGGAAATCGGCTTTGCTCTCAGCAGGGGTGACGGGATGGAGGAGATTCTAAAGCAAGCGAAAGAAAATGTAAAGACCAGCTACAAGCTGATGGAGCGGGCTCATAAAGAAGATGTCATCCTCTTTGTCAGCGAGAGCGGCAGCGATGTGGCGGCGCGGGTCGGCGAGCTTTTCATGGACAGCCTTCCGAAAAACCTGGAGCTTACAGTCAAATGCTATGATTCGGATACCTTTACCGAGCTTGGTCGTATCGGTGAGCTGGATAAATACAATGTGCTCTTTGCGGCTACGACGGCGGTGCCGGTGCAAAGTGAAAAATTCCCGGTAATTTCGCTGGAGGAGATCATCACCTTTAACAGCTTTCCGCGCCTGCGGGAGTGCTTTAACGGCTATCTTTCCCCCGAAGAGTTTGAACAGTTCCGCAAGAATCTGCTGAATGTATTTTCCCTGCAAAATGTAGTAGAAGCATTGA
The DNA here is from genome assembly GCA_963640245.1 of Bulleidia sp. Lineage (GTDB taxonomy): Bacteria > Bacillota > Clostridia > Lachnospirales > Lachnospiraceae > Laedolimicola. The sequence continues at coordinate 53,436 of CAVHYN010000086.1, forward strand.
CCATCCTGAATGCCGGAAAGGTTTTGAGTCAAGTGGATGCAATGCTGGATGAGCTGCAGGTCTTGATGAAAAGGAAATTTCTGGAAAAAACAATCGTGGGTCTGAATATTCATATCAGCTGTCTCATCGAGCGCCTGGTAAAGAAGGAAGAGATTACCACGCATCTTCGTCTGGAGCATTTCGAGGAAGAACACGGAGATTTCGTACGGATGGTAGAAAAGAGCTTTGAGAATATCGCCAGACAGTACAATATCCGGCTGGTAATGAGTGAAATTGCGTATATTTACGACTACATTCATTACGAAGGTGGAATGCCGACATCAGAATCGGACAAAGAAGAGGATTTTTAAAGGGGAAGACATATGATTTATACGGTGACATTTAATCCGGCCTGGGATTATGTGGTATTTCTGGAAAGCCTGATTCCGGGAGAGATCAACCGGGCAAAGCATGAGGCTATCCTTTGGGGCGGAAAAGGCATCAATGTATCGGGGATTTTGAAAGAGCTGGACGTAGAGACTACGGCTCTGGGCTTCGTGGCCGGTTTTACCGGACAGGCGCTGGAGACCGGCATGGAGGAGGCGGGACTCCATACGGATTTTGTGCATCTGCTGGAAGGAAATACCCGTATCAATGTGAAGGTAAAGCATGGAACAGAGACGGAGATCAACGGACAGGGGCCGGTCATTACAAAAGAAGCACTGGAAGAGTTTTATGGGAAATTAGAAAAGCTTGGAGAGGGCGACAGCCTGGTTCTGGCCGGAAGTATTCCTAGTTGCCTGCCTGCGGATACCTATGAGAAAATTTTGGAGCGGCTGCAGGGGAAAGAAATCCGTACCGTAGTAGACGCCAGCGGCGATTTGCTTTTGAATGTGATAAAATATCATCCTTTTCTGATAAAACCCAATCACCATGAGCTTGGAGAAATGTTCCATACGGTATGCAAAACGACGGAGGAGATCCTCCACTACGCAGGCAAGCTTCAGAAGCTTGGCGCGAAAAATGTCCTGGTGTCTATGGCAGGGGAGGGCGCTCTTCTTCTGACTGATTCCGGTGAGCAGTATCAGATCGGAACTCCGAAGGGACAGGTAGTGAATTCGGTAGGTGCCGGAGATTCCATGGTAGCCGGCTTCTTGGCAGGCTATGACAGAACCGGAGATTATCTGGAGGCTTTGCTGCTTGGAACGGCTGCCGGAAGTGCCACAGCCTTCTCGGAAGGCCTGGCCGATGCGGCAAGTATCCGAAAGCTCTATCATAGTTTAAAGAAATATTAATTCTGCCCTGAATCATTGACATTTCTGCTCTTCGGGTGTTACTCTAAGAAAAAAGGATTCGCATTTTATACGGATCCTGGAATGATGAGGGTACTGATATGTGGACTAGGAAAGAGTTAAAAACAAATGCCAAGGCCGTTTTAAAGGCGAATTACTGGAAGATGGTTCTGGTAGGATTCATCCTGACGCTTCTGACAGGAGGGGGCAGCTATTCCGTAGGTGCGAGGATCAATGATCTCGACCTGTCGAATCGGCTTTCTGCTTATGGTCAGGAGATACTTACGACACTTGTTACGATCGTGATTGGAGTTGTCGCAGTATCGCTGGTTGTAGATCTGGTTCTTACGATTTTTGTATGGAATCCGCTCGAGGTAGGCTGCGAGAGATTCTGCCTGCTTTGCAAGAATGAAGATCCCAGCCTGAAGGAGCTTTTTTATGCCTTTAAAAATGGTTACGGTCATGTAGGCTTTGTGATGTTCTGCCGCACGATCTTTCAGTTTTTGTGGACGCTTCTGCTAATCATCCCCGGAATTGTCAAGTATTATGAGTACCTGATGATCCCCTATCTCCTTGCAGAGGATCCGACGATGGATCGAAAGGAAGCCTTTGCAATAAGTAAAGAGATGATGCAGGGAAATAAATGGAAGGCCTTTGTGCTGGATCTCTCCTTCCTTGGCTGGATCGTGCTTGGAGGACTCACCTTAGGCATTCTGGATCTTTTCTATGTTCATCCCTATCTCTATCTGACCCATGCCGAGCTGTATCATACATTGAAAGCCGGGGACGTTATCGTAGAATAAGAGAAATGCTTGACAGCTTTCCTTTCCATCCTTTACAATAGAACAGGTATAGATATGTCTTTAAACTGCCTTAACAGTTGAAGAAAGCCTCTTTGTAGAGAGGCCTACCATCTGCCAAGGCAGTTTTTTATGTTATAGGAAATTCCGAAGGAATCCCCTATTACATAAAAAACATTATCGCACTCGGCGAGGAGGTATTTACATGGCTCATACAGATGTACTGATTATCGGAGCAGGACCTGCGGGTATCTTTACGGCTCTGGAGCTTTTGAAAAAGGGAAGTAAAAAGTCCATCACTATCGTGGAAAAAGGACGGGCAGTAGAAAAACGATCCTGTCCCAAGGCAAAGACAAAGAAGTGTGTGAATTGCAAGCCTTATTGCAATATTACAACGGGTTTTTCCGGCGCAGGAGCGTTTTCGGACGGAAAGCTGTCCCTAAGCTATGAAGTAGGCGGGGATCTGCCGACTTTGATTGGGGAGGATCTGGCGCAGGAGACGATTCATTACACGGATCAGATTTATCTGGAATTCGGCGCAGACACCCATGTAGAGGGCGTTGGCAACGAAGAAGAGGTCAAGGAGATCCGCAAGCGCGCGATCAAGGCTGGCCTGAAACTCGTGGACTGTCCGATTCGGCATCTGGGAACTGAAAAGGCGCAGGAGATTTATTTCCAGATCGAGCAATACCTTCTGGAGCAGGGGGTGGAAATCCTGTTTAACAGCCATTGCCGCGATTTGATTGTTGAGCATGAGGTCTGTAAAGGGGCAGTGATCGAGGACTCCGGCAAGGAGACAAATGAGAGAGTCATCTATGCGGAGCATGTCATCGTAGCCACCGGCCGGAAAGGCGCAGACTGGCTGGAGAAGCTCTGCGAGCAGCATGATATCGCCCATCAGCCGGGTACCGTAGACATCGGCGTCCGGGTCGAGGTGCGCAACGAGATCATCGAGGACGTGAACAATGTACTCTACGAGTCGAAGCTCATCGGCTATCCGCTGCCCTTTAAGAATAAGGTTCGTACCTTCTGTCAGAACCCGGGCGGCTTCGTGAGTCAGGAAAATTATGACAATGACCTGGCCGTTGTGAATGGACATTCCTACAAGGATCTGAAGTCCAACAATACGAATCTTGCGATCCTCTGTTCCCATAACTTTACCCATCCCTTTAACCAGCCCATTGCCTACGCGCAGAAGGTAGGCGAGCTGACGAATATGCTGGGAGACGGCAAGATTATGGTACAGCGCTACGGCGATATCTTAAGCGGCAAGAGAACCTGGCAGAAGGAGCTGAGCCAGTCAAATGTGCGGCCGACCCTGCCGGATGCGGTAGCTGGTGACATCACGGCAGCTATGCCTTACCGTGCGATGACAAATATCATCAACTTTATCCAGGCTGTGGATCAGGTGGTACCCGGCTTTGCGGCAAATGAGACACTTCTGTACTCTCCGGAGCTTAAATTCTACAGTAACCGGATTAAGATGACGCCTGATTTCGTCACGAATATCCAGGGACTTTACTGCCTGGGAGACTCAAGCGGCTGGACCAGAGGACTGATGATGGCCTCCGTCATGGGTGTCCTGATGGGACGAAAGCTTGCAGAGGAAAAATAATTTTTCGAAAAAAATACTTTACGAATGCAACAGAATATGCGAAAATACTACCAAATGCGACGAGACGGGACTTAAGCCACCCCGTGTCGCTAGGAATACATTCTGAAAGGAGTTTTAAAATGATTTATTCACATGAAGTCGAGATGATGTGTCCGGTAGCACAGGGCGTACACCATGGCGCCGCTCCGATCCCGGAAGAAGCAAAATGGGTACAGGCGAAGGAAGTAAAAGATATTTCCGGCTTTACACACGGCATTGGCTGGTGTGCACCGCAGCAGGGAGCCTGTAAGCTGACCCTGAATGTGAAGGAAGGCGTAATTCAGGAGGCTCTGGTTGAGACGATCGGATGTTCCGGTATGACTCATTCCGCAGCTATGGCATCTGAGATTCTGCCGGGTCTGACTGTACTGGAAGCTCTGAACACAGACCTTGTATGTGATGCTATCAATACCGCGATGCGTGAGCTCTTCCTGCAGATCGTATATGGACGTTCCCAGTCTGCATTCTCCGAGGATGGACTTGCAGTAGGTGCAGGTCTGGAAGACCTTGGAAAGGGACTTCGTTCCCAGGTTGGTACTATGTATGGTACTCTGAAGAAGGGACCCCGTTACCTGGAGATGGCAGAGGGCTATGTAACAGGCATCGCTCTGGATGCAGAAGACCAGATCATCGGATACCAGTTCGTTTCTCTTGGCAAGATGACAGACTTTATCAAGAAGGGTGATGACCCGAACACTGCATGGGAAAAGGCGAAAGGTCAGTATGGCCGTGTAGCAGATGCGGTTAAGATCATTGACCCGCGCAAAGAGTAATCGAGGAGGTAGATGAAAAATGGCATTATTTGAATCATATGAAAGACGTATTGATAAGATTAACGCTGTTCTGAACAGCTATGGCATCGCTTCCATCGAGGAAGCTGAGAAGATCACCAAGGATGCAGGCCTGGATGTATACAGCCAGATCAAAGGCATCCAGCCGATCTGTTTCGAGAACGCTTGCTGGGCATATATCGTAGGTGCAGCTATCGCAATCAAGAAGGACTGCCGCAAGGCAGCAGATGCTGCAGCAGCTATCGGAGAAGGCCTTCAGGCTTTCTGTATTCCGGGTTCTGTAGCAGATACTCGTAAGGTAGGTCTGGGACATGGTAACCTGGGCAAGATGCTTCTGGAAGAGGAGACAGAGTGCTTCGCATTCCTGGCAGGCCATGAGTCCTTTGCAGCAGCAGAGGGCGCAATCGGTATCGCAGAGAAGGCAAACAAGGTTCGTCAGAAGCCTCTGCGCGTTATCC
>CAVHYN010000087.1:0-8445 GCA_963640245.1 Bulleidia sp.
TGCATGGAGCTGACTGTTACTAATAGGTCGAGGGCTTGACCAAGAGCGGAGAAAGCGGTCGTATGTAGAGGCTGTTGAAAGGAGGAGTGCTTGCACTCCGGGATGAAACAGACACTACAGGCGGTCATTTGCGAAGCAAAGGACATGAGGAAGAAGCGAAGCGGATTCCGAATGACCGGTTTCGTAGTGACCATGACCAAAACCGTGAAGCGTCATAGGATAGAAAATGTCTAATAAAGATATGCAGTATATAGTTTTGAAGGTACAAGCACAGGAGCTATGCAAGATGCATGGCTCTTTTTTTCTGTACTTTGCCATCATTTTGTAGTAAACTAGATGATAACTATTCATTACAGCCTAGACACTAGTTACTATGGGCGTATGAAGGTGATTTGAAAGTACAATCACTGTGAGGAGTGAACATTATGATAGCGATTATCGATTATGATGCGGGCAACTTAAAGAGCGTGGAGAAGGCGCTGCTTGCCCTCGGTGAAGAGGTTCTGGTGACCCGTGACCGAACTGAGCTTCTGAAAGCGGATAAGGTGATCCTTCCGGGCGTCGGAAATTTTGGAGACGCCATGGAAAAACTGAAGTCCTATGGCCTGGTGAGTGTGATAAAGGAGCTGACAGAGATGAGAAAGCCCTTTCTTGGAATCTGTCTGGGACTGCAGCTCTTATTTGAGCGAAGCGATGAGGCTCCGGGTGTCGAGGGTCTGGGAATCCTGAAGGGTGAGATTTTACGGATTCCGGACGGAGAGGGTCTGAAGGTTCCACATATCGGCTGGAATTCCCTGCATCTGCAGAACGAGGGACGACTGTTTCGGGATTTGCCCGAGGAACCGTATGTATACTTTGTCCATTCCTATTATCTGAAGGCAGCGGATCCGCAGATCGTGAAGGCTACCACCGAATACGGTGTATCGATCGACGCTTCGGTGGAACAGGGCAATATTTTCGCCTGCCAGTTCCATCCGGAGAAGAGCAGTCGTGTGGGGCTTAGGATACTGGAAAATTTCGCGAAGCTGGAGGATTAGTCTATGTTTACAAAACGAATCATTCCCTGCCTGGATGTACATGCGGGACGTGTAGTGAAGGGCGTTAATTTCGTAAATCTAAGGGACGCCGGCGATCCGGTGGAGATCGCAGCAGCCTATGATGCGGCGGGAGCGGATGAGCTGGTTTTTCTTGATATCACGGCTACCTCTGATGCCAGAAATACAGTCGTGGATATGGTACGCCGGGTGGCGGAGAAGGTATTTATTCCCTTTACTGTAGGCGGCGGCATCCGTACTGTGGATGATTTTAAGGTGCTGCTCCGAGAGGGGGCAGATAAAATCTCGGTAAACAGTGCAGCAATTATGCGGCCGGAGCTGATCAGCGAAGCAGCGGACAAATTCGGAAGTCAGTGCGTGGTGTGCGCCATTGATGCAAAGAAACGCGCTGACGGAAGCGGTTGGAATATCTATAAAAACGGCGGCCGTGTGGATATGGGTATCGATGCTGTGGAGTGGGCGATGAAGGCCGATAAGCTAGGTGCAGGCGAGATTTTGCTGACCAGCATGGACTGTGATGGCACGAAGGCGGGCTACGATCTGGAGCTGACACGTACGATTGCAGAAAATGTATCGATTCCGGTCATCGCGTCCGGGGGTGCCGGTATAAAGGAGCATTTTTATGATGCTTTGACAGAGGGAAAGGCGGACGCAGTACTGGCAGCTTCGCTCTTCCATTATAAAGAATTGGAAATCCGGGAACTGAAGGAATATCTGCGTGAACGCGATGTATCTGTCCGTTTATAAAAGAGATCCAGATTGCGTATATAGATTTTTGCAGGAGACAAATATATCATGTCTATGATTCAAAATGATTGGCTGACACCGTTGAAACCGGAATTTAGCAAACCCTATTATGCGGATTTATTTGAGTTCGTAAAAAAAGAATATGCGACCACCCGGATCTTTCCGCCTGCGGATGATATTTTCAATGCCTTTCATCTGACTCCGCTTCATGAGGTAAAAGTCGTGATTCTGGGTCAGGATCCCTATCATAACGACGGGCAGGCTCATGGGCTGTGTTTTTCCGTAAAGCCGGATGTGGATATCCCACCGTCCCTGGTGAATATCTATAAGGAGCTTCATGACGATTTGGGCTGCTATATACCGAATAATGGCTACTTGACCAAATGGGCAAAGCAGGGTGTGCTGATGCTGAATACGGTATTAACCGTCCGTGCTCACCAGGCAAACTCTCACCGGGGCATGGGGTGGGAGCAGTTTACGGATGCAGCCATCCGTATTTTAAATGAGCAGGATCGGCCGATTGTATTTATTCTCTGGGGCAGTCCGGCTCAGAAGAAAGCCCAGATGCTGCATAATCCGAAGCATCTAATCTTGAAGGCACCGCATCCGAGCCCCCTGTCGGCATACCGGGGATTTTTCGGAAGCCGTCCCTTTAGTCAGACAAATGAATTCTTAGTAAAAAACGGCCTGGAGCCGATAGATTGGCAGATTGAAAATGTATAATGAGATCAAAAAAGCAAATAGTTGGTATAAGGAACAAAAAAAAGCTACACACGTGATGCTGGAGATTTTGACCCTGGCGGTAACTGCTTATCTGGTATTTCTGCTCTGGCTGCTGCCGCAGATGATGGCGACAGTGCCGATGGATACCAAATACTGGAAAGTGAAAATTCTGGCATCGCTGGTGATGTTTTTACCCGTTTACCTCGGATTGAAATGGTGTGTATACAAGTGTTCCGGTATGAGGTTGAAGGAACGTGAACTCTGCACAGATGCGCGCAAAGAGAAAAAATATCGCATTTTCTGGTTTACTCTGGGAGCGGGACTTGTATTCCTGGTATTGATGCTTTATTATTACGCTTATTTTCCGGGCTCCTTTGATTGGGATAATCTGGATCAATGGTGGCAGATTCAGAATCACCAGTATGATACCTGGCATCCGGTTTTTCACACCCTTATCATTGCATTCTTTTCGAAGATAGTGAACCATTATGGTTTTGCGATCTTTATGCAGCTTTTATTGTACAGTCTGGCCTGCGGGTATCTGCTGTATACGATGGCAAAGTGGCACTTTCCGGTATGGGGACTGGGTCTGACAGAATTTTTCCTGGCAGCGAATCCGCAGACGCATCGGATTTTGCTCTTTATGTGGAAGGATAGTGCCCTGACGGTCTTTATGGTATTGTTTACCGTATATCTGATCAATATCTGGAAGACGAACGGAACCTGGCTTAAGAAAAAGAAGAACCTTGCAGTATTTATCCTGGTGCTGATTTCTATTTCGATGGTGCGTCATAACGGGATTTTGTATACCATTCCACTTTTGATTCTGGCCCTTCTGTTCTTCAAAGAAATCCGGAGGGAATGCCTGATTTCGCTGGTAGTTATGGTAGCGGGCATGTGGATCATCGAGCATCCGGTCTATGATCTGGTGGAGGCCAGTCGTCCGGATCAGACCTATGTGGAGAGTGTGGGACTTCCGATGACGATTCTCTGCAATATTCATGAGTTTGCACCGGAAAGCTTAAGCTCGGAAGCAGCGGATTTTCTGGCGGAAATAGGTCCGGATCGACGTTGGAAGACCTACGAATATGGCAATTATAATTCGTTTAAATTTCTGACCAATTCGAATACCATTGTCAAGCAGACACCACCGCTTAAATTTATAAACTTTACCCTGGATACAGTGAAAAATGCACCGGGTCTGTCCCTGCAGGCGGTCTATGAGCTGACCAGAATGGTTTGGGATGTGCGGGGCAGCAAAGAATGGCATACTGATCTCGAGTACCAGATTCGGGAAAATGACTGGGGCTTTTCCTATGTAGAGGATCGGGCAGGACTTCGAACTGTGCTGAACGATTTTGATAACTGGGTCATGGACAGCCCACTTGATTACCTCTTCTCGTATAATGGCATCCATCTCTTGGTATTGATTTTCAGTACTTTATTTGTTTTTGCAAGAAAGGGAAAGGGCTGGAAGGCCATGACCCTGACCTTGCCGATTCTCGCTTACAGCTATGGAACCATGCTGCTGCTGTGCGGACCGACCTATCGGTTCTTTCATTTTGACAGCGTGATCTTTGTACCGCTGTGTTTGCTATTGTTCAGCAGGACAGGGGAAAGGAAAGAAGTTGCTTAAAGAAACACCCGCAAGAATCTATACCTCATAGATTCTTGCGGGTGTTTTCAGTTGTGTAATAGGAAATAGGTTATTTTATCTCTTCCTTCAGATGTTTATTTGCGGTAGACAGCATCAGCTTTAAGCGGTTCAGCTGATTGACCTCGCTGGCACCGGGATCGTAGTCGATGGCGACCACATTGGAGGTGGGATAGCGGCGGCGCAGCTCCTTGATGACGCCCTTGCCGACTACATGGTTTGGCAGGCAGCCAAAGGGCTGGGTGCACACGATGTTGGGTACTCCCTCATGAATCAGCTCGAGCATTTCAGCGGTAAGGAACCAGCCCTCACCGGTCTGATTGCCCACGGATACGATGTCGGAGGCCATCTCAGCCATCCTGTCGATATTGCCGGGAGCGTTAAAGTGTACGCTGTCCTTGAAGGCCTTTGAAGCGGGCTTACGAAGCCATTCCATAGCCTCAATGCCTACTCTGGCGATTCGTGCACTGGAGCGTTTCTTGCCCAGATGATCGGCCTTGAACTCGCTGTTCTTGAAGCAATAGAGCAGGAAGTCCATTAGATCCGGAACGACAGCCTCCGCTCCTTCCTGCTCCAGAAGCTCCACCAGATGGTTGTTGGCAGAGGGAGAGAACTTGACCAGAATCTCACCGACTACGCCGACGCGGGGTTTTTTCATATCCTCGTGGATAGGCAGACGGTCGAAATCCTTGATGATGCCGCGGCAGATCTGGACGAAGCGCTTGTGGCTTACATATTTCTGGGAGACAAAGTCCTGACAGATCTTCAGCCATTTTGCATGGAGACGATCTGCGCTTCCGGCCTCCTTCTCATAAGGACGCATCCGATAGAGAACCCGCATAAAGATATCTCCGAAGACCAGCCCGTAGAGACCCTTTACAGCCAGTCCCGGGGTAATCTTAAAGCCCGGGTTGGTTTCCAGATTATTGAGGTTTAAGGATACGACCGGAATCTGCTCCTGTCCGGCCTTGGCAAGTGCCCGGCGGATGAAGGAGATATAGTTGGTGGCACGGCAGCCGCCGCCGGTCTGGGTGATGATGACAGCCAGCTTATTCGTGTCGTATTTACCGGAAAGAACAGCGGTCATAATCTGTCCTACCACGACCAGAGAGGGGTAGCAGGCGTCGTTATTGACATATTTCAGTCCCATGTCGATGGCAGCCCGGTCGGAATCCGGCATGACTTCCAGCTTGTAGCCGGAAGCCCGGAAGGCGGGTTCGATGACATCGAAATGAATCGGTGACATCTGCGGACACAGGATGGTATATTCTTTTCGCATTTCCTCCGTGAAGATCACGCGGTCATAAGCCGAGGAAACGATGGTTCGGCATTCACCCTTATTTTCCCGCACGCGGATCGCAGCGATAAGAGAGCGGATACGGATGCGGGCAGCACCCAGGTTGTTGACTTCATCGATCTTCAGGCAGGTGTAAATCTTGCCGGAGTTGGTCAGAATGTCGCTGACTTCGTCGGTGGTGACGGCATCGAGTCCGCAGCCGAAGGAATTCAGCTGGATCAGATCCAGGTCTTCTCTGGTCTTAACGTAGCTTGCGGCCGCATACATCCGGGAGTGGTACATCCACTGATCCATGACAAACAGCGGGCGTTCTACCGGATGGAGGTGGCTGATGGAGTCCTCGGTCAGCACAGCCAGTCCGTAGGAGTTGATCATTTCCGGAATACCATGGTTGATCTCCGGATCCACATGGTAAGGGCGACCTGCCAGTACGATGCCGCGGCGGCCTGTCTGTTTCATGTATTCCAGGGTCTCCTCGCCCTTTCGCATGATGTCCTCACGGGTGCGCTCCATCTCTGCCCAGCCCTTTTTCGCAGCCTCTCGGATTTCCTTCTCGGAGATGCCACAGTGACTGGAAAATTCTGTCACCAGTCCATTTTCCAGAATCTGCTCATTCTCAAAGGAGAGGAACGGATTAAAGAAATCAATGTCACTGCCGGACAGCTCGTCGATGTTATTCTTGATATTTTCGGCGTAGGAGGTGACGATGGGGCAGTTGTAGTGGTTGCCCGCATCCTTAAATTCTGTGCGCTCGTAGGGCACGCAGGGATAGAAGATGAACTTCAGACCCTGACGGATGAGCCAGGTCACATGGCCGTGTGCCAGCTTGGCCGGGTAGCACTCGGATTCGCTGGGGATGGACTCGATACCCATTTCGTAAATCTTATGCGTCGAGGACGGGGAGAGGACAACCCGGTAGCCCAGCTCTGTAAAGAAGGTAAACCAGAAGGGATAGTTCTCGTAGAAGTTCAGTACTCTGGGGATGCCCACAGTTCCGCGCTTCGCAGCCTCCTCCGTCAGCGGCTCATAGTCGAAAAGACGCTTATTTTTGTACTCATACAGGTTCGGAATATTGTCTTTATTTTTCTCTTTTCCGATACCCCGCTCGCAGCGGTTGCCGGAGATGTAGCGGCGGCCGCCGGAGAACTTGTTGATGGTCAGACGGCAGTGGTTGGTGCAGCCGTTGCATTTGGTCATGGAGGTAGAAAACTCCAGGTTATTGATCTCATCGATGGAGAGCATAGTGGTCTCCATGCCGTCCTGATAGCGCTCCCTTGCGATCAGAGCCGCACCGAAGGCGCCCATGATACCGGCGATATCGGGACGAACAGCCTCGCAGCCAGCGATTTTCTCGAAACTTCGAAGCACTGCATCATTATAGAAGGTACCACCCTGTACTACGATATTTTTACCCAGGGAGGAGGCATCGGATACCTTGATTACCTTGAATAATGCATTCTTGATTACGGAATAAGCCAGTCCGGCGGAGATATCGGATACATCCGCGCCCTCTTTCTGCGCCTGCTTTACCTTGGAATTCATAAAGACCGTACAGCGGGTTCCGAGGTCAATCGGATGTTTTGCAAAAAGCGCTGCCTTGGCGAAATCCTCGACGGTATAGTTCAGGGATTTGGCAAAGGTCTCGATAAAGGAACCGCAGCCGGAGGAGCAGGCCTCGTTCAGCTGTACGCTGTCTACGGTATGATTTTTGATGCGGATACATTTCATGTCCTGGCCGCCGATATCGAGGATACAGTCGACATTGGGATCAAAGAATTCTGCCGCATAATAATGCGAAACGGTCTCGACCTCGCCCTCGTCCAGCATCAGAGCCGCCTTGATCAGAGCCTCACCGTAGCCGGTGGAGCAGGAGCGGGCGATGCGGGCATTCTTCGGAAGAAAGCGGTAGATATCCTTGATCGCGCGGATGGTAGTCGCCAGGGGGTTGCCGTTGTTGCTGCTGTAGAAGGAGTAAAGAAGTGCTCCGTCCTCGCCTACCAGTGCGGCCTTGGTCGTGGTGCTTCCGGCGTCGATGCCGAGAAAGCAATTGCCCTCATAGGCCTGAAAATCACCGCGCATGACTTCATGGCGGCTGTGACGCTCCTGAAACTTGGCATACTCATGCTCATTCGCAAAGAGGGGCTCCATACGGGCTACCTCGAAATCCATTTTGATATGAGCCTGCAGCCGCTTTTTCATCTCACTTAAGGATGTGCTTGCCTTTTGCTCGCAGCTTAGGGCTGAACCCATCGCAGCAAAGAGATGAGAGTTTTCCGGTGCGATGGTATGTTCATCATCCAGGTTCAGGGTGCGGATAAATGCAGCCTTCAGCTCGGAGAGGAAATGAAGCGGTCCACCTAAGAAGGCCACATGGCCACGGATGGGCTTACCACAGGCCAGACCACTGATGGTCTGGTTAACAACAGCCTGGAAAATGGAGGCTGCCAGGTCTTCCTTCGTGGCACCGTCATTGATCAGCGGCTGAATATCAGATTTGGCAAAGACACCGCAACGTGCTGCGATCGTATAAAGAGAATGATAATTCTTCGCATATTCATTGAGGCCGGTGGCATCTGTCTGCAGAAGAGAAGCCATCTGGTCGATGAAGGAGCCGGTACCACCGGCACAGATGCCGTTCATACGTTGCTCCACATTGCCGCCCTCGAAGTAAATGATCTTTGCATCCTCACCGCCAAGCTCGATCGCTACGTCGGTCTGGGGAGCAGTTTGTTCCAGAGCGGTAGCCACAGCCACCACCTCCTGGATAAAGGGTACGCCTAGATGATTCGCCAGGGTCAGTCCGCCGGAACCGGTGATGGCCGGGTAGACGGTCAGATCGCCAAGCTTCCCTTCCGCCTTTTCCAGAAGTGCCGCCAGGGTCTCCTGAATATTGGCAAAATGACGCTCATAATCAGAGAAGAGAAGCGTATGCTTCTCGTCCAGTATCGCAACTTTTACAGTTGTAGAAC
>CAVHYN010000088.1:0-31079 GCA_963640245.1 Bulleidia sp.
CTATATGTACTCTCGGAATCTTTCTGTGCTTGATTTTGCGAGAAGATTTTTTGTCAGTTGTGCCCAAATTTCTGAGGCGTACGCGGTGCGTACGTTGATGAAATTCGGGTGCGACTGGCGGAAAATCGGCCGCAAAAGCGAGTGCAGGAAAGACTCCGAGAGTACATCTATTTGTCATCCAGCTTCAGAACGCTCATGAAGGCCTTTTGCGGTATCTCCACGTTGCCAATCTGGCGCATCCGCTTCTTTCCTTCCTTTTGCTTCTCGAGAAGCTTCTTCTTTCTGGTGATGTCACCGCCGTAACACTTTGCCAGCACGTCCTTTCGCATGGCCTTTACCGTCTCTCTGGCGATGATCTTGCTGCCTACAGCTGCCTGAATCGGAATTTCAAACAAATGTCTCGGAATTTCCTCTTTCAGCTTCTCACACATCTTTCGTCCACGCTCATAAGCCGTACTGCTGTGTACGATGAAAGAAAGAGCATCGACTTCTTCCTTATTGATCAGGATATCCAGCTTCACCAGATCGGCCTGTACATAACCCTTCATCTCATAGTCAAAGGAAGCATAGCCTCTCGATCTGGACTTCAGTGCATCAAAGAAATCATAGATAATCTCATTCAGCGGAAGCTCATATTTCAAAAGCGCACGGGTCTCCTCCATGTATTCCATGCCAAGGTAGACGCCTCGCCGCTCCTGGCAAAGCTCCATGATGGAGCCGATAAACTCCGTCGTCACCATGATCTCGGCACTGACAAAGGGTTCCTCCATATGCTCGATCTCCGAAGGATCCGGCAGGTTCGAAGGATTGGTCAGGTCGATGACCTCCCCGTTGGTCTTATAGACCTTGTAGATAACACCCGGAGCCGTTGTTACCAGGTCAAGGTTGTATTCCCGCTCCAAACGCTCCTGAATGATTTCCAGATGAAGGAGGCCTAAGAATCCACAGCGGAAACCAAAGCCCAGAGCAATCGATGTCTCCGGTTCAAACTGAAGGGAGGCATCGTTAAGCTGCAGCTTCTCGAGCGCATCCCGAAGATCCGGATACTTGGCTCCGTCTGCCGGATAGAGGCCACAATAAACCATCGGCAGCACCTTTTTGTAGCCCGGAAGCGGTGCATCACAGGGGCGCTCACGCTCGGTAATCGTATCACCCACCCGGGTATCCCGGACATTTTTGATGCTGGCTGTGATATAGCCTACCATACCGGCCGAAAGCTCATCGCTCGGAATAAACTGACCGGCTCCGAAGTAGCCTACCTCTACCACCTCTTCCTCGGCTCCGGTAGCCATCATCCGGATAGTTGTTCCCTTCTTTACCGTACCTTCCTTGATTCGGCAGAAGATGATAACGCCTTTGTAGGAATCGTAAACGGAATCGAAAATCAGAGCCTTTAAGGGTGCCTTCGGATCCCCTGTGGGAGCCGGAATCTTGTGAACGATGGCCTCCAGCACATCCTCCACATTCTGTCCCGTTTTCGCAGAAATCTGGGGTGCATCCTGCGCCTCGAGGCCGATGACGTCCTCGATCTCGTCGATCACCCGCTGTGGCTCCGCGCTTGGCAAATCAATCTTATTGATGACCGGAATGACATCCAGATCGTGATCCAGCGCCAGATAGACATTCGCCAGGGTCTGCGCTTCGATGCCCTGAGCTGCGTCCACGACCAGAACCGCACCGTCACAGGCCGCCAGGCTTCTGGAGACCTCATAGTTAAAGTCCACATGCCCCGGGGTATCGATCAGATTAAAGATATATTCCTCTCCATCCTTGGCCTTGTATACCGTGCGGACTGCCTGTGCCTTGATGGTAATGCCGCGCTCCCGTTCCAGATCCATATTGTCCAGTACCTGTGCCTGCATCTCGCGGCTGGTCAAAAGTCCCGTCATCTCGATGATGCGATCCGCCAGGGTTGACTTTCCGTGGTCAATATGGGCAATAATACAGAAATTGCGGATTTTGCTCTGGTCAAATGTTGTCATTCAATAATTCCTCCGTTTGCTTCGGTTCATTCTATATTCTACAACACCAAAAAGCGGGTGCGCTTTCTGCGCCCGCTTTTTGGGTATTTTCAAGTATCTTACCATTTACTTTTGTAAGGGTTTCATGCTGTTTAAGCTGATTACAAGTGTGGATGTATTGTGAAGCAATGCGGAGGTAGTTGGCTGCAGAATTCCGGCTACTCCTAAAGCAATGAGACCCGTATTGAATCCTACGATGTTGCGGTAATTCTTATGAATCCGCTTCATCAGGCCATTACCAATGTGCTTCAGGGCAACCAATTGCCACAGATCCTCTGCACCTACCGTCACATCCGCGATCTCCCGCGCGATTTCCGCGCCGTCGCTGATGGCAATGCCTACGTCTGCCGCCGACAATGCCGGAGAATCATTGATTCCGTCCCCGATCATCATGACCTTACGACCTTTTTCCTTCTCTTCCTCTACAAAGCGTGCCTTGTCCTCCGGCAGAACCTCTGCATAAAACTCATCCACGCCCACCTTTGCCGCCACGGCCTTTGCTGTCCGCTCACTGTCTCCGGTCATCATCACGACCTTTGAGATACCGGCTTCCTTTAAGGCACGGATCACCTCCGGTGCCTCCGGGCGAATGGGATCTTCGATGCAGATAACGGCTGCCAACACCCCTTCCACGGCCAGGTAAAGATGGGAATACTCCGCCGGAAGGGCTTCGAACTTTGCCTCACTGCCGGCCGGAAGTACACATTTTTCATCATCAAAGACGAAATGGTAGCTTCCGATGATGGCTTTCCGTCCCTCTACTGTCGTAGAAATGCCATGAGCTACGATATATTCTACCTTCGAATGCTTTTCCTCATGGTTCAGGCTGCGCGCCTTTGCGGCATCTACCACTGCCTTTGCCATAGAATGCGGAAAATGCTCCTCCAGACAGGCTGCCAGACGAAGCAGCTCATCCGGGCTCTCATCGTTAAACGGAACTACCTCTGCCACCGTCGGGCAGGCACGGGTCAGGGTACCTGTCTTATCGAAGACAATGGTATCTGCCTCTGCCACGGCCTCCAGGAACTTGCCGCCCTTTACGGTCACATGCTCTGCTCCCGCCTCACGAATTGCCGAAAGAACCGAAATCGGAATCGCAAGCTTCAGGGCGCAGGAGAAATCTACCATCAGAACAGCCAGGGTTTTCGTGATATTTCTTGTCAGGAACCAGGTAGCCGCCGCACCTGCCAGGGTATAGGGGACCAGCTTATCCGCCAGATGCTCTGCCTTACCCTCTACGGAAGACTTCAGCTTCTCCGACTCCTCGATCATCGCGGCAATGCGGTCATACTTGCTGGCACCGCTTCCGACCTTCACGCGGATAGTCAGCTCGCCTTCCTCCAGAACAGTTCCGGCATAAACCGACGCTCCCGGTGTCTTTGCCACGGGAACGGATTCACCGGTTAGGGAGGACTGATTTACCATTCCCTCGCCTGCTTCCACCACTCCGTCAAATGGTACCACATTTCCCATATGGATGACAACCAGATCCTGCTCCTCTATCGAGGAAGCATCCACCAAAATCTCCTGATCGCCGTTTAAGAGCCATACCTTTTCGATATTCAGGGACATGCTGCGCGCCAGGTCACCCACAGACTTCTTGTGGGTCCACTCTTCCAGGATCTCACCGATGCCAAGCAAGAACATGACGGAACCGGCGGTGTCGAAATCACCCCGGAATACCGATACACCGATAGCGGTGGCATCCAGTACCGGAACCTCTATCTTGCCCTGCGCGAGCGTTTTCACGCCCTTCCAGATGTATTTCCAGGATTTTACGATGGCCATGCCGGCGCGAACCGGGTAGGGCAGGAACATCTTGCTTCCTGCACGCATAATCACACTATTTACCAGTTTTTCCCAGTACTCCTCGTTTAGGGCTCTGCCTGAACTCTGGAAGACCGCCTGGGGTACATTCACGTTCTCATAATGAAAGTTTGAAAGCAGGGCAAGTACCTCTTCCCGCTCTCCTGTATAACAAACTACGATACTCAGAGTGTTTCTCTGTATTTTCGCGGAAGTGATACATTCCTGCGTATCCAGATAATACTGCAGGGTATCTGCTTCCTCGATGGACATGCGCCGCACGCAGGCCTGGACACGGATTCTGCCTCTGATTTCATGTTTGATTCGAAACTTCATGAATTTACGCCTCGGTTTCCTCTGCACATGCAGGAGCTGCCTCTTCTGCTTCCGCATCCGCTACAACTGCTGCCTCTGCAGCTGCTTCCCGTTCCTCATTGATTTCCTTCGCACCAGCGTAGATATCCTCTGCATTCTCCTGGATCACTGCCGCGGTCTTCATTACGCAGCTCTTTGCACGAAGTACGGCAGCCGTACAATTGGTATAAAGCTTCTTTGCATCATCGCTTGACAAAGCCTTGATACCTGCGGTACCAAACAGCACACCTGCAGCAAAAATTCCACTCTTTTTCCAATCAACATTTTTTAATTTCATCATTTTTATTTCCTCCTTTTCCCTTTCCATTTCGGTAAGTATCAGAACCTCATTCGCAGAATACTGTTCTGCATGGCTCTGAATCGTTGCACGTTTCGTATATTATGATGCCAGGGTCAAAAGGTCTGAACCCACATGAGCTTGCTCGTAAGTGGGTGAAAGGCCTTGGAACCCGCCCGGATATGAGCATAAAAGTGGGATGATAATCCCACGATATGCGAATATCAGGGTAGGATTGTGGGAGTGCGAAGCACGAAACAATCCGTAGGCATCAAAGTCGGGGGCTTTTGACCCCGACTTCATATTATAACATTCCAATAAGGAAAGGCAAGCCTAACCGTCCTTATTGATAATTTTTTCGACGATTCTCGCAAAATACTATTGACAGTCAGACCTTCCTGTTCTAAAATATACGAGTATGTTTTGTAAAGACGTCCGTGTCCGGCTTTTACGGAACATGTAAAAATAAGCTTATTTTATAACATGGTTTGGAGGTGTACGGATTGGCTAACATTAAATCTGCAAAGAAGAGAATTCAGGTTGCTGAGACTAGAGCAGCAAGAAATAAGGCTATCAAGTCTGAGGTTAAGACCGCAATCAAGAAAGTAGATGCTGCAGTTGCTGCAAAGGACGCTGAGGCTGCAAAGGCTTGCTTAAAGGCTGCTATCGCTACCATGAGCAAGGCTACTTCCAAGGGAGTTTATCACAAGAATACAACTTCCCGCAAGATTTCCCGTCTGACCAAGGCTGTAAACAGCATCGCTTAATTGAGATAGACGAATCTGAAAAAGAGACCCATTCCGTCATTTGGGTCTCTTTTTTTAATAGTTACAAAAACATTTTAGGGAGGTGCCCTCTATGAAAATGCTGGCGGAAGATATCAAGAATGGCAATTTCAAAACCGTCTACCTGCTCTGCGGAGAGGAGGCTTATCTGAAAAAGCAATATAAGGATCGGCTGATCCATGCACTTGGCAATCCCGAGGACAGCATGAATTTCTCCCGCTTTGAGGGAAAGTCCATCGATCCGGCTCAGATTATAAGCCTCTCGGATACCCTTCCCTTTTTTGCCGAGCGGCGAATCCTTCTTATCGAAGACAGCGGCTTCTTTAAAAGCAAGTGCGATGAACTGGCCGATTATCTTCCAAAAATGTCGGAGAGCACCTGCCTTATCTTTGTCGAAAGCGACATTGACAAACGAAACCGGCTCTATAAGGCCGTCCAAAAGCAGGGGCGGGTCACCGAGTTTCAAATCCAGGACGAGCGTACTCTAATGAAGTGGATTCTCGGCATTCTAAAAAAAGAAAATCGCAAAATCACAGAGCCTACCCTGCAGCTCTTTCTCGAGCATACCGGTACGGATATGGAAAATATTTCCATGGAGCTTACCAAGCTTCTCTCCTATACTGAAGGACGGGAGGTCATCACCTCCGAGGATGTGGATACGATTTGCACGGTTCAGACTACCGGACAGATTTTTGAAATGATCCGGGCTTTATCTGAAAAGAAGCAAAAGAAGGCTCTGGATCTCTACTATGATCTGCTTTCCTTAAAGGAGCCTCCCATGCGGATCCTCTTTTTGATCTCCCGTCAGTTCCATCAGCTTTTACTGGTAAAAAGCCTGGCATCCAAGGGCTATGACAAGGCAGCTATCGCCTCCCGGGCAAAGCTCGCTCCCTTTGTGGCCGGAAAATGCATGGCACAGGCCAAAGGCTTTACTACGGAGCAGCTAAAAAATGCCGTCCGTGACTGCGTGCAGGCTGAGGAGGACGTAAAGACCGGCAAGCTTTCCGATACGCTGAGCGTCGAGCTGCTAATTTTAAAATACAGCTAACTATTCAGAGCCATGCAAAATTTCATAAATCGGACGTGAAATGCTTGCATTTCTAAGACTGATTTTCCAGAAACCCTTGAACCCGGAACTCTTGTCCATCACTTTTTACTGTGATAGCTCCACACTCGGTCGTCTGTAAAATCCGGCTGCCTGCGCTTATAAGGCGCTCGAGTGCTTCCTTGTGCGGGTGTCCGTAAGAGTTATCCTTTCCGCAGGAAATCAAGGTAAGATAAGGCTTCACCACCCGGAGCCACGCCTCACTGCCGGACGTTTTCGAACCATGATGCCCGGCCTTCAGGATGGAAAAGCCTTTCTCCGGCCATTCTTTTCCGCCATTTTTTTCTTCTCGCATCAAAATCTCCTCTTCTCCGGCCTCTTCGAGATCTCCCGTCAAAAGTACCGAAAAATCCTCATAGGTTACAGCCAGGACAACAGAGGCTACATTTACATCCTCGTAGCTTTCCTCCGGATTTGGATGCAGGCAAAACAGCCTGGTGCTTTCATCCTGTAGGACATTGCCGTATCCGATTTTTTGGACTTTAGCTCCGCATTTTTCCGCCATTTCTAATAATTCCTGCCCCTTTTCCTCTTCCAGCGAACGTCCGGATAAAAGAAGACTGCCGATATGGAAACCGCCCGGCTTTCCCGCCTCCTCAAGCAGCTCCTGGATTCCGGAAATATGATCGGCATCGGTATGCGTCACCACGATATAATCCAGGCTTCCGGCGCCTTCCGCCTTCAAAAAGGGCAGGATCCGGTAAGTCCCAACCTTACTTACGCTGGTACTTCCTCCGTCTATCAAAAACGTCGTTCCAGATGCCGTTCTCAAAAAGATTCCGTCTCCCTGCCCCACATCCAGCATCACAAGCTCCATCCCTGTATGCAGCCGAAGTGTCAAAAAGCCTGCCAGAGTCGCCAGAATGATACTGCTCGCAAGCTGTCGCCGTCTTCGATGGGGTTCCGGCTTTTCCTTCTCTTCCTGTGCCTCCTCTGCGTCCAGGCAGGTCAGGAGTTTTCGTTTTTTTCTCTCTTCGATCGCATGACGCCAAAGTAAAAATAACAACAGCCCGCCATAATAAAGCAAAAGCTGCCAAAGCGCCGGCTGGCCGCAGGTATATACAGATCCCGGAAGCTTTAAGGAAAAATTTCCCAGAATCTCATAACCATCCAGGATTCCGCTGCAGAAGAAAGCCGGGAGAGAAGCCACAGACATCGAAAGAAAGCTTACGAGCACTGCCGCAATCCCCGTCACCATCACAACGGTCATCAGTGGAATCACAATCAGGTTTAAGAAAGTCCCATACAACGGAATCTCGCAATAAAAATATTCCAGCATCGGCAGGGTCATAAGCTGAATCGAAAGACTGAGAAGAAGCGGCTCAATTCTTTTTACAATTTTTCGATTTTGGGGCAAAAAAAGCTGTTTTAAGGCCGGAAAGATGATACCGATCCCGGCCACAGCCCCGAAGGAGAGAAGGAAGGATGCACTTCGCACATAGAGAGGTTCCTTCATAAGAAGCAAGATAGCTGCAAAGGCCAGGGCAGACAGCATATCATAGCTTTTTCCCCATATCTGCCCGTTCATCAGAATCGCAAACATGACAACCGCCCGACAGGTCGAGGTTCCCATTCCGGTCAAAAAGCCATAAAGGAGTACAAGAGCTAAGGAAGCCAGGCCAGAAAGCTTCAAGGAGCCGCCAACTTTTCGCAAAAGGTTGTAAAGCCCCATCCCAAAGATGGAGACATGAAGCCCGGAAATTGCCAAAAGATGGGATATCCCGCTTTTTTGATACAGGCTCTTCGTCTCTGCCTCAAGATCGGTCTTGTCTCCCAAAAGCATAGCCTGCAATATCCCGCTTTTATCTTCCGGAAATAATCTTTCCATCCGGCTGCTTAAGAATTTTCGCAGCTTGTAAAGACTATTCGCTACCGGACGAACGGTATCGTCGATGCAGACCGCTCCCTTTGCATAGCATAAGAGATCGATTCCCTTTGTCTGGTAATAGGTTTGTGCGTCAAACTGCCCCGGATTCGATGGGGCTTCCGGCTTTTGTATCTTAAATTGATGATCGATTCGTATGGTATTGCCGATAGAATAAGAGGTTTCGGCTTCGAAGGATACCAGGATGATCCCGATATCCGGAAAATTTGTGTCGGTCAGCCAGAGCTTTTTGCCGTCCGGCTCGATGTAGCTAATCCTGCCTATCAGAGTCCCCGGCCACTCCGGTTCCTCCGGCCAGGTCTTTAAAAAAAGACTTGCCGGAAGACACAGAAGCAGCAGAGTCAGCAAAAAAGCTGCCAGACACAGAGGTCTTTTTATTTTTTTATTCATTTTGCTCTACAATATCAAGATTCCGCTCGTAGATGGTATCCAGTCTCATGCTCTCCTTATAGACCTGATTTGTCTCTCCATTTACGAGAATCTGTACCTTGCTGATTCCCGACAGCTCGGTCAGGGAATCTACAATGGAATAAATAGTGACAGCCTCTGTTACATTGTATCCCTGCTCGAGGAAGCCCTCATTCAGATTTACATAACAGATTCCATCTTTTGTAGAAATACTTAAAATCTTGGTTCCTGCCGGCAGGGTAGGATAATCGGTATCCTTTGCCACCGGACCCTTGATCAGGCTCTCCACCACCAGTTTTTCGGCGGAAATATTGCTGCTGCCCTTTACATTTACCCGCTCAGTCACAAGCTTGTCACCATTTTTATTCGCAAAGTAAAGCGTCAGGGTCGTTACCGTCTCCTCGTTGATCGCATCTCCGGTATTCTCCACGAAGCTGTCCGCATTCATCTGCCCTACCGGATTCTTGTCAGAATCCATCAAAGGATTATCTCCGATAAGAAAGGAGACATATTCGACATCCGGGATCTGACAGAGCGTTCGCACGATGGCACAGCGGCATAAGATCTCCCGGGTTTTCTCCATATCCTGGTAGGCCGAGTCAAAATCCAGTGTCAGCTGTCCGCTGTCCAAGGCATAATCGGTCACGAAAATACTGTCCGTCAGCACCGCCTTCATGGAACTATCCTCCGGTGCTTTCCGAAGCTTTTGCAAAAATTCATCGATGAGCTCGTCCGTATCCTCACTCTCCGGCTGATAGGGGGTCTGAACGACCGCCGTCTCTTCCTTATTCAGATAGAAAAGCTGGTATCCGCCGGTTTCAGTCTCTTCACTCTTTTCCTTATTTTTACAGCCACCAAGCAGCATCAGAAGGAAAAGAAGACCGAGAATTCCATATTTCCATCTCTTCTCTATTTTTCTTTCTTTCATATTCTGCTCCTGTCTCAGGCAATATAATTCAGCGGAATCCGTACCGAAAAGGTCGTGCCTACACCCAGCTCACTGGATACCTTGATGGCACCCTTATGAACCAGCACCGCGCTCTTTGCGATGGCAAGTCCCAGACCGGTACCGTCTATCGCATTGGAATGGGACTTATCGACCCGATAGAAACGCTCAAAGATAAAATCGAGTGATTCTTCCGGAATACCCTGTCCGGAGTCCATGACCTTGACATAGAAAAACTTGTGATCCGCATCCAGAGATACATGAACCCAGCCGTTCTCCTTGTTGTATTTGATCGCGTTCTCCACCAGATTCGTGAATGCAAGGCTTAGGCGGCTTTCATCTACCTCCGCAGTCACCGGACGAAAGCTTTCCAGCACCACCTCGATATTCTTTTTTGAAGCAATGGGGCGAAGCCGTTTCAAAATCAATTCGAGTAAATCATTGATATCCACCCGCTCAATATTCAGGCTGGCCGCCTTCTTGTCCATCTTCACCAGTGCCAAAAGGTCGGTAATGATCTTATTTTCCCGCTCGATCTCCTCCGCGATATCCCCCATAAATTCCTTATAGAGCTCTGCCGGAACCTCCTCCTGGGTAAGAAGAGAATCCGCCAGCACCTTCATGGAGGTCAGCGGTGTCTTCAGCTCATGGGAGACATTGGAGACAAATTCTTGTCTCGACTCATCGAGGGTACGCATCTGTGTCACAATCCTGTTGAACTCATCCGAGATCTGTCCTGTCTCGGAGTAGGTCAGAACCTTCAAATCTTCATTGGAATGACCACTGGAAATCTCGTGCAAATCACGGATGATCCGGTGAACCGGCCGAACTAGAAGAAGGGATAAAAGAACCGCCGCCATCGTCACCAGGATGCCGTATACCAGAGTGAAAATCCAGGCATTTTCGGTCAGAACGCTTAAATTATCCCAGATACTGTCCGTCGATACGCTGACCAGCAATACCCCTTCCACCTTCTTCGAGTCACCAGACGATATCGGCACCGTCATCTCGATAAAGCGCTTGTCAGACAGCTGATTCGTGGTCTCTCCCTTGAAGCAGCGTACCACTTCCTCGGAGACAACATACTTATTTTCAATCAGGTTATAGCTGTCCCGAATGACACGGAAGTTACCGTCTATGATCACGATACGACCGTCAAAAAGGCTTGCAAGCTGCGTCAGCTCGCCGTCAATCAGCTCTGTGGACGGATCCTCAAGATAGTTATAGGTCAATAACTGATTCGATAAAATTTTGCATTGATTCTGTACTTCTGTACTCCTGGCCTGGATAGCACGTTCCCGATAGCTTCTGAGGATACTGACGGAAATCAGGATCATCGGCAGCCAGCCGATGATCAGCAATACCAGCAGAATACGAAATTTCAGACTTTTAAAATAAGTAAATACTGCTCTATGCCTGGAAATAGTAACCCACTCCCCACTTCGTATGCACGTATTTCGGCTCGCTCGGATTGGCCTCAATCTTTTCGCGCAGTCTTCGGATATGTACATCTACGGTGCGTACATCGCCCGGGTATTCGTAGCCCCATACCGTATTCAGCAGGTTTTCACGGCTGTATACCTTGCCGGGATTGAGTACCATCAGCTCCAGGAGATCAAACTCCTTGGCTGTCAGGTTGATCTCCCGGCCGCCGATAAAGAGGCGGCGGCTTTCCAGATCGATTTTCAGATCGGAAGCCTCCACGACCTTTCCTTTTTTCTCCTTCTCTGCACTTCCCGTCCGGCGCATAATCGCCTTCATCCGGGCTTTGATCTCAAGGATATTGAAGGGCTTCGTGATATAATCATCGGCGCCGTACTCGAGACCCAGGATCTTGTCCATATCCTCGCCCTTGGCTGTCAGCATGATGATGGGCATGTTCGAGAATTCCCGAATCTGCTGGCAGACCTGAAAACCATCGAGTTTCGGAAGCATCACATCCAAAAGGACGATATCATACTCCTTTGCCCTGGCATATTCCAGTGCTTCCTCTCCATCATAGGCGCAGTCCACTTCCATGTCGTCCTGCTCCAGACTAAAGCGAAGTCCCTTTACAATTAATTTCTCATCGTCGACAACCAGTACTTTTTTTCCCATGATTCCCGCCTCATCCTTATCGTTAGATTGTTATCTGATCCTTGATTTTGTTATAGACAGCTTCCTTGATGCCCGAAATATTCATCAGATCCTCCGGCTTTTGAAAACCGCCATGCTCTTCCCGATAGCTTATGATATCCTTTGCCTTGGATTCCCCGATTCCGGGAAGTGTCATAAGTTCTTCTTTCGTAGCCTGATTTAGATTTACGATACCGGATGCAAGAGCTGCTGCGGCCTGCGTCAAAGCCTCTGCCGCTTCCTCGGAAGGTACTTCTATCTTCTGTCCGTCCTTTACAGTCTCGGCCAGATTCAGGTAAGTCCCTGCTGCCGTCTCCAACATTCCTCCGGCGGCCTCTATGGCATCCGTGATCCGGCTGCCCTCCGGCAGCTCGTAGACACCGGGCATCGCCACTTCTCCGCATACATAAACCCAGACGGACACAGTCGCTTCCTCTTCCACGTCTGCCTCCGTCTTTCTGCTGTCTGCCTCCGTCTCTTCTGTGGTGCTGTCATAAAGCACTGCTTTTTTTCCGCATCCGCAAAGGAGACATGCCGCTGTCAAAAACAGCAGCAGGCTCTTTCTTTGTCTTTTTCTCATTTTCCCGCCTTTCTTTTTCGGCGGGTTCCCTCCGATACAGACTATCATTATTTTAGCTAAAATGATATCGGATTACAAGCTCTTTTATTCGGTTGATTGTAGCTGGGACATGATTTTTGTCGACACAGAGTCCACCTCTGTATCCACATCATTGCCCTTCCAGATATTTGCAAAGGCGATCTCCATTTCGATCCAGTAATTCGAAAGATCCGTCAGCTTCGGAACCTCCACCGAATTCTCATACTGGTCAAGAAGAACAGACAGCTGCGAATTCTCATACTCTATGCCAAGACGTACCGGCATCTTATTGGACTTCGTATAGAGGTCGGAAGCCTTGTCATAAGTCAGAAAACGAGCAAACTTCTTTGCTGTATCACGCTCCTTGGAATAAGCATTTACCACGACGGAATTCGTCACGGACAGTCCCTTTGTGGAGAGTGCATCCGTCAGATCCGGAACCTGTGCAATGCCGTAGAAGGAAGTATCTGAGGCTGCATCAAGCTGTGCGATGGCATCGGTCTTTGCAATCGTATAAACCGTCTTTCCGTCGATAAATTCCTGAAGGACATTTTCCGTCGTAACCTCGTCTGCATCGATGGCGAAGAAGGCATTCAGGCTCTGGTAATAGCTTAAGCATTCCTTCACCTCGTCGGCATCCAGTCTGACCTCCTCCGGATTGTCTCCGGTTTCTCCACCCAGGTTTACATAATTTGAGATAAAGAAAAAGTTAGAAAAGATATCTGCCACATTCCATTTAAAAATATTTTCAACCTTTTCCGTCTCCTCACTGGACTCATAATTATCTGCATAGGTAAGAATCTCATCGATCGTAGCAGGAGCTGTATCGACATAGTTCTTATTATACAAAAGGAAACAGGTCTCAAAGTAGAACGGATAAGCCATCAGTTTTCCGCCGCAGGTAGCTGCATCGATAGCCTTTCCCGGAAAATCATCGGAAAGCTCTTTCTCGGTAAAGCTATCATTTTCTACCGTAAGTCCCGCAAGTCTTGCCTTTTCCAGAAGCTCACTCGAGGTAATAAAAAGATCCGGTCCTCCCAGATCCGAGATGCTGGCTGTATTGATATGCTCGATATAATCCACGGCCGTAACGAGCTGAAGCGTCACATCCACACCGGTCTCTTCCTTAAAGTCCGCAGCCGCCTCCACGAGATACGGATTCAATTTCTCGTCGGTATACCATAAGGTCAGTGCCTGCTGCTTTGTATCCTGTCCGGCCTCTGCCTGCGCCAGCTGCTTTCGATGATAAGAATATGCCACCTGTCCCATCTGGGCAAATACCAGCAGAACCACCAGGACAGCAATGGCTCTGCGGTAAATGATATGTCTCATGTATCTAAAATCCTAACCTTTCACGATCGCCTTTTCCAGCTTTTCTATCATTTCATCTACGTGATCCTTCGTGATGACAAGGGGCGGAACCAGACGCAGAACATCGCTTCCGGCTGTAATCACGATCAGACCCTCATCCATAGATTTTAACACAACTTCTCCGACCGGTCTACCCTGGATTACGAGACCCTGCATCAGGCCCTTTCCTCTGCGTTCTTTTATGCAGTCATACTTATCCACCAGGATGTCCAGCTTTTCCTCGAGATATCCACTGACTTCCTGCACATGCTCCACAATCTTATCCTGTTCAAAGATATCGAGAACCTTGGAAACAGCTGCGCAGACGAAAGGGTTGCCACCATAGGTGGTGCCATGATCGCCGGGCATCAGGGATGCCTTCGCACATTTTTCATCAAGCAAAAAGGCACCTACCGGAACACCGCAGCCAAGAGCCTTGGCGCAGGTCATAATATTCGGCTTTACGCCATATGCTTCCCAGGCAAAGAGATGTCCGCTTCGACCCATGCCACACTGGATCTCATCCAGGATTAGCAAAGCATCATGCTCCTCGCAGAGAGCCTTTACCCCCTTTAAGAACTCCTCCTTCGCCGGATAGATGCCTCCTTCGCCCTGGATCGTCTCCAGAATCACAGCACAGGTACGGTCGTTGAACTGCGCCTTCACGCTCTCCAAGTCATTATAATCCGCAAAGCGAATGCCGCCTACCAGCGGGCGGAAGGGAATCTGGTACTTTTCATTGCCGGTCACAGAAAGAGCACCCATGCTCCGTCCATGGAAGGAATGGTTCATCGCGATGATCTCATGATCGTTTCTTCCGTCCTTCAGCCAGGCATACTTGCGGGCTGCCTTTAAGGCTCCCTCGATGGCCTCGGTACCGCTGTTGGTAAAGAATACACGGCTCATCTTGCTCATCCGAACCAGCTTTGCAGCTGCCTCGGCTGCCGGTTCATTATAATAGAGGTTTGAGGTATGCATCAGCTTGTCGATCTGTGCCTTCAGCGCCTCATCGTAGCCCGGATAGTGATAGCCCAGAGCCTGCACGGCAATGCCCGCTGCAAAGTCCAGATACTTCTTTCCCTCTGTATCATAGAGATAAACCCCGTCTCCGTGATCCAGTACCATCTGATACCGGTTATAGGTATGGAGGACACTCTCCTCTGCCTCTTCAATAATCTGCTCTTTATTTTCCATCATAATACTTTTCCTCTCCCTCGCCTAAGATGGCTGTACCGATTCCTTTGTTGGTAAAGATTTCCAGAAGCAGGCAATGAGCGATCCGGCCATCCAGGATATGCACCCTGGATACCCCATTCTCAATCGCGTCGATGCAATTGTTCAGCTTCGGAAGCATGCCGCCTCCGATGTTTCCATTTTCGATCAATGCCCTTGCTTCCTCTACATGAAGCTCCGAAATCAAGGTAGCGGGATCCTCCGGATCTCTGCGAACGCCCTCGATATCTGTCAGGAATGCTAATTTTTCCGCATGCACTGCCCGGGCAATGGCACAGGCTGCATCGTCAGCATTGATGTTGTAGGTCTGGAAGTCCTTATCGAGTCCTACCGGGCAGACGATGGGCAGGAAGTCCTTCTCCAAAAGGTCATAGAGGATCTTCGGATCCACATCGGTAATTTCTCCGACAAAGCCGATATCCTCCCCCTTCGAATACTTCTTCTCTACCTTTAAAAGGCCGCCATCCTTGCCGCTCAGGCTGATGGCCTTTACCCCAAGCTCCTCTACCAGCTGCACCAGGCTTTTTCCAACTTTTCCCAGTACCATTTCCGCGATTTCCATGGTTTCCTCATCTGTAACACGGAGGCCATTGATGAATTTCGGCTCCATGCCTACCTTGCTGACCCACCGGCTGATCTCCTTGCCGCCGCCGTGGACGATGATGGGCTTAAATCCTACCAGCTTTAAAAGGGTGACATCCTGGATGACGCTGCGCTTCAATTCCTCATCTACCATGGCGCTTCCGCCGTACTTCACTACGATGATTTTCCGGTTAAACCGCTGGATGTAGGGAAGAGCCTCAATGAGGACTTTCGCCTTCTCCAGGTAGGTATTCATTTCTTCTTCTCTGCTCATAATCGTTACTCCTCGTTTATTTAAGAGCGGTAGTCCGCATTAATTTTTACATAATCATAGGTCAGGTCGCATCCCCATGCAGTCGCTGTAGCATCGCCCATCTTCACATCCGCGATGGCCGTCACCTCTGGCTCGGAGAGGATCTTTGTCGCCTCCTCCTCACTGTAGTTCACCGCTACGCCATTTTCGATAATCTGGATTTTTCCGGCTGCGCTCTCGAAGAAGAGATCTACCTTTTCCGGATCAAACTGCGCTCCCGAGTAGCCCATAGCGCAAAGGATCCGTCCCCAGTTGGCATCATGGCCGTAGATCGCTGCTTTTACAAGGCTGGAGGTCACGACGGACTTACTGAGTGTTACTGCCTGCTCTTTGCTCTCTGCTCCTACGATTTTTACCTCAAACAGGGCTGTCGCTCCCTCACCGTCACCGGCCATCTTTTTTGCCAGATAGGTTGTAACGGTATTCAATGCCTTGGCAAAGGCCTGATAATCCTCACTGTCTTCCGTAATCTCCGGATTCCCCGCTTTTCCGTTCGCCAGAACCAGCAATGTATCGTTGGTTGAGGTGTCTCCGTCCACGGAAATCATATTGAAGCTGTCCTTCACATCTGCGCTGACGCAGGCCTGCAGCATTTCCTTGGAAATATTGACATCTGTCGTTACAAAAGCCAGCATCGTACACATGTTCGGATGAATCATGCCGGAGCCCTTGCACATGCCGCCAATGGTCACGGTCTTGCCGCCAAGCTCCACCTGTACGGCAATCTCCTTATTTACAGTATCCGTCGTCATAATGGCCTTGGAAGCCTCTGTTCCGTGCTCCAGGCTATCTCCCTTCGCCTCTTTCAAAAGGTGGATGCCTTTTTTCAGGCGCTCCATGGGAAGCTGCATTCCGATGACACCGGTGGATGCCACCAGGACAGCGTCTGCCGGAATTTTGAAAACCTCTGCGGCCTCATCCGCTGTCTCCTTACAGTAGCTCATGCCCTCTTCACCGGTGCAGGCATTTGCGATACCGGAGTTGACAATGACGGCCTGGGCATAGGGTGACTCCTTTACCACCTTCTGATCCCATTTTACCGGAGCTGCCTTTACCAGATTGGTCGTAAAGGTTCCTGCCACGCGGCATGGTGTTTCGCTGTATACCAAAGCCATGTCCGTTCGTCCCTGGTATTTGATGGCTGCCGCTGCCGCTGCTGCCTCAAAGCCCTTTGCTGCTGTGACACCGCCCTTGATTTCTGTGATCGTCATCCTGACTCCTCCTTATTCATTAAAAGCTTCGATATTTTCCTTATTTAATACAAAATCGTAGTAATTCAAATCCTCGCGTCTCGTCCATCCGATGCGGTTCCAGAAGGCATTGCCGATATCATTTTGCGTAAAGGCAATCAGGGAAACCTTGCTGATCTGCTCCTCCTTCAGGGCATGCATCGCAAAGACTACCATAGCCTTTCCGATTCCGCGCATCCGGTAATCCCGGTGGACACAGACATGATAGAGACAGCCCCGGCGTCCGTCATGGCCGCAGAGAATGCTGCCTACCACCTTTCCATCCTCGATGGCTACCACACTGGTCGTAGGATTGCGCCTAAGAAAGCGCTCTACCCCTATTCTTGAGTCATCGATGCTTCGAATCGCAAAGCCCTTGATCGTCATCCAGAGTGCGTAGACACCATCGTAATCTTCTATGGTCATGGTTCGAATTGTCATCTTATTTACCTCACCAAGTGCTCATAATTACGGGAACATGGGAACCAGCTCAAGGCCTTCGCTCTCCTTTTCCCCGAACAACAGGTTCATGTTCTGAACCGCCTGGCCTGCTGCACCCTTTACCAGATTGTCCATCGCACCCATCATGATGATACGGTGGGTTCTCGGATCAATCTTAAAGTTTACATCGACATAGTTGCTTCCCTCCACCCACTTGGTCTGAGGGCATACATCCTTCTCGAGGACACGGACAAACTTCTCTCCGGCATAATATTTATCATAAGCCGCTTTCACTTCCTCATAGGAAGTTTCTTTCTTTAAGGAAGCATAGGCTGTGATCAGAATGCCGCGGTTCATGGGCACCAGATGGGGCGTAAAGTTGATAAGCACCGGTTCACCGGCTGCGTAGGAAAGCTGCTCCTCGATCTCTGGTGTATGGCGGTGATTTGCTACGCCGTAGGCCTTGATATTTTCATTGACCTCACAGTACAGGTTGTCCACCTTCGCGCCGCGGCCAGCACCGGAGGTACCGGACTTGGCATCAATGATGATCGTACCCGGGTCAATCAATCCTTCTTTCAAAAGAGGATAGATAGACAGTGTACTGCAGGTGGGATAGCAGCCCGGATTTGCCACGAGTCTTGCCGTCTTTACCTTCTCCCGGTTGATCTCACAGAGTCCATAAACGGCCTCCGGGATAAACTGGGGTGTCGGATGCGTAAGCTTATACCATTCTTCATAGATTGCCACGTCCTTGATTCGAAAATCGGCACTTAAGTCTACAATTTTTACCTTGGAGAGGATCTCCTCATTTACCAGAGAAGCGCAGAGCCCCTGAGGCGTCGCCGTAAAAATGACGTCGACCTCATTCGCCAGCTCCTCCATATTATCATCCATGCACTTGTCATCCACGATCTGGAACATATTCTGGTAAACTTCTGCATATTTCTTGTCAATATAACTTCTCGAGCCATACCATTTGATCTCTGCATTCTTATGTCCTGTCAGGATACGAACCAGCTCGCCGCCTGCATATCCGGTCGCTCCGATGATTCCAACTTTTATCATAACCTCTTCCCCTTTTCATCACTAAATTACAATACAAACTTGTTCCTATTTTAGACCTGTTCTCTTCTTATTTCAAGCACTTTTCTGTTTGTATGCATTTTTATACATCAACAATGCATATATTATCATTTTTATGCATAATATTCAAGCGTTATTTAATTTTTATTCATTATTCTTTGTCTTTTCCCTGATCTTTCTCTTGCATATCGAAATGAAATGATGTATATTAAGTTTCAGTGAATCTAAGCGGCAGCCAAAAGAGTTCCCGCTTCCAAACTATACATTCAGGAGGACTGTTTCATATGAAAGAAAAAGTAGTACTTGCCTATTCCGGCGGACTGGACACGACAGCCATCATTCCGTGGCTGAAGGAGCATTTTGATTACGATGTTGTATGCTGCTGCATCGACTGCGGCCAGGGAAATGAGCTGGACGGGCTTGATGAGCGTGCAAAGCTCTCCGGTGCTTCCAAGCTGTATATCGAGGATTTAGTAGACGATTTTGCTGAAAATTATATTATGCCCTGCGTAAAGGCTGACGCTGTATACGAGAACAAGTATCTGCTGGGTACTTCCATGGCTCGTCCGGCTATCGCAAAGAAGCTGGTCGAGATCGCCAGAAAAGAAAATGCGGTTGCCATCTGCCACGGTGCTACCGGCAAGGGAAATGACCAGATTCGTTTCGAGCTTGGTATCAAGGCTCTGGCTCCGGATCTGAAGATCATCGCCCCCTGGAGAATGACCGATATCTGGACCATGCAGTCCCGTGAGGATGAGATCGCTTACTGCGAGAAGCACGGCATCCATCTTCCCTTCTCCACCGATTCCAGCTACAGCCGTGACCGCAACCTCTGGCATATCAGCCACGAAGGTCTCGAGCTTGAGGATCCGGCCAATGAGCCGAACTACGATCATCTTCTGGTTCTGGGCACCACGCCCGAGAAGGCTCCGGACGAACCGGAATACGTGACCATGACCTTTGAAAAGGGCGTTCCGACTTCCGTAAATGGCAAGGAGATGAAGGTAGCTGACGTTATCCGCACCCTGAATACCCTGGGCGGAAAGCACGGTATCGGCATCGTAGACATCGTAGAGAACCGTGTCGTAGGTATGAAGTCCCGCGGCGTCTATGAGACACCGGGCGGAACCATCCTGATGGAGGCTCACCGTCAGCTCGAGGAGCTGGTTCTCGATCGCGCTACCATGGAAACCAAGAAGGATATGGGCAATAAGCTGGCTCAGGTCGTATATGAAGGAAAATGGTTTACCCCGCTGCGCGAGGCAATTCAGGCCTTCACAGAGGTTACTCAGGAGTATGTAACCGGTGAAGTAAAGTTCAAGCTCTACAAGGGCAACATCATCAAGGCCGGCACCACTTCTCCCTACTCTCTGTACAATGAGTCTCTGGCCTCCTTCACCACCGGTGATATGTACGATCACCACGATGCAGACGGATTCATCACCCTCTTCGGTCTTCCGCTGAAGGTTCGGGCTATGAAGCTGGCTGAGGTAGAAAAAAATAAGAACAGCAACTAGTTTTCTTTCATAGAAGAACCCCGCGTCCCGGACGCGGGGTTCTTTTTCTTTTTAGAGCGCTTTTCCCTCTTTCAGCCTGTTCCTTACAAGCTGCGCGCAAAGTCCCGTAAATGCACCGGCTATACAGCCGGCTGTCATCAGAAAGGGCAGATAAAAGAGCATTCCTTTTCCGGCAATGCACACGGCCACCAGCATCTGCCCTACATTATGAAGGACGGCACCCAGAACACTGGCCAGCCAGAGAAAGCGTCCGTTTACCACATTCTTTAAAAGCAGCATTCCGATCAGGCAGAGAAGACTACCCGCGAGACTGTAAAGAAAGGTCATCATACTGCCTCCAAAAAGCGAGCCTAAGAAGATCCGCACCAGCACCACCATCAGGACTTCTCCCGGATGATAGCCATAGACGGCATAGACTGTCACAATATTGGCAAGACCCAGCTTTGCTCCCGGAATCGGGATCGGATTTGGAATTTGCAACTCCACCACATAAAGAATCAAAGCTGCCGCTGTCAGAAGTGATAGATGGGTCAGCTTTTTTGTGCTCATTTTTCTTTCCTTCCTCATGCTTTTCCTCAGCTTGCCACAGCATCCAATCCGGACGCGTCTTTTTCATCTGTATACTGGATACTCAGGTGATTCGGCAGACAGACAATCGGTGCCGCGTCCAGCCATTCCATATGGACACAGATCTGATCCGGACAATCCGCCTTGGAAACGCGGATCCTGTGATTTCGGATCTCGATAACATTGGTTCGGCCTTCGTAGGTCACAGAAAAGGTCTGATCCTCCGCATCATCGAGATTCAGCCGGTAGAGAACCTCTCCATCCTGCAAAATCTCTACTTCACGGCCATGACTTCTCGTCAGATTCCAGATACTGCCTGCCAGGCCTCCGAGAAACAGAATGCCGCAGACAATGCCTACGATAATAACTGCTTTTGGCTTTTCCTTACTCATGTTTCTTTATCTCTTTTTAGAATCTCCAGAGTGCCGGAAGTATCCTGCATCTGGATGAGGTCTTCCAGCCCTTCGGTCGCATAGACCGTCCCGGCTGTATCCACCAGAATCAGCTCAAAGCTCTTTCCCTCTTCTGCGCCATGGGTCTTCCAGTATGCAGTCGCATCGTCAAGTCCCATGATGAAAAGAGAGGTGGACAGGGCATCTGCCAGCATCCCATTTTCGGAAACGACGGTTACCGAAAGGAGGCCGGCATCCGCCGGATAACCGGTTCTCGGATCCAAAATATGGATATAGGTTTCCCCATTCTCCTCAAAATACCGTTCGTATCCGCCGGAGGTGATAACCGCCTGATTTTCTACATCCATTGCCAGCAGGATTTCCGTGCTGCCGGAAGAGGAAGAAAATTCCGGATTCTGAATTCCGATCTTCCAGGCCGTGCCATCCGGCTTCGTTCCCAGGGTCTCGATATTGCCCCCCAGAGAGACCATTCCCGAGGTGATGCCATACTCGCGATAGATTTCCATCACCCGATCCGAGGTATAACCTTTTGCTATACCGCCGAGATCCACCTCCTGCCCCTCTCCCAGAGTAATCTTTTCACCATTCATCTCTATCTGCCCGCTGTCTACATGTGAAAGGGCACTGGAAATTTCTTCCTCCGTCGGGACACGGTATTCTCCCGTAGGAAAGCCCCAAAGCTGCATAAGCGGATAGATGGTTACATCAAAGAGGCCGTCTGTGGACTTTCCGATTTCCTTTGCTTCGCTTAAAAGTTTCTCGGTATCCTCTGATACCACAAAAGATCCCGCAGCATTCAGCTGCGAGATCTCACTGGATTCATTCCCTGTGGAAAGCAAAGCATCCAGCCGTTCTACTTCCTTCATGGCTGCCTCGACCGCTTCCTCTGCCTTCGCTCCGTAAGCGGTAAAGCTCATAACCGTATCCATAGCAAAAAGCTGCCTTGTGCATACGGCTTCTGACGCATCTTTTCTCGCCTGCAGGATACATCCTGTTACAAGCATAAGCGTCAGGGCTCCAAGAATGACTGACATGATTCGCTTCATTGATTGTTCCTCATCTTAAATCTCGATGACCTTCACCGGACATTTTTCTGCACACTTGCCGCAGCCGACGCACTTTGTGGCATCGATGCGTGCCAGATTGCCCTCCAGGGTGATGGCCTCGTGCTCACACTGCTTCACACAGACACCGCAGCCCAGACAGCCGGCCGTACAGACCTTCTTTACTGCCGGTCCGCGATCGTGGCTGGAGCAGCGGACGATGACCTTCTGCTCGGCCGGAATCAGGTCGATGAGACCCTTCGGACAGGCCTTTGCGCACTTGCCGCAGCCGGCACACTTGTCTTTATCTACGATCGCTACGCCGTCCTCCACATGCAGAGCACCAAAGCTACAAGCCTGCACGCAGGAGCCGAAGCCCAAACATCCATAGTCGCATGCGCCGATGGAAATACCGGAAAGTACGGCTGCGCGGCAGTCGTGAATACCTACATAATTGGCACGAACCGTAGTTTTATCACAGGTTCCGGAGCAATGAACATAGGCTACCTTGCGGGCAGCTGCCTCTGCTTCCACACCCATGATGTCTCCGATTTTCTGTACCGCCTCTGCATTACAGACCGGACAGGCATTGACCGGAGCCTTGCCCTCTACGATGGCAGCTGCCACCGCATCACAGCCTGCATAACCACAGGCACCGCAATTGTTGCCCGGGAGGCTCTCTCTTACCAGGCTGACACGTTCGTCAGTCTCCACTGCGAACTTCTTGCTGACTGCCACCAGAGCTACGCCAATCAGAAGTCCGATTACACCTACTACCAGTGTCGCTATAATAACTTCCTGCATATTCTCCTCCTTATGACAGTGCCAGACCGCCAAATCCCATAAATGCAATTGCCATCAGTGCTGCACAGATGAGCACGATAGGCGCACCGTTCAGGGGACCCGGCAAAGCCTCCTCGTCCACACGGCTGCGGATACCGGCCAAAAGTACGATGGCGATGGTATAGCCTACCGCAGTACCGAAGCCTGCCAGGACGCTCTCGATGAAATTGTAACCATCCTGTACATTGGTCAGGGCTACACCCAGAACCGCACAGTTGGTGGTGATCAGCGGCAGATAAATACCCAGCGCCTTATAAAGAGGCGGGGAGGTTTTCTTTGTAAACATCTCTACCATCTGCACCAGAGCCGCGATAACCAGAATAAAGACAATCGTCTTCAGATAATCCAGATTGAGCGGCATCAGGACATAGGTATAAAGAAGGTTTGCTACTGCGGAAGCTACCGTGATAACAAAGATAACCGCCGCACCCAGGCTGAAGGAGGTCTTAATATATCTCGATACACCCAGGAAGGAACAGATTCCCAAAAACTGGCTTAATACAACGTTATTGACCAGCGCTGTCGTAATGATAATCAAAATCAGAGATTTCATTTAGTTCTGCGCCTCCTTTCCTTCATCCTTTGCATGGGAACAGGTAGCACAGCAGCCATCACAGCCCTCTACCATGGCATTGGCACGATTCTTCAGCTTCAGCGCATTCATGATAATAACCAGCACTGCCAGCACCAGGAAGGCTCCCGGAGCTTTTACAAAAATCGCGATAGGCTTATAAGCTGCCGGCATCACCTGGATGCCAAAGGCTGTACCGGATCCGAGGAGTTCCCGGATAAGGCCGATGACGGAAAGAGAAATCGTAAAGCCAAGACCCATGCCAAGTCCGTCCATGGCGGACAAAAGCGGTGGGTTCTTGGAAGCATAGGCCTCCGCACGTCCCAGGATGATACAGTTTACAACGATCAGCGGAATATAGATTCCAAGAGATTCATAGATACTCGGTACATAGGCCTCCATCAAAAGTTCCACTATCGTAACCAGGGAAGCTACGATAACGATGTAAGCCGGCAGACGGACATCATCCGGGATCACCTTTCTAAGTGCGGAGATGACCAGGTTGGACATCACAAGCACCACCAAGGTGGAGACACCCATTCCAAATCCGTTGATGCTGGAGGTCGTAACCGCCAGGGTGGGGCACATACCCAGCATCAGAACCAGAGTGGGATTTTCTTTAATAAGACCATTATAAATACGTTCTGTACATGGTTTCATTGCTTAATTCCCTCCCTGTATATTTGTATGAAAGAAGTCTACGGCTGCATTGACTGCATTGACGACTGCACTGGAGGAGATCGTCGCACCGGATACACCGTTGATCTCACCGGCCGCCGAAGCTCCGCCGGACTTCAGTAGAGTAAACTTATCCACCTTCACTCCGTTGAACTGACTCTTGAAGGCATCCTCTCCTACCAGAGAGCCCAGACCTGCTGTCTCATTCAATACGGTAAAGGAAAGTCCGGTTACCGTGCCGTCTGCTGCGAGACCTACGGACATGGCAATCTCACCTTCCATACCGTCTCCGCTGCTGGCGCTGATGACATAGCCGGCTACATTGCCGGAGGCATCCTTTCCTACGATGACATCATTGATATAGGATTTTCCGAAATCACTGCCATATACTTCGCCGTTCAAGGCCTCTACCTTAGCAGTCAGGGCTTCATCATAGCCAAATTCCACAGCATCCGGACAAACCTCCTGATAGGAAGCCGCCTGTTTTGCAAGATCCTGCTCTGCGATCTTGGCCTCGGTCAGCTTGTATACACCGCTTAAGGCTACACCTGCTACCAGAGTGATGACGCAAAGAGCAATCGCTGCCGTCGGAAGCTTTTTGCCTCCCTTTTCCTTCTTCTTCCGATAACCGAAGGGAACCGGAATAGAAATCTCGTCAATCAGAGGTACGAACATATTGCAAATAATGATCGCATAGCTGACCGAATCTGCAGAACTTCCGAAGACACGGAAAACCGCTGCCAGGATACCGAGGATCACACCGTAGATCAGCTGACCACCGCTTGCAAGCGGGCTGCTGACCGGATCTGTCGCCATAAAGAAGGCTCCCATCACGATACCGCCGCCGCAAAGCTGCAAAAGCAGGTACTGCGCATCAAAGCCATGACCGCCAAAGAGGGCGATAAAGGCAGTAAAGGAAACCAGTACCGATACCGGGATCTCCCAGGTAATGCCGCCTACGATCAAAAGATAGATGCCGCCAAGCAGCAGAGCCGCTGCGGAACATCCGATGACACCGCTTCCCATACCGGTGATGGCATACATCAGATTCTGCGCCTGAGAGGTAGCCGTATCTGCCAGCGGAGTAGCCGTGCTGACACCGTCTACCGAGTAGGTCGACATCGCACTGGCGAAGGATATCAAAAGGAAACAGCGTCCGGACAGTGCCGGGTTCATAAAGTTATGTCCCAAACCGCCGAAGCAGCATTTGGTTACTAAAATTGCGAAGAGACTACCCAGAATCGGCAGATACAGGGGTGCTCCGGCCGGCAGACAAAGTGCCAGCAAAAGTCCGGTTACAACCGCACTGCCATCCCGGATGGTATTTTCTCTTCCGGTTACATAATCAAAGATAAACTCTGTCAGAACGGCTGTCAGAACCGAAGCCAGAATCACAGCCAGGGCAGACAAACCGAAATGATAGACACCTACAAAGGTCGCCGGCATCAGAGCCAGGATTACATCATACATCACTCCGGCTGTCGTCAGGCGGCTCCGCACATGGGGGCTTGAGGATACATTCATCAATTTACTCATTTCTTCGCACCTCCCTGCTGCGCCTGTGCGGCTCTCTTTCTCGCCATAATCTCAGCCTTTACTTCCTTGAAGGTCTGCATCAGAGGCTGCTTGGCCGGACAGGCATAGGTACAGCTGCCGCAGGCGATACATTCCAGACCATAAAGCTTCTTTTCATAGCGGACGTAGCGCTTTCTCTTCGCAGCATCCATCATCTCCTGAGGAGAAAGTCCGAGAGGACAGACTCTCGTACAGCGTCCGCAGCGCAGACAGGCTGTCCGCTGCTTCTCAGCCTTGGCCACCGGGTCTTCGCCCAGAACGGTCAGGGCATTGTTGTTCTTACAGATGGGTACATGCAGATCTGCAAGAGCCATACCCATCATCGGGCCGCCGCTTAAATACTTCTCTGCCTCTTTTCCATCCTGAATACCACCGGCAGCCTCCAGAACCTCCGCCATATCTGTTCCGATCTTTACGATCAGATTGGCCGGTTCCTTCACGACATCTCCGGATACGGTAAATCCACGCTCCATCAGCGGGGTGGACTGACAGACAGCCTGATAGATGGCATAAATCGTCGCTACATTGTCTACGACACAGCCTGCATCTGCCGGCAGCATGCCAAGCTTCAGATCGATGCCTGCGATTACCTGGATGATGGAACGCTCTCCACCCTGTGGATACTTGCATTTTGCCGCATGAACCTTCAGCTTTTCGTCTCCCTGACAGGCTTCCTGCAGCGCTTTGATGGCCTCCGGCTTATTTTCCTCAATTAAGAATACGCCTTCTGCTGACGGAAAGAGTTTCAGCAAAATTCTCATGCCTTCAGCCAGCTCCATGCTCTTTGTACGCATGAGCTGATCGTCACAGGTGATATAAGGCTCACACTCTGCACCATTTGCGATGACATAGCGAATCTCATCGGCATTCTTCGGTGCGAGCTTTACATGAACCGGAAAACCGGCTCCGCCCATTCCTACAATTCCTGCTTTTTGTATACTTCCGAGAATTTCTTCTTTGCTAAGCGATTTGTAATCACGCTTTGCGCCGATGCCTTCTGCTAATGTATACTGCCCGTCATTCTCGATGACTACGGACAGTACCTTTGCACCGGATGCTGTTCTTCTGTTCTCTACAGCCTTCACTGTTCCGGAGCAGGAGCTGATGATATTGGCAGATACGAAACCGTCTGCTTCACCAATTACCTGACCGGCCAGTACGGTATCGCCCTTCTTTACCAGGGGTTTTGCCGGCTTTCCGATATGCTGACTCATCGGAAATACCAATTCGCCCTGGGGCAGATAGGAACGATACGCCGCGTCCTTGGCGTACTGTTTTCCGTCATTCGGATGTACGCCGCCCTTAAACGTGTTTTTGAACATAAGCCTCTTTCCTTCCTTTATGCCTTTGCGGCAACCAGTTTTGCAGCATGACGACCAAATGTCATGGTACGTCCGCATGCAAGCCCTGTAAACAGGTTCGGATATGTGGTGGCAAATACACCGCCGGAGCAGTCTCCTGTAGCATATAAGCCTTCGATGGCCTCGCCGTTTTCATTCAACACCTGCATATCCGTGTTGATCCGGCAGCCGTTTAATGTGGTCAGATGCCATGCACCGGTACGAATTCCATAGTAGGGTGCGGTATCTACCGGTGTCAGACGATGCTTCTCTTTTCCGTAATCCTCGTCCACACCTGCTGCGCAAAGCTCGTTATAACGCTTTACGGTCTCTACAAAATTATCTGCGGGGATATTCAGCTTTTCAGCCAGCTCCTCCAGGGTGTCAGCCTTCTGGAGATAGCCCGCTTCGATAAGCTCCTCATTCTTGCTCCAAACATAGTCATAGCTCATGTTGCTTGCCGCACCGTTCGGGAACGGGAAGAGACGGCAGCAGCCTACCTCGTCAAACTGCTCTGCGTACTGCTTGTTGTTCGCATCGAAGATATCGCAGTAGGTATGATAGGGCTGCATCTCCATGGAATGAAGCATGAATTCGTAAGGGCCGGATTCGTTGCAGAAACGCTTTCCATTCAGGTTGACCTTCAGGAAAGGCTGCTCACCGAACCAGAACCATTTTCCGTTGGTCTTATAGCCTGCAGTCTCCGTAGGCAGACAGCAGCAGCGGTTGAACATCATGGATGCATGGGTCGGATCGAGAGCCGCTCCTGCCCACATCATCGCCTTGATTCCGGATCCGTCACAGGTGGAACCCAAGGAGTAGTTGATCTTCATATCCAGGGTCATCGGCTGCAGAGCCTGCATCATATCCGTGTTGCATGCATAACCGCCGGCACAGACGATGACACCCTTGGAAGCATTTACACGGATATAATGTTCGTCATTGCAATCCTGGGCAATGATGCCGGTAACCTTGCCGGAGGCATCCTGCTCAAGCTTCACCAGAGCTGTGGAAAGCTTCCACTCTACTCCCAGCTCATCGCAATGTGCCTGGAAGGTGCTGTTCAATGTAATCGTATCGTCCTTTGCAGCCTCCTCAGTCTTATGCGGGCTGTGGCCGGTCGCATAAGCCTTGTCACGTCCCGGATCTGCGGTATTGCCGATGCCGCCCTCCAGGCTCATATAGTAGTTTCCAGAATTTTCCAAAACGCCTGTCAGCCAGTCGATCATCTCACCAGACTCATTGATCCAGACCTTTACCAGATCCGAATCTACATATCCGGAACCATAGCGCACGATCTCCTGCAAAGCCTCCATCTTATCAATGGCAAGCTCCGGATTCTCAGCGATCTCCTTTTGCTGAATGGCAGAGCCGATGGCGCCGATATCCTCACGG
The DNA here is from genome assembly GCA_963640245.1 of Bulleidia sp. GTDB lineage: Bacteria > Bacillota > Clostridia > Lachnospirales > Lachnospiraceae > Laedolimicola. Next base: position 28,498 of record CAVHYN010000088.1, read on the forward strand.
ATTCCCGTAGGAGTTTCACGCTTCTCGACAACCAGAACCTTTGCACCTTCTTCTGCAGCTGTCATCGCTGTGATCCAGCCACCGGTACCACAGCCGACTACCAGAACCTCGGTATCCAGGGTCTCGGTAATATCACTTTCTGCGATCTCCGGTGCCTCCCCGAGCCAGTCTGAGCCTGCGGAGGCTGTTGCCTCTTCTACCGCTACGCTCTGTCCGCTTGCCTGGGAGATACAGTCTGCAGCTGCTGCCTTGACCGCATCGCAGGTAACCGTAGCTCCGGAGACGCTGTCTACGTTGCAGCTCTGGGCGGAGAGGATCTTACTCTTCATCTCCTCGCCTACCTTGCCGCCGATATCCGGGGTCTCTCCGGATACATCGATCTGCATGTCGGTAATGCTGGTCTCATCAAAGGTCATCGTAACTGTAACATCACTGGCGATACCCTTGGCGGAAGCCGTATAGGTTCCCGGCGTAAATGTCATCCCGGATGCAGCTTTCGCAGCACCTTCTGCTGCTCCCTTTGCTCCTTCCGATTTACTGAAGGAAGACTCCAGCTTCGGCAGTACGCCGATGGCTGCCGCACTGACTGCTCCGGCAGCAATTCCTTTTATAAATGTTCTTCTGGAAATTTGTTTTCCCATCTTTTTACTCCTATTTCATTTAAACTTTGTTCTAATTGTAAATTACGATTCTTTTTTTCTTCGTTCTATCAGGCTGCAAAGAAAGATACTCAGCTGATACAGCAAAATCACCGGAATGGCAACCATCGTCTGAGATACTACATCCGGCGGTGTCACCACGGCTGCCAGAAAGAAAATCACCACAATCGCCGGTTTTCTTGCCTTTTTCATCCAGCTGGAACGCAAAAGGCCAAGTCTCGTCAGCAATACCGATACCATCGGCAGTTCAAAAATCACTCCAAAGACAAGAAAAATCGTCAAAAGAAAGCTGATATAATTTTGAACACTGATGGCTGCCGTCACTTCGCTTGTCCCGTTCAGCGTACTTAAGAAATTCAGCATAAAGGGCAGCATCACCTTCCAGGCGAATAAGATGCCAACGCAAAAGCTCAAAAGCCCGAATAACATGGCAAAAAGAAAAAAAGCATTTTCTCCCGACTTCATTCCTGGCTTCGCGAAAGCCCAGATCTGATAAAAAATCATCGGAAGCGTTATGCAGATACCTGCAATCAAGGATAGCGAAAAGTACTCAATCAAAAGCTCCTGGGGAGAAATATATATAAACTGATATCCGTTTGTCCTTCCAAGCGTAAGCAAAAGCTCCACCAGTCTGGGTGAAAATGCCAACGCCACAAGCATCGCTGCAAAAAGAAGTACAAGACAAATCAAGATCCGGTTCCGCATTTCTCTCAGATGCCCGGAGAGACTCATTTCCCCATCCGGATTCTCAGCCTTATGCGTCTTTCCTGCTTTCATCCTTTGTCACCTTATCATCCTCGTCCTCACCAAGTCCGTCCTTAAAGCTCTTCACGCTCTTCCCGAACATCTTGGTCAGCTTCGGAATCTGTGTCGGTCCAAAGATAATCACTACCACTGCCAGAATCACCAGCAGTTCCGTGGTTCCTATCTTCATCTTCGTTACTCCTTTCTTCATTTTCCGGCATTTCCCTGTTTTTATCCAGCTCTTCTTCAGGCTCCGGTGCAGCCTCTGCCTGTTCCGGCTTTCCGGCAGGCTTCCCCAGCTGCTCGATCGAGGACTGAAGCTCTTTTACATTTCCGCGAATCTCTTTTTCTGTCTCCCGGAGCGGCTCAATCGCTTCCCTCAAAGGCTTCTGTGCCTCCTCCAGGGGCTCTACGATACTTTCTTTGATATCCTTCGTCGCGGATTCTGAATATCTGCGAAACTCTGCCAGGGCTTCTCCCAGCTTCTTCGCAAACTCCGGAAGCTTGTCCGGTCCGATGACAAACAAGGCTACAATCAAAACAACCAGAAGCTCTGTAAAGCCGATCTTCATCTGCTTTTTCCTCCTCTCATGCCTCTTGTCCAATACATACTTTAGCATAATTGGATCCAAGATACAACTAAGATAAAAAATAGACAATCTTCAAACAATTCCCGGAATTGTTTCTCGCCTTACTCCAACTCAAACTGACCGGTATAGAGCTGATAATACCGTCCCTTCTGTGCAAGCAGTGCCTCGTGGTCGCCCCGCTCGATGATTTCGCCCTTTTCGAGCACCATGATCGCCTTGGAATTGCGAACCGTGGAAAGCCTGTGGGCGATAACAAATACTGTCCGGCCGTCCATGATGGCATCCATACCCTTCTCGATGAGCCGCTCTGTTCTGGTATCGATGGAGCTGGTGGCCTCATCCAGAATCAGTACCGGTGGCTTCGCAATGGCCGCTCTTGCAATCGCGATCAGCTGCCGCTGACCCTGGGAGAGGTTGCTGCCGTCACTGTGAAGCATGGTGTCATAGCCGTCCGGCAGGCGACGGATGAAGGAATCCGCATTGGCAATCCGGGCTGCCTCCCGCACCTCCTCGTCGCTGGCACCAAGTTTTCCATAACGGATGTTATCGGCGATGGTTCCGGTAAAGAGATGCGTTTCCTGGATAACCA
>CAVHYN010000088.1:31089-37445 GCA_963640245.1 Bulleidia sp.
GGATAACCATGGCCAGAGAATGACGCAGATCTTCCTTTTTGATTCGCCGGATATCGATGCCGTCATAGGTAATGGTTCCCGCTTCAATCTCATAGAACCGGTTAATCAGGTTGATAATTGTGGTTTTTCCGGCTCCTGTGCTGCCGACGAAGGCGATCTTCTGCCCCGGCTTGGCATAGAGGGAAATGCCATTTAAAATATGCTTTTCCGGCACATAGCCAAAGACTACGTCCTCAAATTTTACATCACCCCGAAGCCTCCTAAGCTCTGGTTTTCCTCCGGGCTCCGCCGCCGGAAGCTTCCATGCAAACTGACCGGTATGCTCTGCGGTTTCCTTGAGTTTTCCATTTTCTTCCAGTACATTACAAAGGCTCACTTCACCCTCGTCTACCTCCGGCTCTGCCTCCATCAGCTCAAAGATACGCTCCGCTCCGGCCAATGCAGTCAGAATCTGGTTAATCTGGGCTGTGAACTGATTCATGGGCAGGGCGCTCTGACGTACAAAGACCAGATAGGAGGACAGACTTCCGATATCCAAAAGACCGTTCAGCGTGAAGATGCCGCCCATGCAGGCAGACACTGCATAGTTTAAATAGGAAAGACTTACCACTGTAGGAACCTGCATACCCGTGTAAGTCAGTGCATCCGTCGATTCCTTCCGAAAATTCTCATTGAGGCCGCAAAAGATATCAAAATTGATTTTCTCATGGTTGAAAATTTTCTCCACCTTCTGACCCGCCATCATTTCTTCTGCGAAGCCATTAATCCTGCCAAGCTCTGCCTGCTGCCGCTGATAATATTTCCGGCTCCGTTTGCTGTTTGTCCGGATAAAGATGCCCATGAGAATCAGAAATACCATGACAATCAGGGTCAGCTGTATACTGAGAACCATCATCATTACAATGGTTCCTACCAGAGTCAGAAAGCTCTGAATCGCCATCGCAAAGCTATTGTTCATGGCCTCCTGCACCGTATCCACGTCGTTCGTAAAACGGCTCATCAGCTCTCCGTGAGTGTGCGCGTCAAAATAGCTTAAGGGCAGAGTCTGTACATGAGCAAAAAGGTCGCTTCTTATCTCCTGCACCACGGTCTGAGCCGATTTGATCATCAGCTGGTTGTAAGCCAGGGTTGCCAGCGCTCCGCAAAGGTACATGATGCCCATAGCTGCCACGGCACTGAAAAGTCCCTTCATATCTCCGGGCATGATAAAGCGATTGATGACCGGTTTTAAAAGGTAGGTTCCCATGACACCGGCTCCGGTGCTGATGCAAACCAGAAGCCCCACCAGCAAAAACATCCACTTGTGGAGTCCCATATAATGAAGGAGGTGCTTCAGGGTATTCTTCGTATTCTTAGGCCGCTTGTAGCCCACATAGCTGTACTTTGCCATTAAAGCTCCACTCCTTCCTTCTGAGATTCGTAAATCTGCTGATAGATTTCACTGCGCTCCAGCAGCTCCTCATGGGTGCCGATGTCGCTGAGTCGTCCGTCATCCAGAATGATGATCTGATCCGCATGCCGCACTGAGGAAATCCGCTGTCCGATGATGATTTTCGTCATATCCGGCAAGGCCGCTCCCATCCGCTCCCGGATCTTTGCTTCCGTGGCGGTATCCACAGCACTGGTGGAATCGTCGAGAATCAGAATTTTCGGTTTCTTTAAGAGTGCACGGGCGATGCAGATTCGCTGCTTCTGTCCGCCGGATACATTGACACCGCCCTGTCCCATCTCCGTCTCATAGCCGTCCGGCAGCCGCTCCAGCGCCTCGTCCACGCAGGCAATCCGGCAGGCCTCCTCGATCTCTTCCATAGATGCATCCTCTTTTCCCCAGCGCAGGTTGGAAAGAAGACTTCCGGAAAACAGGGTATTTTTTTGCAATACCATGGCAATCGCATCCCGAAGATGCGTCATCGGATACTCCTGCACCGGCACACCATCCACCTTTACGACACCTTCGGTCGCATCATAAAGTCTCGGAATCAACTGTACCAGCGTAGACTTGGCTGCACCGGTCTGGCCGATGATACCCACGGTCTGTCCTGCTTTTATATGGAAGGAAATATCCGAAAGCACGTATTCCTTTGCCTCTTTTTTATACTTGAACCACACATGCTCGAAGTCGACACTGCCCTGCTCCACCTGGATGTCCCGAGCCTTTTCATCGGTCAGATCCACCTTCTCATCGATCACCTCCAGGATTCTTGCACCGGAAGCCACAGAACGGGTCAGCATCAGAAATACATTCGAAATCATCATCAGGGAATTCAAAACCTGCAGCACATAGCTCAAAAATCCGGTCAGCTCTCCGACCTTCATTTCCCCACTCTGAATCAGGTGGCCGCCAAAGAATAGGATGGCCAGAATCGTACCGTACATGACAAACTGCATGGCTGGCATGTTGAGGGCTGCTAAGCGAAAGGCCGTCTCCGACTCCTTTCGAAGGTTCCGATTGCCCTCCTCGAACTTCTCGACCTCGTAGTCACCCCGGACACAGGCCTTGACGATGCGCACTGCTGTCAGATTTTCCTGAATAATCCGGTTTACACTGTCAATCGCATCCTGCATTCGGGAATAGAGAGGCCCGACCTTCGTGGTAATCGTAAAGAGGGCTGCAGCCAGGATGGGCAAAGCCACAAAGAAGACAATGGCCAGGGTATGGTTGATGGAAAAGGCCATTCCGGTAGCCACTACCAGCATCATCGGTCCCCGAACAAAGGGTCGCATCCCCATAGAAACCGCATTCTGAATATTCGTCACGTCACTGGTAAGGCGGGTCACCAGGGAAGATGAGCGGAAATGATCGATATTGGCAAAGGAGTAGCCCTGCAGCTTCTCATACTCTGCCTTACGAAGCTCCGCACCCAGACCCTGCCCGGTCAATGCTGCAAACCGGGCGCTTCCCAGTCCCAGCACCAGAGCAATCAGTGCACAGCCTGCCATCTGCAGACCTTTGATATAGATGTAGGTTTTATCTCCGTTCGTCACGCCCACATCGATCAGATCGGCCATGATAAATGGCACCGACAGCTCAAAGATTCCCTCTGTCAGAATGCAGGCCACAGCCAGAGCAGCGTATTTTTTATATTGCCTGATATAAGAAAATAAGCGTATCAGCATCTTTTGTCCCTCCAAACGTTATCCTTCTATATCCGTAATCTATATCAATTTCAGGAAGTTCTCTGCCGTCCGCATCAGCAACTCGTCTGGGTATTCGTAAGCCTCTGTATGTAGTCCCGGCTGCTCCTCTCCCGCTCCGATACCGAAGAACGTGCCCCGGCAATGGTTCAGGTAGTGGCCAAAGTCTTCACTCCAGCGCATGGGCTCTGACAGGATATGACCATCACAGGCTTTCAAGACCTTCTCGGCGCAGGCTTTGTCATTTTCGGTGGCGGGGAATACATCCTGTTCATCAGTTTCCAGAATAAGGCCACCCTGTTTTGCCAGCTCTTCGGCTCGGCTTAGCACCTTTTTACGCAGCTTTTCCAGGTCTGCGCCCCGCTCCGCCCGAAGAGTCAGCCACACTTCTGCCTTTTCTGCCGCTGCACCGAAGGCCTTTTCGCCCATCTGCACACCGATGACTGTACACAGCACCATGCCGCCGTAGCCGAGTTCTTTCTTATTTAAAAAAGATGGAATCTCAGTCAGAAGCTGTCCGACTGCGGGTGCCGGTGAGACTCCAAGCTCCGGGTAGGCTGCGTGAGTGGGTTTTCCGATGAAGCGTAAGGTTAGTCCTTCTGAACCGCAGGCAAAGGTACCTTCCTTTGTATACACTTCTCCGAATGGAAAGCCTGGCAGGTTGTGCGCACCGTAGATTTCTTCGACGTCTTCTTTGTCAAAAAGTTCACAACAAGGCATAGCGCCTTCACCGGTCTCCTCGGCAGGCTGAAACAGGAAGAAGACATCTCTGTCCGGCTTTCTTCCTTCCTTTTCCTGCAATTCCAGAAGAAGGGCGGCTCCGCAAAGTGCCGCTGCGTGCCCATCGTGTCCGCAGAGGTGGGCGGCACCGCCCTGTGGAAGCGCCAGTGCATCATAGTCTGCGCGAAAAGCGAGTCCTTTCTTTTTTTGTCCCTGCATCCCGCAGCGGTAAGCAGCATAAAAGCCCTCCCCGCAGTCACAAAGCTCTAAGCCCGTATGCTCTTCCAGAAATTTCCACAACTTAGCTTTCGTTATTTTTTCCTCTCCGGAAAGCTCCGGACAGCCATGAAGCTGATGCCGCAGATCCCGGATTTCTCTCTTTATTTCTTCTTTCTTGTCCATTGTTTCACACTTTCTATTGTTTTTCCACCGGCTATTTTATCAGAGACATTTTTTCATTTCAAGAGATCTCGGCCTGTACTTTTTTATAAAAATCTGGTTAAGGGATTGTAAAACACAGGTAAATTATTTTATAATAGAGCTGTTCGTGTAAAAAACACATAGGAGAGAAAAACAAATGAATGGATTTACACTTATCCTGACCCTCTTAAGCGGTGTTGCCTTATTCCTTTTTGGTATGTCCATGATGGGCGACGGGCTGAAGCGTGTGGCAGGAAATAAGCTGGAGCTGGTGCTCTATAAGCTTACCAACACGCCCCTGAAGGGCATTCTTCTTGGAACTGCCGTCACCGCCATCATCCAGTCTTCTTCCGCTACTACAGTCATGGTGGTAGGTTTTGTAAACTCCGGTATGATGAAGGTAGCTCAGGCTATCGGTATCATTATGGGTGCCAATATCGGTACCAGCGTGACCGGCTGGATTCTCTGTCTGTCCTATATCGACGGCTCAAGCGGCATCGCACAGCTTCTGTCCACGGCGACCATTTCAGCTCTTGTAGCCATCGTCGGCATCATTTTCAAGATGTTTGTCAAGAAGACGACATATAAAAATGTCGGTGACATCATGCTCGGCTTCTCGATCCTGATGGTCGGCATGCAGACCATGAGCGGTGCGGTATCTCCCCTGAAGGAAAATCCGCAGTTTGTCAGCCTTTTAACCACCTTTGAAAATCCATTCATGGGTATGCTCGTAGGTATCGCTTTCACTGCTGTTCTTCAAAGTGCTTCTGCTTCTATCGGTATTTTGCAGGCTCTGTCTGTCACGGGAAGTATTACCTTTGCAGCTGCCCTTCCCATCACCATGGGTATCGGCGTAGGCGCGGCATGTCCGGTACTTCTTTCTTCTATCGGTACAAATAAAAATGGAAAGCGGACCGCCCTGATCTATCTGCTGAATGACCTCTTCGGCATGATTTTCTGGTCCATTGTTTTCTATACGGTTCATGCTTTTGTTCATTTTCCTTTTATGAATCTAACCATGAGCCCTGTAAGCATCGCCCTTTTAAATTCCGGTTTCCGTATGGCGACCATTCTGGTACTGGTGCCCTTTATCCGCCTGATCGAAAAGCTGGTATTCTGGCTGATTAAGGACGATCCGGAGGAGCTGGAGGAGCAGGCGGATTTTGATCTCCTGGAGGAGCGTTTCCTTGCTTATCCTGCCCTGGCAATCACCCAGAGCCATACCGCGATGAACGGCATGGCAAAAAAAGCGCGCAAGAACCTGAGCCGTTCCTTCGCCCTCTTAAAGGACTTCTCCCCGGATAAGTATAATAAAATCCAGGAAAAGGAAAATTTGATTGATAAATACGAAGACAAGTTAGGCACCTATCTGATGCAGCTGACCGGACAGCCTCTGAACGATCTGCAGACCAAACAGGTCTCTGAATTTCTTCATACGCTCAGCGATTTTGAGCGTCTGGGCGACCATGCAGTCAATATCTCCAAGGTAGCCAAGGAGCTGGCAGAGAAAAAAATCAACTTCTCCGAATCCGCTCAGGAAGAAATCGCTGTCTTAAGTGCTTCCATCCGTGAAATCACGGATCTGACCGTAGATGCCTTCTGCAACGATGCCCTGGAAGAGGCGAAAAAGGTAGAACCCCTTCGTGAGCTCATCGGCATGCTGTGCAATGAGCTGAAGAATCGTCATATCACCCGCCTTCGGGAAGGAAAATGCGAATTCCAGCAGGGCTTTGCCTTCAACGATCTGCTGACTAATCTCGAGCGTATCGCGGCTCACTGCTCCAACGTGGCGGTAGCCATGATCGAGACCGACAGCGCAGAATTTGACACCCATGAATACATCAAAAGTGTCCGCCATATGCGCGATGAGGCTTACCAGGAGTGTTTCAATGCCTATGCCGAGAAATACAGTCTGGCAGCGCCTGCAAAGGCGGAGAAAAAAGAGAAAAAATCAAAATAATTTCCAACAAAAAAAAGAACCCCGCATGCTTTCGAAAACATGCGGGGTTCTTTCTGTTTTTACTGGGTCAGCGTATTGACATATTCATCAATGGCTGTAGTTGTAATCGCTACATCTGAGG